>CAZYTR010000076.1:0-2193 GCA_964650365.1 uncultured Alcaligenaceae bacterium | reverse complement strand
CGGGCGAAAGTGGCGCATCGTCTGGGCCGAGCCCGCGCCGCGACTGCTGGCGGTCAACATCGACGAAGGCGAACCCGGCACGTTCAAGGATCGCTGGTATCTCGAACGCGATCCGCACCGGTTTCTTGACGGCATGCTCATGGCGGCCTGGGCCACAGGCTGTGCGGAAATTTACGTTTATCTGCGTGATGAATATGCCGGCTGCCGCGAAATCCTGGAAAGGGAACTCGCCGTGCTCAGAAAGGCGCAGCCCTGCGCGTTGCCGCCAATCCATCTGCGCCGTGGCGCCGGCGCCTACATCTGCGGTGAAGAGTCGGCGATGATCGAATCGATCGAAGGCAAGCGCGGCATGCCGCGGCTGCGCCCGCCTTACGTGGCGCAGGTCGGTCTGTTCGGGCGGCCGACGCTCGAGCACAACATGGAAACGCTCTTTTGGGTGCGTGACATCCTGGAAAAGGGCGCGGAGTGGTTCGCCTCCCAGGGACGCCATGGCCGCAAGGGCCTGCGTTCATTCTCGGTGAGCGGACGCGTGGCAAGGCCGGGCGTGCATCTGGCGCCCGCCGGGATTACAGTGAAAGAATTGATCGCGGAGTACTGCGGCGGGATGGTTCCGGGACATGCGTTCTACGCCTACCTGCCGGGCGGCGCGTCGGGTGGCATCCTTCCGGCTTCGATGGGCGACATACCGCTGGACTTCGATACGCTGAACGAATACGGCTGTTTCATCGGCTCCGCAGCGGTGGTGATCCTGTCGGACCGGGATCGCGCGGCCGACGCCGCACGCAATCTCATGGCGTTCTTCTCCGACGAATCCTGCGGCCAGTGCACGCCCTGCCGCGTCGGCACAGCCAAGGCGCTGCAGTTGATGCAGAAGGACAACTGGGACAGGGAGCTGCTGGAAGAACTGTCGCAGGCAATGGCGGATGCGTCGATCTGCGGCCTGGGACAGGCCGCACCGAATCCCGTGCGCTGTGTCATCAAATACTTTTCTCACGAATTGAAAAATAATTGACGCAAAGGCGCAAAGACGCAAAGAAGGGCACAGACGTCATGACTTGTTCAAATCACCCACGAAGGCGGAAGATTAAAGTTTTCGAAAAGTTTTCTTTTTCTTGGATTTTCTTTGCGCCTTTGCGCACCCCTCAAGGGGGTATAAAAAGGAATCTTTGCGTCGAAGGTTTAGTAGGATTGCGGCCAACAAATGAATCAGCGTAGCGAGATGATCGCGTTCAAGCTCGACGGCACGGAGATTCACGCCGCGCCGGGCGAAACCATTCTGCAGGCGGCGCAGCGCTACGGCGTCGATATTCCGCATTTGTGCTACAAGGCCGGCTATCGTCCCGACGGCAACTGCCGTGCCTGCATGGTGGAGATCAAGGGCGAGCGGGTGCTGGCGCCCTCATGCTGCCGCGCGCCGCAGGCCGGAATGGAAGTCGAATCGAAGAACCCGCGGGCGGTGGCCGCGCAGAAGATGATTCTGGAACTGCTTCTTTCCGACATGCCCGAGCAGAAGTATTCGCGGGATTCCGAACTCGATCTGTGGGCCCGTAATCTGAAAGTCGGCAAGCCGCGCTTTGCGAGGCGCCACCAGCCCAAGGCGGACCTGTCGCATCCCGGGATAGCGGTCAATCTCGATGCCTGCATCCAGTGCACACGTTGCGTGCGCGCCTGCCGCGAGGAACAGGTCAACGACGTGATCGGTTATGCTTTCCGCGGGTCAGAATCGCAGATCGTTTTCGATTTCGACGACGCCATGGGCGATTCGACCTGCGTGGCCTGCGGCGAATGTGTCCAGGCCTGTCCCACGGGAGCGCTGATGCCTGCGCGCGGCGTGGGAATGCAGGTGCCCGACAAGACGGTCGATTCCGTCTGTCCGTATTGCGGCGTGGGCTGCCAGCTTACCTACCACGTCAAGGACGACCGAATCCTGCACGTGCAGGGGCGCGACGGCCCCGCCAACCATGGACGGCTGTGTGTGAAAGGGCGCTACGGTTTCGACTACGTGCATAGCCGGCAGCGCCTCACCAAGCCGCTGATCCGCAAACCCGGCAAGCCGAAGAGCGCCGATTTCGTCGTCGACCCGGACAATTTTCTCGAAGTGTTCCGCGAGGCGAGCTGGGACGAGGCGCTCGATCTGGCCGCCGGCCGGCTCAGGGAAATCCGCGACACGCACGGAAAACGCTCGCTCGCGGG
>CAZYTR010000075.1:0-1840 GCA_964650365.1 uncultured Alcaligenaceae bacterium | reverse complement strand
TGCCGCCGATGCTCTCCACCGCCTTCTTCACGGCCGCGCGCCGCGCGCTTCCGCCGGTCTTCATGATGCCCTTGAGGCCTTCCAACGTGTAAGACGCTTCGATCAGGTACTTTGGCATGATCTACCTCCTCCGAAGATGGTTGTTTCGACACGGGATGCCGTTGCGACCCAGTAGCCAGCGCTGCGACGCGACGAATTTCTCGCCTTGCGATACAGGCGAGGAGAGAAAACGATCGAAATGACGCTACGCCCTGACGATCGCCATGTCAACGGCGCGCAGTGAGCCGCTCAGGCATTGTTGTGCAGACTCACCCTGTACCCTTCCCGTACCCTTCACTGATCCTGGGCTTTCTGTGGCGGAAGACGCGTGGGGCCCGCCGGCAAATGAGCGAACCCCGCCTAGCGGACGCATCATCGACGGCGATGTGATTCGGGATTCAACTAAGCCTGAGTCGGGTCGTACCTCCGCAACGCATTGGTCCGGTAAGATAGGATCGCATCAGAGGAACGATTCAGGCGCTTGGCGGAACCTTTATCAGAGTAAGGGCGAGTCATATCGTGGTCCGACCCGTTGGAGAGTCATTGCCCATGAGACGGATTCTGTTCGCAGCGATGCTGTTACTGGCTTCCCCGGTTACCTGGGCAGATGACGACGATGAGATTGTTACCGGTTGCCATTTCTCCGTTGCCGAGTTTGGCGTTGAAGCGATCCAGATTTGCATAGACGACAACCTGGCGGCTCGCGCGGCGGTGTCGCAGTACCCGGCTGCGGTCAGGGAAATCGTTGCGCGTTGCTCGCGCGGCAAGGAAGTGAAGGGATGGTGGGCGGTGCAGCTGTGCATCGACAAGGACATCGAAGCAGAGACGGCGCTTGCGAATTACGGGAGAGAACACGACTCATCGATGGAGAAATGCAAGGCAGAGTTCGGGCGCCTGGGTGCGGCGAAAATCAAGACGTGTGTGGATCAAACAATCGAGGCTGACAAGTCGTCAAGAAACTGAGAGTCGGGCGTGAACCGGCAATAAGCAAATGAAGCCGCGCGCGTGGATAACGGTGCTGGTGTCTGCTGTTTCTGGCGCACTGGTGTGGGCGCTGTCGCCGTGGCTCACCGGGCATCAGGAGCCTTGGGACGCCGATGGCCTGTTCTATGTCGGCGCGCTGGTTGTTGCCGGTTTGGTGGCTGGCGCGGTCACTCCGCGACCGCTGTGGGCGCTATACCTCGGGTCGCTCGTCGGGCAGCTCGCATACGAGTTGAGCTTTCTGCGCATCGGCCCGCTGTTCTTACTTGGGGCTGCTTTCCTGCTCGGCTACTCGGTCATTTTTCTTGCCGCAGCAGCATTGGCCGGGTCGATTCGCCGTCGCCTAGTAAGCCGGGCGTCCGAAGGTTAGTGTCCGCCGCAACAAGCCGCTTCACGGCGTGTTGTCTTGGCGTCGACCGTGACTAGTTTTCCAGTCTCTCGTCCAGCAGCTCGATCCAATGCCTGACGGGCAGGGCGGTGCCGCTCTGAATGTGGGTCAGGCACCCGATATTCGCCGTCGCAAGTAGTGCCGGTTTTTCCGACTCGAGGGCGTCGACCTTGTTCTTCAGAAGTTTCTGCGACAGCTCGGGCTGGAGAATGGAATAGGTCCCCGCCGATCCGCAGCACAGGTGCGAATCCGGTACCGCAGTCAGTTCAAAGCCTGCGGCAGTGAGCAGGGCTTCCACCTTGCCGCGAATCTGAAGGCCATGCTGCAACGAACACGGAGAGTGAAATGCGATGCGCGTGAGGCGTGAGGCGAGAGGCGCGAGGCGTGAGGGGTGAGGGGTGAGGCGTGAGGGGTGAGGGGTGAGGGGCGAAC
>CAZYTR010000074.1:0-2063 GCA_964650365.1 uncultured Alcaligenaceae bacterium | reverse complement strand
CAGACCTAGGCGACGTCACGCTGAAAGTGGACTCCTTCGGGCAATTCGGTCCGACTGAAAAGAAAAACCCCGGTGCTTGGGGCCGGGGTTGATTGGTTGCTATGTTGCGGCTGCATCTAATCCCCCTCTGTGCCAATCTAGGTGAGACAACTGCCTGTCCTTTTATTACTGTAGAGGGCCAGGAGGTTGTTCGTGATGGATCAGCAAGACAGGCAGGATGGGCAGGAGCGAAATGGCTCCGTTGGTTCGCCGGAAGTTCTGGAGAAAGCGCGACGGCGGCGGTTCGATGCGGCGTACAAGCTGCGGATTCTGGCCGAGGCGGAGCGTTGCCAGGCAAGCGGCCAACTCGGCGAGCTGTTGCGTCGCGAGGGGCTCTATTCGTCCCACCTGACAACGTGGCGCAAGCAGCGTGACGCAGGCGGCCTCGCTGCCCTGACGCCTCAGAAGCGGGGACGCAAGGCGCTGGCCAACGCTGCCGAGCGTAAAGAACTGGAACGCCTGCGGCGGGAGAACGCACGGCTCACACACCGTCTCAAGCAGGCGGAGACGATCATCGAGGTTCAAAAAAAAGTTGCCGAGATGCTGGGGAACCCGACCGACCCGCCGGAGGAAGGGAGGAGCGCATGATCGCCACGAAGGAGCTCAGTCAAGACGTTGGCGTGCGGCCAGCGTGCGTGGCGCTGGGCGTGGCGCGAGCCACGTTCTATCGCCAGCGCGACGGCCAGGCGACATCTCAGCCAAAGCCGCCGCGTAAAGCGCGCTCCCCACGCGCGCTGAGTAGTACCGAGCGTGACGCGGTGCGCGCGCTGCTCAACAGCGCGGGTTACTGCGACCGGGCGCCGCGCGAGGTCTACGCGGCGGAACTCGACGCGGGCCGGTATCACTGTTCGGTGCGGACGATGTACCGGATTTTGCAGCAAGACCAATCGACGCGCGAGCGGCGCAATCAGCTGCGACATCCGCAATACCAGAAGCCGGAACTCCTCGCCACCGGCCCGAAGCAGGTCTGGTCCTGGGACATCACGAAGCTGTTAGGCCCGCAAAAATGGACCTATTACTACCTGTACGTGATCCTGGACATCTTCAGTCGTTACGTAGTGGGCTGGATGCTGGCGCACCGCGAGAGCGCGGACCTGGCGCGACGCTTGATTCGCGAAACGGTGGTCAAGCAGGGCGTCGTGGAAGAGCAACTGACGATCCACAGCGATCGTGGGCCGTCGATGACTTCACACGGCGTGGCGCAGCTTTTGGCGTCGCTCGGGGTGACGAAGTCGCATAGCCGTCCGCAGGTGTCGAACGATAATCCGTTTTCGGAGAGCCAGTTCAAGACCATGAAGTATTGGCCGGAATTCCCGGACCGGTTCGCCGGCTTCGAGCAGGCGCACAGTTTTTGCGGGCGATTCTTCTCATGGTATAACGACGAGCACTATCACAGCGGGATCGGTCTCGTGACGCCGGCGATGTTGCATTATGGCGCGGCGGCGCGCGTGCGTGACGAGCGTCAGCGAACGCTCAGCGTGGCCTATGCGGCCCATCCGGAGCGTTTTGTACAGGGCTGGCCCGCGCCACCGGCGCTGCCGACGGCGGTCTGGATCAATCCGCCGCCACCCGTGAGCGCGGCGCAAGAAAAAAGGCTTCCGGAGACGCATTGTCCACAGAAGCCCGAGGTGCACTTGGCGCACCCTTGGCCCGGTTATCCCTCGTCGAGTTGCGTCCCCGCAGAGCTCAACTCCGTTTCACCGGACAGGCGCGAATGTACCGCAGCGGACACACCGCTGCAACACCCCTTGGACACCCTTGTCATGCCTGACAAAATCCTGGGGGTCTGGGGGCAAGCCCCCAGAGAACAAAAAATCATTCCGCATTCAGCGCAGTTGCTACACTAAATTCCGAAGGCCGTTGTCTCAAACCTGTTGACACATTCCGGACTGCTGTTTTGTATAGGTTCGTTTGTAACACAGCGGACATGCGAATGAAAGAAGAGATTTGGCCACCCCACTGGAGATGCAGGGAGCAAGGAGCAGGGAGAAACCAAGGCAATTGTCCGCAGATGATGCCGATGG
>CAZYTR010000073.1:0-1974 GCA_964650365.1 uncultured Alcaligenaceae bacterium | reverse complement strand
GGCGTCACGTAGCACAGCATCGCCGTGCCATACCACCCGATCATGGCCGCGCCGATCGCCGACGTGATGTGGTCGTAGCCGGGCGCCACGTCGGTGGTCAGCGGACCGAGGGTGTAGAACGGCGCTTCGCTGCACCACTCGAGCTGCTTTTCCATGTTTTCGCGAATCAGATGCATCGGCACATGGCCGGGGCCTTCATTCATCACCTGGACGTCGTACTCCCACGCGATCTTCGTCAGCTCGCCTTGCGTCTTGAGCTCGGCGAATTGCGGCTCGTCGTTGGCGTCGGCGATCGAGCCGGGACGCAAACCGTCGCCGAGCGAAAACGACACGTCGTAGGCGCGCATGATCTCGCAAATATCGCGGAAGTGCGTGTAGGTGAAGTTCTCCTGGTGATGCGCGAGGCACCACTTGGCGAGGATCGAACCGCCGCGCGAGACGATGCCGGTCATCCGCTTTGCGGTCAGCGGGACGTAGGCAAGGCGCACGCCGGCATGGATGGTGAAGTAGTCGACGCCCTGTTCGGCCTGCTCGATGAGCGTGTCGCGAAAAATCTCCCAGGTCAGTTCTTCGGCCTTGCCGTCGACTTTCTCCAGCGCCTGGTAGATCGGCACGGTGCCGATCGGAACCGGCGCGTTGCGGACGATCCACTCCCGGGTCTCGTGGATGTGCTTGCCGGTCGAAAGGTCCATTACCGTATCGCCGCCCCAGCGGATCGCCCAGGTCATCTTCTCGACTTCTTCCTGGATGCTGGACCCGAGCGCCGAATTTCCGATATTGGCGTTGATCTTCACCAGGAAGTTGCGGCCGATGATCATCGGCTCGGATTCCGGATGGTTGACGTTCGCGGGGATGATGGCGCGCCCACGCGCCACCTCGTCGCGCACGAACTCCGGAGTGATCAATTTCGGAAGCGCGGCGCCAAAAGACTCTCCCGGATGCTGCCGCGTCAGCAGATCCGAAAGCTGGTCGCGGCGCTGGTTCTCGCGGATGGCGATGAACTCCATTTCGGGAGTGACCATGCCACGGCGCGCGTAGTGCATCTGGGTCACGTTCATGCCGGATTTTGCGCGTCGCGGTGTGCGCTTCAGGTTGAAGCGCATCTGCGCCAGCGCCGGATCCTGCAGGCGCACGCGTCCAAAAATCGATGACGGTCCGGCCAGCGTTTCGGTGTCGTTGCGCTCCGTGATCCATACCTCCCGAAGCGGCGGCAGGCCATTGCGGATGTCGATGGCGGCGCCGGGGTCGGTGTAAGGGCCGGAGGTGTCGTAGACGAAGATCGGCGGGTTGTGCTCGGCGCCGAAACTCGCCGGCGTGTCGCTCTGGCTGATTTCGCGCATCGGCACGCGGATGTCCGCGCGCGAGCCCTGCACGTACACCTTGCGTGAACTCGGCAAAGGCTTGATCGCGGCCTCGTCGACGTGGGCCGTGGTGTTCAGAAACTTGGGATTGGCATTCATGGCGCGCTCCACAAAACTGGCAAGGAAAAGGAAGCGCGAGAAATAAAACTCGGGGCGCTTCCCTGCATCGGCATTACCCGTACAGGTCCGAAGGGTTTTTCTCACCACCCGGCCACTTGTTTTCGCATCAACGTTGCACACGCGTCTGCGAAAACGAATGGCGCGGAGGACCCCCAACGCAATGCTGACGCTAATTGAATTGTGTGATAATTGCAAGCCTTCAAAAAACTTCGCGGCACGAGCAGCGGTCATGGATCTGGAACAAGCGCGCTTGAACATGGTCGAGAGCCAGATCCGTCCATGGGAAGTGCTGGATCAGACCGTTCTGGATCTGCTCTTGACGATCAAGCGCGAAGAGTTCGTGCCCGAGAAGTACCGCGCGCTGGCCTTTGCCGACATGGAAATTCCGCTGGGTCACGGAGAAGTCATGCTCGCGCCCAAAGTCGAAGCGCGCATGCTGCAGGAACTGGGCATCCGCAAGACCGACAAGATCCTCGAGGTAGGAACCGGGAGC
>CAZYTR010000072.1:0-4777 GCA_964650365.1 uncultured Alcaligenaceae bacterium | reverse complement strand
TCGGCGCGAGTGAGGCCCCAACGGTCTGATACGCGTTCAGCCGCCTCCCCCTGAGGCACTTGTTCAAACCGCTCCAGCAGCTTCCACCCGAATGGCTGGCCATGCACGTCGCGATTGCCGCCCATCGGCACGCGACTCATGTTCTCCGCGCCGCCCGCGACGACGACGTCACAGATCCCGGCCAGGATCTGGCCGAATGCCACATGGATCGCGGCTTCCGAGGACCCGCACTTGCGATCGACCGTCATGCCCGGAATCGTCTCCGGCCAGCCGGCACTCAGCAGCGCGGTCCGCGCGATGTTGCCGCACTGCTCGCCGACCTGAGTGACGCATCCGAACACGACGTCGTCGACACGTTGCGACTCGATGCCCGCGCGGCGCACAAGCTCATTGAGCACGATCGCCCCAAGGTGATCCGCCCGGACGTCGCGCAACCCGCCGCGAAACTTGCCGATCGGCGTCCTGGCCGCCTCGACGATCACGACTTCGCGCATCACCTGACGCTCAGGCCCGAGCCCGGAACGCGCTGCCCGTCGACGTACTCGTAGACCCCTTTGCCCGCCTTCCGGCCGAGGCGGCCCGCCTTGACCATTTTGATGATCAGCGGGCACGGCCTGAATTTTTCGCCCAGCGTCTCGTGCAGGTACTGCAGCACTGCGAGACGCGTGTCCCAGCCCGTGAGGTCGCCAAGCTCCAGCGGGCCCATCGGATGATTGAAGCCGAGGCGCAGCGCGGTGTCGATGTCCTCGGCACTGGCCGTGCCTTCCATCAACATGTACATCGCCTCATTGCCCATCAGCGCCGACATGCGGCTGGTGGTCAGCCCGGGCGACTCGTTCACGAGGATCGACGTCTTGCCGATCGATTCGCCCCAGGCGCGCGCGCGGGCGATCGTCTTGTCGCTGGTGGCCACGCCGCGCACGATCTCGAGCAGCTTCATCTTGTGCACGGGATTGAAGAAGTGCATGCCGACCACCCGGTCGGCCCGGGTCGTCGCAGCCGCGATTTCCGTCACGCTCAATGCCGAGGTGTTGGTCGCGATCACGGCTTCGTCCGGCAGCAGGCGATCCGCCTCGCGCACGATGCCTGTCTTGACGGTGATTGACTCGATGGCGGTCTCGAGCAGCAGCTCGATGTTCCTGCCTTCCAGTGATCCCGCCAGTTCGGTGCTGGTTGCAACCCGCTCAATCGCAGCGCGCGCATCCTGTTCTGTCAACTTGGACAGCCGGACGCCGTCTGCCAGTATCTTGCGGATTGAGCCCGTGGCCGCCTCAAGCGCCGCCGGGGAAACGTCGACCAGCGTCACCGCATGGCCTGCCGTGGCAAACGCGTGGGCGATGCCCGTGCCCATCAGGCCGGCCCCGACCACCACCACGCCCTCGGTCACGGAACTCGTCCGCATGCTGGTTCCTCTTGTCACTTGTTCCTGAATACGGGGGCGCGTCCTTCCCGGAAGGCCGCGGCGGCTTCCAGGTGGTCCTCCGTCGACAGCAGCAATACAAAGAGATCCCGTTCGATACGGAATCCCTCGTCGAGAGCGAGCCCGGCGCCGGTTCGCGCCGCTTGCTTGACGAACCGCGTTGCCATCGGTGGCCGCGCCGCGATACGCATCGCCAGTTCACCGGCCTCGGCAGCGAGCGCCTCGGCCTTCGATGCCAGCCGCGAGACCAGGCCGCAGCGATAAGCTTCGCCGGCATCGATTCGATCGCCGGTCAGCAACAGGTCCAGCGCCTTGCCAAGACCGACGATTCTCGGCAGGCGCTGCGTGCCGCCACCGCCGGGAATCAGCCCGAGTCCGCTCTCGGGCAGCGCGAAGACGGCATCCGGCGAAGCGATCCGCAGGTCGCAGGCGAGCGCAATCTCCAGCCCACCGCCCAGGCAAAAGCCGTGGATGGCCGCAATCACGGGCTTGCTGACGCGATCGAAGGATTCAATCCACGTGGAGTGACCCTGCGGCCCGCGTACGGCCATTGGACTTTCGCCCGTCCGCTTTTCCTTCAGGTCAGCACCAGCGCAGAAGCCGCGGGGACCGGCGCCCCGCAGCAAGATGACACGGACTTCAGGATCCTCATCGAACGCATGCAGTGCGGCGGGTAACTCCTGTCGCACCGCATCATTGATCGCATTGATCGACTGGGGCCGGTTGAGCGTGATCCACCCGACCCTGTCCTGCCGCTCGACCAGAACTGCGCTGCTACCCGGACTGTCCATCTCTGTCACTCGGTTGTGGACGGGCGAGCCGGCACGCAGCCCTTTCCGGGCTGCGTGCCGCTCACAAGGCGGGTTCAGAACGTCTGCGTAATCCGCAGGCCGTACGTCTTCGGCGGACGCGTCGTCCCGTAGGTCCAATAACCTGGGAATGTCCGGCTGGTGCCGACGTCGTAGGCCTGCGACCACGAATCCTCGTCAGTAAGGTTCGCACCCCACAGGCTGATTAGGGTGTTGTTGCGCTGGTAGTTGATCGAGGCATCCACAATATCCTGGGACGGGTTGTGACCCTGCGGCGAGTTGTAGAAGGTCAGCTCCAGCTTGTCGATGTAATGCCAGCTGGCCTGTACCGACATCTGGCCACCGAGCGCCGGCCACTCGTAACTCGGCGTGATCGTCGCGGTGACGTCTGGGGCGCGACGCAGCTTGAGATAGCTGATGTCCACCACGTCGGTCGGATCCGGTGTCGTGTCGTCAAGTTCGGTGAAGTCCGTATATTTGGAATCAAGCAGGCCCAGCGTGAAGGCCAGCGTCCATCCTGTCGCCGGCAACATCAGCAGGTCCACCTCGAGTCCCTTGATCTCGGCGGTCGACGCATTGAACACGATGGTCTGTTGGCCGGTGCCTGTCGAGGTCGGGACGCTCTGTTCCTCCTGCTTGTCCTTGTACTTCATCAAGTAGGCCGAAGCGTTCAGGCGCAGGCGGTGGTCCATCCACTCCGACTTGATGCCCACCTCGTAGTTATCGACGGTCTCCGGGTCGTAGGCCGTCGAGGCGGCTTCGTAGGTGCCCGGCCGGCCGGAGAAACCGCCGGCGCGGAAGCCCTTCGAGTACAGGCCGAAGACCATCAGGTCCGGCGAGACCCGATAGCGCAGGCTCGCCTTGGGCGTGAACTCGCTCCATTCTTTCTTGAACGGATTGCTGAGGCTGCCCTCGGTCGCGAGCTGGGGCATACCCGCGTCGATCAGGCCGCTGTCCTTCTTGTCCTTCGTGTAGCGCCCGCCGAGCGTCAGTGTCCAGGCATCAGAGAACTGGTAGTCGCCCTCGAAGAATCCGGCATAGGACTCGGTGTGCTGGGCCACCGTCTGCGAGATCGGGACGACTCCGACGGTGCCCGGGGGGAGACCGAAGAAATAATCAAAGAAGCCAATGTAGCTCAACAGGTCGATCCGGTAGTTCGACTTCCAGTAGTACGCGCCCAGCGTGTAGGAAAGCGGGCTGTCCGTCACGTGCGTCAGCCGGAGTTCATGGCTGTATTGACCGTAGGTTGCCGGCCGGTCCGTGTGATATAGCGTGAGCGCCGTACCGTCCCAGTCCTGGGTGACTGCCTCGTCGGTCTCGAAGTCACCGAACAGGTACTCGAGCCGGTAGCCCGGGCCGACGTCCCAGCGCGCATTGAAGACATGCATGTCTGAATTGAAGAAAGCGTTCTTGCCGGGCTCGTTCTGGAGCACGTCATAGCGATCCCCGGATTGCGGCGTGGTCACGCTCAGCGCGCACTGGTCGTAGTAGAAGCAGAACATCTGGTCGTCCTGCGCCATGTTCTGGACGGTATTGGAGTCCTGGTCCTGTTCGTTCCGGTCATAGCGGTAGTAGAACTCCAGGTTCTCGGTCGGCCGCCACAGGATCGACGGGCTCACCGAGAAGAAATCCTGCTCGCCCGAGTCCCGGCCGAGTGTGAGGTTGTCGAAATAGCCGTCGCGATCATTCATCGCACCCGCCAGCTTGAAAGACAACTGGTCGCTCACGGGAACGTTGACATACGCCTCAAACCGCTTGTCGTTGTAGTTGCCATAGCCGGCACGCACCTCGCCACCCAGCTCAGAACCCGGCCTCTGCCGCGTGATGTTGATGACGCCGGCGATGGAATTGCGGCCGAACAGCGTGCCTTGCGGGCCGCGCAGGATTTCGACGCTCTGCAGGTCGAGCGCCTTGACCATCGCGCCTGAATTCACCCCGATGAACACGCCGTCCACGACGACGCCGGCGGTCGGATCGAAGTTCTTCTCGACATCCGTCGTACCGATGCCGCGGATCGAAATCGCCACCGGGCTGCCCGGACCCTGTTGCAGGTCGTCAATGATGACGTTCGGTGCAGCATTCGCGAAATCCTGCAGATCCTTGTCGAATCGAAGGCTCAGTTCCTGGGCGCCCACTGCGATCACCGCCGCGCCGACATCCTGCAGGTTTTCCTCGCGCTTGCGCGCGGTCACCACCACTTCCTCCAGCGCCGATTGCTGGGCAACAGCCAGATCAGCCGCTACCAGGCTGCCCAGTACCATCGTTGCTGTGGTGGCCAATCGCAGGTTTACTGATTGCTTACGCATTTCCCCCTCCCGGAGTTGACCTGAAGCTCGGCAACTCGTTGTGGCAGGTAACTAACATCGCGTGCGGCAGTGGTGTCTCTGTTCCCGACTGGCGAGAATCCCGCTCTGGTCCGGGCCAGCGTGCCTGCACAATATTACACGTCGAAACTTCAATATTTCGTGCAAAAATACTCGCACACGATAATACTAGTTGTCAACCAGCAAACAAGTATCCTGATTTGAGAAGATGATGGAGAGGAAAC
>CAZYTR010000071.1:0-1982 GCA_964650365.1 uncultured Alcaligenaceae bacterium | reverse complement strand
ATCACTCAATCACCCCATCACTTAATCACCCAGTCACGGAATCACCAGGACCTTAGCAATGGCAGATCTTAAAATTACCGCCCTGCACAAGTACTACGGCCAGGTGCACGCCGTGCGCGGCGTGGACCTGGAGATTCCCGCCGGCGAATTCACCGTGCTCGTGGGCCAGTCCGGTTGCGGCAAGAGCACGCTGTTGCGCACGATCGCCGGGCTGGAGGACGCTGACCGGGGCACCATTGAAATCGGCGGCGAGGTCGTCAATCATCTCCCGCCGCGCGACCGCGATATCGCGATGGTGTTCCAGAACTACGCGCTTTACCCGTACATGAAGGTTTTCGACAACATCGCCTTCGGCCTTCGCTCTCGCAAGACGCCCAAGGCGGAAATCGAACCCAAGGTGCGGCGCGCGGCACAGATGCTCGGCATCGACCACCTGCTCGACCGCTTCCCGCGCCAGCTTTCCGGCGGCCAGTTGCAGCGTGTCGCGATCGGTCGCGCAATCGTGCGCAACGCCCGCCTGTTCCTGTTCGACGAACCGCTCTCCAACCTCGATGCGCAGCTACGCGACGAGATGCGTGGCGAGATCAAGCGCCTGCACCAGGAACTGGAACGCACCATGATCTACGTCACCCACGATCAGATCGAGGCGATGACCATGGCCGACCGAATCGTGTTGTTGCGCGATGGCCAGATCGAGCAGGCGGGCGCACCACTGGATCTTTTTGAGCGTCCGGCGACGAAATACGTTGCGGGCTTTCTCGGTTCTCCGGCAATGAATTTCGTCAACGCCACGCTGGTCGCCGCCGACGGCGGGCTGGCGGTGCGGCTTGGCGACGGCACGCTGCTGGCGCTGCCCCCAGGCCGGCAGGACCGGCTCGCGGGAAAGCGCGATGAGCCCATCATTCTGGGCCTGCGCCCCGAGCACATCAGCCGCGCACTTCAGGGCGACGCCCGCCCGGGCCTGGCGCGTTACAGCGCGAGCATCGAGCTGCTGCAGCCTACCGGCTCGCGCACCTATGCCACCTTCAAACTGAGCGGCACCGAAGTGGTCGCGGAGTTGCAGGCGCACGACGTCAACGAGATTAACCAGCGCGTCGAGCTGACCGCCAACATGAACCGCGCGGTTCTTATCGATCCCGCGTCAGAAAAAGTCCTCTGACGCCGGTGATTTGGTAATTGGGTGATTAGGCGATTGAGTGATTCAGTGATTGAGGGATTCCGTAATGTGGGTAACGCCTAGTAATCACTTAATCACTCAATCACTCAATCACTCGAACACTGAACCGCCACCGAGGAGACAACAATGAAAACAGCCAATCCTTCCCGCGCAATCTCCCTTTGCGGCACCGAGCAGCCGGACACGCCAGGACGAATGCTCAAAGCCGGGCCGATGTCGGTCGAGTTCGACAACGGCCAGTTGCGCTACCTCAGGGTCAATGGCGTTGAAGTGCTGCGTGCGGTCGGCTTTCTGGTGCGCGACGAGAACTGGGGCACCTACGCGCCGGCCATCAGCAATCTGAAGGTTGACCAGCGCGCCGACAGTTTTTCGGTGTCCTTCCACGCGGTGTGCAAGCGCCTCGACCAGGAGATCGCGTACGACGCCAGGATCGAGGGAACCCGGGACGGGAATCTGGCTTTCGACGGTACCGCCATTCCGAAGACCGACTTCAAGACCGCGCGCACCGGGTTTGTAGTGCTGCATCCGCTCAAGGGCGTGGCAGGGTATCCGGTCGAAGTCGAGCACGTGGACGGCAGGAAGGTGAAGGACAAGTTTCCGGAATTGGTGAATCCGATCCAGCCCTTCCTCAACATCCGCGCGCTCACTCACGAAGTGATGCCCGGTTTGAAAGCGACCGTGCGCATGGAGGGCGACACTTTCGAGATGGAGGATCACCGCAATTGGAGCGACGCTTCGTTCAAGACCTACGTGCGTCCGCTGGTGCTGCCTTGGCCCTACACACTCAAGGCTGGCGAAGAGGTGA
>CAZYTR010000070.1:0-1575 GCA_964650365.1 uncultured Alcaligenaceae bacterium | reverse complement strand
AGCTCGAAGGCCGCCTCGGGGTGGAATTTCTCGAAGCGGTGGCCCACCACCGGGATGCCGTGATGCCAGGCCGCGAACAACAAATCCACCAACCCGCCTATCCACGCCCAGTCGGCCGGTGTCCACATCAGGTCATCCCGTCGCGGCAGCAGGTTGTGCGACATCTCCACACCGGGCAGATGGCCGAGCAACGTGCGGTGGGCGTGCAGAGCGCCTTTGGGTTTGCCGGTGGTGCCCGAAGTGTAGATGATGAGCGCGGGATCGTCGGCGCGAGTCTGCTGCGCAGCGAACCGCTCCGAAAATCTACGCAACGCGTCGCCGAAATTTTCGGTTCCGGGCGGTTCACCGTCGATGCAGAACACCGACTGCAATTGCGGTAGGGCGGACCTGATCTGGGCGATCTTCGCCGCGCCGGTAGTATCGGTGACCAGCAGTTTCGCTCCGCAGTCGCTCAGCCGGAACTGCAGCGCATCGAAACCGAACAGCGTGAACAGCGGTACCGCGATCGCGCCCATCTTGTAGGCGGCGATATGCGCGACCGCTGTTTCCGGTTCCTGGGGAAGAAGGATGCCGATCCGGTCTCCCGCCTCGATGCCCCGGGCGGCGAACAGGTTGGCGGCCTGGTTGGAAAGTCTCCTGATGTCGGCAAAGGTGTAGCGGACCGTCCAGCCATCGCGGGTCTCGTGGATCAGCGCCAGCCGCTGCGGGTCGTCCGCCCACTTGTCGCAAATGTCCACTCCGATATTAAAGAACTCGGGGACGTCCCACTCGAATCGCCGGTAAATCGCTTCGTAACTGCCCAGTTGCGGGAGCACGCCATCACCTCCGCGTCACGAAGCGCATTGCGAACGAAGCGCGCAACACGGAGGTCACGGAGGATTCATTTCTATACCCCCTTGAGGGGTACACGGAGGAAAGGCAAGAGCAAGAAAAAAGGTTTGGGTGAAAATCTTTCGTTGGCTCATTTTCTATCGCAGCGAAAATTGGCGGCAGAGGATCACGAACAGCTACCTCGCTTCTATCTGCAAATCGTTTTTTCTCGTTTTTGGTTTTCCTCCGTGTACCCCTCAAGGGGGTATAGAAATGAATCCTCCGAGTCCTCCGTGGTGAACATGTCGTTTCTTGAATTCTTGGGCGAGTCAGGACAAATCGCCGCGGATGGCCTTGATGAACATCTGCCGCATCTCGGCGTGGCCGGCGGGACGCGGATTGCCGCCGGTAGAAGGATCATCCACCGCCATCGGCACCAGCATGTCGAGGTCGGCTTCCTTGACTCCCAGATTGGCCAGCGTATCGGGAATACCGATTTCTTTCCTGAGCGCGAGCACCCAGTCGAGCACCGCCTGGAATCCCGGGTTCGCCAAGCCGAGGTAACGCGCCAGCCGCGTCAGCCGTTCCTCGATCGCCGGCCGGTTGAATACCAGCACGTAGGGCATCACCACGCCGTTGGTCTCGCCGTGATGCGAGTTGTAGATGGCGCCCACGGGGTGGCTCAGCGAATGAATGGCGCCAAGGCCTTTCTGGAACGCGGTGGCGCCCATGCTTGCCGCCGCCAGCATGTGCGCGCGAGCCGCG
>CAZYTR010000069.1:0-1802 GCA_964650365.1 uncultured Alcaligenaceae bacterium | reverse complement strand
CATGCTGTGTTGCATGCCGGTGACGTGAAACAGCGGTGCCGTGGCGAGCGCCACCGAATCGGCAGTGAATCCTTCCCACAGCACCGCGCCCAGCAACGTGGTCATGATGGTGCGGTGGGTGTGCATGCACCCCTTGGATTTCCCGGTGGTCCCTGAGGTGTAGAGAATCGCGGCGAGATCGTCCGCCTCGGCTGCCGGTTTGAGCGGCTTGTAGACTGCGGCCAGCGCATCGGCCCAGGACACCACTCCGGGATCGGTGATGAGCAGGCGCGGCGCCTGCAGGAAATCCGGGATCTCCAGCGTGGTGTATTCGCTCAGGTAGTCCCCGTAGGTAACGACGATTGCGTGCTTCACCTGCTTGCCCATCAACGGCTGACTCTGCGGATACAGGTCCTGGGCGATGAACGCCACCGATGCACCTCCGTCCTCGAAATAATGAACCAGTTCGTCGGTAACATGCATCGGGCTGACCGGGACCACGACCGCGCGCGCGCGCAGGATCGCGTAATAGGCGATGATGAACTGCGGTGAATTCTGCATCTGCAGCATCACGCGGTCGCCCTTGCGCACGCCGCAGCGGTGCTGCAGGAAGCCTGCGATCAGGTCAACGTCCTTGCGCAACTGGCGATAGGCGAGGCGCGTGTCGTAAAAAATCGTCGCCGGCTTTTCGGGGTAACGCGTCGCCGCCACCTCGAGATTGAAATGCAGCGACGTGGCCGGCACGGTGAGGTGCCTGGGAAGGTGCTTGGGCCAGTGCTGCAGATGCCGGGCTTCCATCGGGATCGATTCAACCGGTGAGTTTCAGGTTTTCGGCTTCCTGCAACTGCCGCCACTGGATCTTGCCGGTGGCGGATTTCGGCAGGCTGGCGACGAACTCCACCACCCGCGGGACTTTGTAAGCGGCCATGCGTTCACGCGACCAGGCCATGATGTCCTCCGGCGTGACTTTTCCGCGGCTGGCTTCCTTGAGCACCACCAACGCTTTGACGGTTTCGCCGCGCCGCGGGTCCTGCGTGCCGATCACGCAGGCCTCATGGACTTCAGCGTGATGATAGAGCGTGGCCTCGACCTCGGCCGGCCAGACCTTGTAACCGGAGGCGTTGATCATGCGCTTGAGGCGATCGACGATGAAGAAGTAGCCGTCCTCGTCGTAATAGCCGAGGTCTCCAGTGCGGAAAAAGCGTTTGCCCCCGAGTTCGATGAAACTCGCCGCCGTGGCATCGGGATTCTTCCAGTAGCCGAGGAAGATCTGCGGTCCGCTGGAGACGATCTCGCCGACTTCTATAGGGCCCAGTTCCTCCAGGGTGTCGGGGTTGATCACGCGCGCGTCCGTGGAGCAGATCGGAATGCCGAGGCATTGTTTCTTGGTGCGCTGAGGCGGGTTGATGTGCGTAGGCGCGATGGTCTCCGACAGTCCGTAGCCCTCGATGTAGCAAAGACCGGTGCGATCCTGCAGGCGCTGCGCCACCGCCTCGGGCATCGCCGCGCCGCCCCCGCCAATGTGCTTGATGCTGGTGATGTCGTAACGTCCGAGTTCCGGATTGGAGAGGAAATCGATCGCCATGGTGGTGATGTTGGTCCAGCCGTCGACTTTGTGACGCTGGATCAGCTCGGCGGCGGTATCGCGGTCCCAGCGCGTCATCAGCACGATGGTCGCGCCACGGTAGATCGGCTGGTTCATGCTGCATTGCATGCCGGTGACGTGAAACAGCGGCATGGTGCACAGGACCACCGAATGGGTGTCCATGCCGACCCAGACCGAGCCGGCTATGATCGTGCTCATCACGGTGCGATGGGTGTGG
>CAZYTR010000068.1:0-1965 GCA_964650365.1 uncultured Alcaligenaceae bacterium | reverse complement strand
CACCACGAAGAGCGCAACACCCATGTCCTTCTGGACCGGAACGGGGATGCACTCGTGAAGAGATCTGCTCAGGAGTATCACTAGGGAATTTCGGCTATGGCGGAGCAATTCGTCGCAAAGAGACGCGGCTCAAAGCATGCTCTCTTCGGGCATCGCGCCAAAAAATGTGGGGGCAACCTCTCAAGATCTCGCGGATTCCGTTGGGGGGTGTCCCCCAGGTCGGGCGTTTCCTTTTCAGAAAAATTGCGCGCCGCTGCCAGAAAACCGACATAAGGGGGTCTAGAGATAGGTGCGTCGAGGTAGGTGAATGAGGACTCCACGACAATGCGGGGGGGCGTCGATACCCAATAAATAAAGACTCGTACCCCCTACCCGGCTCGTCATGCCCTGAGGGACCGAGGCCCGGGGGCGCGGAAAACGCGCCAGCGTTTTGCCGCCCCGCGGGCCGCTCGGAACATGTACTTGCCAGTAACACGTACATGAAATCCCATTGGCGGCAATCGGGCGGGTGCTGCGCTGGGAGCCGATCACGAGCGGCAAAGCAGCCCGAATATGGGTAGCGGCATGGGTAAGACCGAGAGCCGAGAAACAAAAATAAGACGTATCAGGACGTTAAAGGACTTGACTGGCGGAGAGTGAGGGATTCGAACCCCCGAGCCCTTGCGGGCTAGCGGTTTTCAAGACCGCCGCATTCGACCGCTCTGCCAACTCTCCTTGAAATACCCCTGCAATGCCCCCATCTTAACCTGTTGTTGGATAGGGGTTTTCGGTTGAAACTTTAATCCGGTTCAATAGTCTTATACTAGCGTCAACACTAGGAGGTAAGGATGCAACCAGAACTGCAAACCACCAATACTGGATACGGCGGCGTCGCGCTCGCGCCGGACGCGCAACGAGTCCTGCGCAATACCTACCTGCTGCTCGCCCTGACCATGGTGCCGACGGTTTTCGGCGCCTGGATCGGCATGCAGACGGCGTGGATCATCCAGTCCTCGCCGATCATCAGCTTCTTCGTGATGCTCGCGGGGATCATCGGGCTGCAATTCGGCATCGCCCGCTTCCGCAACAGCGTGATCGGCATCGGCCTGCTGCTGCTGATGACCGGGCTGCTGGGCTGGTTCATCGGCCCGCTGCTCAACCAAGCGCTGTCATTGAAGAACGGCGCCGAGCTGGTCGGCTACGCTGCCGCGGGCACGGGCGGCGTGTTCTTCGGCATGGCGACCATCGCGACGGTAACCAAGCGCGACTTCAGCTTCATGGGCAAGTTCCTGTTCGCGGGCATGCTGGCCCTGCTGGCGGCGATGATCGCCAACATGTTCTTCCAGATCCCGGCCCTGTCGCTGGCAATCTCGACCCTGGTGATCGTGGTGTTCTCGCTCTACCTGCTGCACGACATCTCCCGGATCGTGACCGGGGGCGAGACCAACTACGTGATGGCGACGACGGGTGTATATATCAGCCTGCTCAACATCTTCACCAGCCTGCTGCAACTCCTGACCGGCGGCAGCCGCGACTGACGACGCAGCCGCTCAAAGAAAAAGGCGCCTTCGGGCGCCTTTTTTGTTTGCAGTTACAATTCGCGGGTCGCGTGAAGGAACAGAAATGGCTGATCTGAGAATCTCGACAACGGCAGCGCGTCGCATCGCCCGCATCGCAGCACGTGCCAGGCGCCCGCAGCAGCGCGTACTGGAAGACGCGCTCAAGGCCGGACTCGAATACGAAGAATGGTTTCAGGCTGCGGTGGCGAAGGGTCTCGCCGAGCTAGATGCCGGCCGGACGGTATCCCACCTGCAGGTTCTGAAGAACCTGGCGCGCCGGAAAGCCGCGCTTGCGCGTACGCTCAAGAAAGCGGCTTGAGTGGTCCGCGCGGGCAGACCGCGACCTTTTCGACGCCTGGCTTTACATCGCGGTTGACTCCCTTCCGGCTGCCGAAGTTGTCGCTCGCCGGATCGTCGAGGCGGCGGA
>CAZYTR010000067.1:0-2629 GCA_964650365.1 uncultured Alcaligenaceae bacterium | reverse complement strand
ACATCACCAAGCCGGTGCGGGTGTATCGGGTGCGCACCGAGAAGCGGGCGGAGACTGCGTCCACGAAAGCGGCGGTGCGCAAGTGGCTGTGGCCTGGGGTCGCTGGGGTCGTGCTGCTCAGCGCGATCGCCGGGGTTGGGCTGTGGCGCTTTGGTTATTTGTCGCGAGCGACACCCGAGGACCCGATCCTCGCCTTGCCCAAGGGCCCCTCGCTCGCGGTGCTGCCGTTTACGAATCTCAGCGGCGATCCAGCCCAGGACTATTTCAGCGACGGGCTCACCGAACAGATCATCACCGCGCTCGCCCGCTACCGAGGGCTGTACGTGATCGCCCGCAATTCGACCTTCCAGTACAAGGGTCAGTCGGTGGACGTGCGCAAGGTCGGGCGCGAGCTCGGCGCACGCTACGTGCTGGAGGGCAGTGTGCGCCGATCGGGCAAGACCCTGCGGGTCACCGCGCAGCTTCTCGATGCCAGCAGCGGCGCACACCTGTGGGCCGAGACCTACGATCGTGCGCTGACCGGCGCGGATATCCTCGCGCTGCAGGATGGCATCACCTCGAGCGCGGTCGCCAGCATCGCCGGCCCGCACGGCCAGATTGCCCGGGCTGGTGTGGAGGAGACCAAAGGCAAACCGCCCAACAGCGTCGACAGCTATGACTGCGTGCTGCGCACGGCGGCCTACCTCAGGAATATATCACCGCAGGGTCATGGCCCGATCCGCGACTGCCTCGAAAGAGCCGTCGCGCGCGATCCGAACTACGCTGAGGCCTGGGCCTGGCTGGCGTGGATCTTTGTGCACGAATATGAGCATGAGTTCAACCCGCGTCCGGAGTTGTACGACGCGCGCGACCGGGCGCTTGAGACTGTGTTGCGCGCGGTCGATCTCGATCCGAACAGCGCTGTCGTGCAGCGACACCACTTCTGGATCCGGTTCATGCGCCACGAGAAAGATGCCGCCGTTTCCGGTGTAGAGCGGGCCCTCGCGCTCAACCCCAACGATCCAGACGTGCTTTGCCTCTCGAGTTACGTGTACGCGTGGGCCGCCGGCAAGTGGGAGCGCGGCATCGCGCTGAACAAGAAGGCGATGGCGCTGAGCCCGAATTATCCGAGGTGGTGCCACTTTCTGCCTGCAAATTATCACTACTTGCGCGGCGAATATCAGCAGTCGTTGGCCGAGACCTTGAAGATCGAATTACCCGACTTCTACTGGACGCAATTCTACCTGGCGGCGACTTATGCCCAGTTGGGTCGCAAAGAGGAGGCAAGGTCGGCGGTCGCCAAGCTGCTCAAGTTGTATCCTGACTTTGGCGCCAGCGCGCGGCGCGAGCTCCGCAAGTACAACACCACGGACGAAGGCATCGAGCGCTACGTCGAAGGCCTGCGCAAGGCCGGGCTGGACATCCCGCCGGAACAATGACCGCACTGGCTAGTGCACAGAGGCGGTGGGGCCGGGTGCTGATCGAGGAGCTGGAATTTGAGATGGACGTGCGCGGGGTTGCAGTCGAACGTCTACTCCAAACCTAAAAAGCACTCACCGCGGAGGACGCGGAGGGCGCGGAGGAAAAACAAAAACGAGGAAAGACATATTGGGGGATAGAATCTAGATGACTGTTCGTGATCGTCTGCCGCCAATTTCGACTTTTCTGGAACATCCGCCTATTGGAACTTCTTACCCTCGTATGGTTTTTTCCTCTTGCCCTACCTCCGCGTCCTCCGCGTCCTCTGCGGTGAGAGCTAAATAATTGGCAGTCAGGCCGCGGCGGCGACGGGCTTCGCGCGGCGCCTGCTCCAGGCTTCGGTCGCCGCACCGAGGATGCCCTTCGGCATGAAGATGATAAACAGCACCAGCATCAGGCCGTAGAGCGTGGTGTCCAGGCCGTGGATATCGTGGCCGAGTGCGAGCCGCAAAACTTCGGCGAGCAGCAGCGTGAACACCGCGCCGACAGTCGGTCCGAGGCGCACGAACATCCCGCCGGCGATCGCGCCGAATACCATCTGCAGACTCACCCCGATTCCCGATACCGTCTCCGGATTTACGTAGAGCTGGTACTGCGCGTACAGCGCGCCCCCCAGACAGGTCATCGTTGCCGAAATCACCGTCACGCCAAGCTTGAGCCGGGTCACATTGATGCCGATCGAAGCGGCGGCATCTTCCTCCTGGCTGATCGCCTCCAGCGCCAGCCGCGCCATCGAGCGATCCACCCGCGTCCACACCCACAGCCCGAACAGCCAGAAGCCGAGGATCACATAGAACCACACAAGCTTGGAGGAAAACTGCAGCGCCGTGAGCGACCACGACGCCTCCGCGAGCGCGGTGTTGGGCGTGGCGCCGAGCGAGCCGCCGGTCTGGTCTCGCAGCGCGACGATGACCATGCGCGCGATCTCGCCGAGCGCGAGGGTGACCAGCGCAAAATAGTGGCCGACGATTTTCAGGCGGAAACACGGGTAGCCGATCAGGAACGCGGTCAGCGCGGCAGCCAACAGCAATACCGGCAGGGACAGCCAGAACGAGAACCCGAAAAGATTCCATGCCATCACTACCCCGTACGCGCCGATGGCGAGAAAGGCGCCGTGGCCAAGGCTGGTCATTCCGAGTCGTCCCATCAGCGCCCAGCTGGTGTACACAAA
>CAZYTR010000066.1:0-5890 GCA_964650365.1 uncultured Alcaligenaceae bacterium | reverse complement strand
TGGTTGCTTCTCTACATCAGAGCACGACGGGCCGGTCGGGCAACTCGTTCGGCCCGGGTACCCGCCCGGGAAAGCTGGTCTCCAAATAGCGCGACACGCGCGCAATTCCGCCGAGCAAGCCCACCTCGAACCGGCCATTGCGAAACGCCGCTTCCATTTCGCGGCAGACCTCTTCCCAAGCGCGGCCGCCGACTTTTTCGTGAATGCCACGGTCGGCAACGATCTCGACATCATGGTCGGCGAGCAACAGATAAATCAGCACGCCATTGTTGTATTCCGTGTCCCAGACTCGCAACGCCGCGAACACTTCGATAGCGCGTTCGCGCGCCGATTCGCCGCGCAGCAAGGCACCCAGATCGAGCGCGTTCTCCACGGCGAAACGGATTTGTCCGGAGTGGCGCGACTCCGAGGCGGCGATGGCATTCTCAATCCGCAGCAGTGCTCCCCGCGGCAATACCTGGCCGGCCCGCCATTGCGGCATCGTCAGGTGACGCAGCATGCGCGCGAGTTTCATTTCACCAGCGCCCCGAAGCACCACCGCCGCCAAACCCGCCACCACCACCACTGAATCCGCCACCACCGAAACCACCTCCACCGAAGCCACCCCTGCCGAAGCCGCCACTTCCCACGCCGCCGCGATGACCACCGCCGGCCAGCGTAAAGATGAAGCCGACGATGCCCACCAGCGCCGCGACAATCACCGGCGCGACGATCAGCCAGGCGAGCAAGCCGATACCAAGGCCGACGATGGTCGCGGCGGGCAAGCGCCCGAGCAGCGCTCGCAACAGGCCGCCGACCGCGATCACGATCGCCATGAACAGGACGAAATAGGCCTCGATCGAGCGCAGGTCGCTGCCACGGTCGGCCTCCTGCTTCGGCTCGGGCAGAGGCTCGCCGTCAATGACCCGCATGAGGCGATCGAGTCCGGCCCGCAAGCCGCCATGAAAGTCGCCCTCGCGGAATTTGGGGATGAACTCTTCCTCGATGAGGCGTTTGGCTACCGCATCCGGCACCGCGCCTTCCAACCCATATCCGACCTCGATGCGAATCGCCCGGTCGTTCTTGGCGATCACCACGATGATGCCGTCGTCCACGCCCTTGCGGCCGATTTTCCACGTCTCTGCCACCCGGATGGCGAATGATTCGATCGGCTCGGGATGCGTCGTCCCGGTGATCAGCACCACTATCTGGCTGCCCTTGCGCGTCTCGAACGCTTCCAGGCTCGCTTCCAGTTCACGCTTCTGTCCGGCGGTCAGCGCGCCGTTGAGGTCCACTACGCGACCCGTCAGCGGCGGAATCGGCGCGTCCTCCGCCGCGGCAAACAAGGCAAGCAGCAGCGCAGCGCCCGCCGCGGCGCGTATGAGCAGCATCATTTCGTCACTTGTTCTGCGCCGGCTCGGGCTTGGAGAAATCAACGACCGGAGGTTTTGCGATGGCCTGTTCGTTTTCGACCGTGAATGTCGGTTTGACCTTGTGGCCAAACACCATCGCCGTCAGGTTGCTGGGGAAGGAACGCACGGTGACGTTATAGTCCTGCACGGCGCGAATGTAACGCTGGCGCGCCACGGCGATGCGGTTCTCGGTACCTTCGAGCTGCGCCTGCAGGTCGCGGAAATTGGCATCGGATTTCAGTTGTGGATAGTTCTCCGCGACCACTAACAGCCGCGACAACGCAGAGGTCATTTCCCCCTGCGCGGCGATGAACTTGGAGAAAGCCTGCGGATCATTGACCAGTTCCGGAGTGGCCTGGATGCTACCGACGCGCGCCCGCGCATTGGTCACGCCCAGCAGCACGTCCTTCTCCTGCGAAGCAAAACCCTTGACCGTATTCACCAGGTTCGGCACCAGATCGGCGCGGCGCTGGTACTGGTTGATTACTTCCGCCCATGCCGCCTTGATCTGCTCGTCGGTGCTTTGCAGCGTGTTGTAGCCGCAGCCGGCGAGGACGAGCGAAATGACCAGCAGGAACAGCAAGGCAAAGATGCGTTTCATCGAATTCTCCCGGTTAGAGTCAACAGCGATCAATTGGGGGTGCTGGCGCCCTGTTTCAATGCTTTCATGGTGTCCACCGCGAAGCACAGGTCTTCCCAGGCCTTGGCCTTGTCTGTGAGGTTGCGCAACAGGTAGGCCGGATGATAGGTCACGATCAAGGGCGTGCCACGATAGGCGTGCGCACGGCCGCGCAGGCTGGCAATGGTCGCTTCGGTACCCAGAAGGTTCTGTGCCGCGACCTTGCCGAGCGCGATGATCAGCCGCGGCCTGCTGAGCGCGATCTGGCGCGAGAGGTAGGGCTCGCAGGCGCTGGCCTCGGCGGGCTCGGGGGTGCGATTGCCCCGTGGCCTGCACTTCACGGCGTTGGCGATATACACGTTATCGTCGCGCTTCAATCCAATCGCGGCGAGCATGTTGTCCAGAAGCTTGCCGGCCTGGCCGACGAAGGGCTCCCCGCGCGCATCCTCTTCGGCGCCCGGACCTTCGCCGACGAACAACCACTCCGCGCGCTCGTCGCCCACTCCGAATACTGCCTGGTGCCGCTGCTTGTGGAGAGCGCACGAGGTGCAGGTGGCAACCGCGGACTTGAGCTGTTGCCAGTCCATCGCCCCGATCTGCGCGCCGCGGTCATCCGCGAGAAGCGGTAGCACCGTCGGCAGCGGCGGCAAATCCTGGAACACGGCGCTTTGAACTGCGTCCGTTTCCTCCGCGGCAAGCGCCCGGCGTCTGCGCACCCACAAAGGCGTGAGCCCGAGTTCGGCGAGGACCAGCGCCCGGCGGTTCACAGCATCAGTCCCATCAGGATCGCATCCTCGCGCCCGCCGGCGGCCGGGTAATAGCCGCGGCGAACGTTGATGTCGCGAAAGCCGAAGTCCGCGTACAGCCGCCGCGCCGCCACGTTGGATGGCCGCACTTCCAGGAACAGCTGTTGTGCGTCGCTATCGCGGCCGATTCGCACGAAATGCTCCAGCAGCGAGCGGCCCAGCCCGCGTCCCTGCCACCCCTGCGCGACGCTCAGGTTGAGCAAATGCGCCTCCCTCACGCCGATCATGAGCACGCCGTAGCCGGCCACCACCCCGTCGCAATCGATCACCCAGCAGCTGTAGCCGACCCGCATCGAGTCGTCGAAATTGCCCCGCGTCCACGGGTGCGTATAGATGGCCGGCTCGATCTCCATGACCCGGTCGAGATCGGCCGGGCGCATTGGACGTAGTTTCGGCAGGCTGTCGAGCTGGGCGCTCATGGTTGTTCGTGCATTTTACGGGCGACCTTGTCGCGCACATACAGCGGCACTGCCTGCTCTGCCGGAATGCCCTGGCCGGCAGCTAGCACCGGCAACGCCAGTTGCGCGACCTCCCGGGCGTGAGGAAAGGCCTGCGATTGAACGCGAGCAAGCTGGCCGTAATAGCGCGCCGCCAGGGCATCGCCATAAACCGCGAAACCGTTGCCGCAACCCACCCAGTCCTCGCCTTCGAGCGCCGCGGCCGCGTCGGCCTTGCATACGTTGGGCGTCACCGTTTCGCTCCAAGCCGCGCCTTTGCGCTGGTAAGCAGCGTGGTAAATCTCGCCCATGCGCGCATCGAGGCAGGTCACCACCCTCGGCGCACCAGCCGCTTGCGCCAGCGCCAGCAACGTTCCCACCGGCACAACCGGAAGCCCGGCACCGTACGCCAGCCCCTGCGCGACTCCGCAGGCAATGCGCAGGCCGGTGAACGATCCCGGTCCGGCACCGAATGCGACACCATTCAGAAGCGACAGCTCCAGATTCGATGCACTCAGCAACGCGTCTATCATCGGCAGAATCAGTTCGGAGTGATTCTGACCGGCGAGTTCTTCGCGGAATGTGAGCTTTCCGTCATACAGCAGCGCGACCGAGCAGTATTCCGTCGAAGTGTCGAAGGCGAGGATGTTCAAGGAGTATCTATCAGCGCTCAAGAAACGGGAAACAAGTGTCCTGCTCCGCTGATTCGTGGGACAACTCGCGAACTCTGGAAGGCGGACCTCATATCCATTTGGCAACAATCCATCTCGAGCGGATTCTAGCCGAACCGAATCGCCATAAGTTAGTTGTTATAATCGAAGCCTGTCAGCCGCGGCGGGTGGCGAGCTCGCCGTCAAGAAACAAAAGACTCATCCGGAGGATCAATCATGAATCGCTTCCTGCGCAGCGTCGGCGCAACATCCGCACTTTTCGTACTCACAATCCTCGGGAGTCCATTCGCCTCGGCGCAGGCTCCGCTCCGCATCGGCATCATCACCTTTCTGTCCGGACCGGCTGCCGGTCCCTTCGGCGTACCGGCCAAGAATGGCTCGGATCTGCTGGTGGATGCGCTGAACAAGGGCGGGCAGATTCCGGGCTATGAAAAGAAGGGCTTCGGCGGACGCCCGATCGAAGTGGCCTATGTCGACGAGGCCGGCGGACCGACTAAGGTTGTGACGGAGTATCGCAATTTGGTGGCGCGGCAGGACGTGGACATGGTGATCGGGGTTATTTCCAGCGGCGACTGCCTGGCGGTCGCGCCGGTGGCGGAGGAGTTGAAGAAGTTCACCGTGTTGTTCGATTGCGCGACCAACCGCATCTTTGAGGAAGCGAGCTACAAGTACGTCTTCCGCACCACGACCATGGCAACCCAGGAAAACGTCGCGGCAGCCCGCTACATCGCGGAGAACTATCCGGATCTCAAGACGTTCTCCGGCATCAACCCGAATTACGCCTGGGGCCAGGACGCCTGGTCCGACTTCACCGAGTCGATGAAGATCTTGAAACCCGAAGCGCAGATTGGCACCATCGTCTGGCCCAAGCTCGGCGCGGGTCAGTACGGCACCGAGATCTCCGCGGTGCTGGGCAGCGGCGGGGAGATCGTGCACAACGGGCTGTGGGGTGGCGACCTCGAGGCTTACATTCTGCAGTCGGCGCCGCGCGGCCTGCTGGCAAAGATGCCCAATATCATCATGACCGGCGAGACGGTCATCGAGCGCATGGGTGCGCAACTGGCCGATGGCACAATCCTCGGCGCGCGCGGCCCGAACGGCCCGTTCGCCCCACCCACCACGCTCAACAAATGGTTTCAGAAGGCGTTCAAAGACCGCTTCGGCGTTGCGCCCGTTTACGCCTCGTATCACATGGCCACCGCGTTCCTGGGAGCCAAAGCCGCATTTGAAAAAGCGCAGGCCGCCAACAAGGTGCAGGACCCCACGATCGACCAGATCATCCGCGCGTTCGAATACCTCAAGTTCGAGTCGGTCGCCGGCATGGTGGACATGTCGCTGGGCAATGGACACCAGGCAGTTCAGCACGTGCCCTACGGCACCGTGAAGAAGGTCGACGGAAAGGTCACGCTTACCAACATCAAGTACTACCCGCCCGAGGACATCAGCCCGCCGGACGGAATGAAAAGCATCGACTGGATCCGCTCCGGTTTCAAACGTTAGATGAAAGAATTCAACATCGCGCTGATTCCGGGTGACGGCATCGGCAAGGAAGTCGTCCCCGAAGGCACGCGCGTCCTCGACGCCGCCGCGAAAGCGCACGGCGGGCTCCGCTTCAGTTACCGCGACTTCCCGTGGAGCTGCGAGTACTACCAGAAGAACGGACGCATGATGCCCGCAGACGGGCTGGACCAGTTGCGCCCCTTCGATGCCATTTTTCTCGGTGCCGTCGGATTTCCCGGCGTGCCGGACCACGTCTCGCTGTGGGAACTGATCGCGCCGATACGCCGTGGCTTCCAGCAGTACGCCTGCGTGCGGCCGGTAAAGCTGCTGCCGGGAGTGAAATCACCGCTTGCCGACCGCGGCCCGCAGGACATCGACTTCGTAGTGGTTCGCGAAAACAACGAGGGCGAGTACTCGAACATGGGCGGCCGCATCTACTCCGGCACGCCCAATGAAGTGGTCAGCC
>CAZYTR010000065.1:0-6269 GCA_964650365.1 uncultured Alcaligenaceae bacterium | reverse complement strand
CGGTCCTTCGGCACCACCTTGGGCTGCTCGGGGTCGCCTTCGTAGGCGGGCGTCATGATCTGCACGCCGTGCTCATTGAAGACGTCCAGGATGTTCCGATGCAGTGCCGTGTACAGCCTCCCCATCTCCTGCGGGCGATCGCAAAAGGCGTTGATTTCGTAGGTCACGCAAAAGTCACCCAGGCTTTTCTGCAATACGAAAGGCGGCGGCTCGCGCAACAAGCCCTCGGCGCGGTTCGCCGCCTCGATCAGCATCGCCTCGACCTGCCGCCATGGAGTTTCGTAGCCAATACCGACCGTGGTGTGCAGGATGAGCCCCTGCTCGCGGGCGAGCGAACTGTAGTTGATCACGTGGCTGTTCAGGATCAGCGAGCTCGGAATAGTGACCTCCTCGTTCTTCACGGTCCGCAGTTGCGTTACCTGCTGGCGCATCTCTATGACGTCACCGACCACCTCGCCCACCTTGATCCGGTCTCCGACCTTGAACGCGCGCCGGTAGATCAGCGCATAGCCGGCGAGGTTATTGGCAACCATCGAAGCGGCGCCAATCGACATCAGCAGTCCAAAAAAAATCGACACACCTTTGAACGCTTCGGAATCCGAGCCCGGGATGTAGGGATAGGCCATCACCAGCGCAAAGCCAACAATCCCAATTCGCATGAGCCGGTAGGTCGGCCACGACCATTCCTGTTGAAATCCCGCCGGCTTGATCGTGCCGTTCGCGATGCCGCCGAAGAAGAGACGGGTAAGTTTCAGGATGTAGCGCGTGATGACGATGAGAATCGCGATGAATATCAGTCCCGGCAAGGCATCGACAAACCCGTTCCACATCGTCGTGAGCGGATCGAGAAGCAGGTCCGCCCCGCGCCGCGCGATCGGCCGCGTCCACGGAAAAAGGCTCAAGACATAGTTGAGGCAGGCAAGAACCAGTACGAAGCCAATCAAAAAGTGGACGGTGCGCAGCCCACTGTGCCAGGCGTTCCTGATCTGCTCGGCTGAAAGCAATCTGTACGATTTCGCCTCCAGCTCCGTCAGGCGTGCCTGCAGGCGCCGCTGGACCGCGTGCTCAAGGCGCCGGAAAACCCATCGCATCGCGAAAAGCAATGCGACAAGGAGCCCGATTACGATGGCAGCGTGAATTCCTTGCGTTCGCAGATAGGCGCCGCTGCGCTCGTGACGGTGGCGCTCGATGGCTTTTGTAATGCTGGCCTGGTAAGACTCGGCCAACCGCTGGCGGTGGCCCACTTGTTCGGCCTCGGCGTCGGCATCGAATACCGAGATGATGCGCCGCTCACCCGCGAGTATGTCCGACCGCTCCTGGGCCTCCACCACCCGAAGCCCGGACACGGGGACAGACTCGTCGCGCGCGATCCCCCTGATCCTTTCGGCGACCTCATCGGCACGCTGTTGCGCCGGGTAACTCGAAATGCCGCGTAACTGGAACAGTACCTCACCGTCGATGACGACAGGAGCCCTCTCGATTGTCCCGGCAGACGCCTGCTGCGGCTGCGGGTTAGGCAGCGCAGCCGTCGCCGCGCCCAACGGCAGCATCAAGACTGAGATCGCAATCGTCTTGCAAATACCGTAGGAACTGACGCGTAGCAAGAAGGAGATCATGGCTTCCTCGGTGTTGTACTAAGAGCGCGCATTAAAACTCCCTGTTTCCCATTCCCTATTCCCAATTTCCATACATTTATCGGCGGCCTGAGGAGTGACCGGGAAGTCCCGCTATTGCATTGGCCACCAGCGCGAGCGCTAGCTACGGAGCAGATGCTCTATGTGCCCACAAGGCGTGATGGTATAAGGGAAATCGGCAACTGCTCAATACAAAGGACTCCCGTGGCTCGTTTTGGGCGCGACATAATACACTGCGCGTGGATCGTGTAGGACTCGCGAATTGTCGCAAGCACCTCAACGAGGCGCGCAGGATTCGGATGTGACGTTCCCCGCCCAGTCACTCACACGAAACCTGGCGGCGCCTCAAAGCCGCCGGCCACATCGGCCAGCAATTTCGCGAATTCGATGCAACTGCGGTCCTCGAAATACGGACCGATGATCTGCATTCCTACCGGCGAAGTTCGGTCGCCGGAGCGAAGGGGGTGATTTTCATTTGGCGCGATTATGGCATCGGCGACCATCACAGCCCCCGCCGGCGCGAGGCGGCGCCGGCCGCCCCGGCATCAGCCTCTGCCCGAATCACTGCCGGGACCCGAGGCTGGCAATCCGCCAGCTGACAAGGCCATCTAGCGCGCCAAACAGGCCGCTACCGCTCATAACTCCCTAAGTCGGTTAATCATTCCGCAGTGCGGAAGTTCCTGCGCAAGAACCCCTGAGCACCCCGGAATCCCGCGCCCGGCGTGGGCGGTTGCGGCAACACTGGAATCGTGGCTCAATTGCACGTTATAAGACCTATAAGATTCACCGTTTGTGTGGCCATAAGTATAAATAGCTGGCAGTTCGGGGAGGCCGAGGTGCCCAAAGAGGACCGTTCGCGGGATTACTCCGACCTTAGTCCGGAGTTGCTGGAGATCGTACGGGCACTGCAGGCATCCCTCACCGAGAGGCGGGTGCGCCAGCAATTGTCGGCCATCGACGGCAAGCCCTCGATGCTCGAGTCCGCGCTCTCCCGTCAGCAGGCCAAACGCGCAACCCAACCCCACATCGCCTCGCACCCGCAGCTGCTCGCTGCCGTGGTGGAGTCCGCAGACGCCGCGATCATGAGCGAGACCTGGAACGGGGTGGTGCTTACCTGGAACCGGGGTGCGGAGCGCATCTTCGGGTACGACGCCGCCGAGATGGTCGGCCAGAGCCGGGCCTGCCTGATTCCCGAGTTCCTCAAGGACGAGGAAGCCAAGACGATGCACCAGGTCATCGAAGGCAAGGCGACCCTCAATCGCGAAACGGTATGGCAGCACAAGGACGGCAAATTCATTGACGTGGCCGTGAGCCTGTCCCCGGTTGTCGAGAACGACAAGGTGGTGCGGGTTTCGATCGTCGCCACCGATGTCACCGCACGCAAGCGCATGGAGCGAGCGCTCATGGAAAGTGAGCGCAAGCAGCGCCAGCGCACTGCGGAACTAAAACTCGTCCTCGATGCGGTGCCCGCATCCGTGTGGATTGCCCATGATGCCGAATGCAAGACGATCACCGGCAACCGCACCTCTTATGACCTGCTGCGCCTGCCCCAGGGCAGCAACATCTCGTTCACGGTGCCGAAGGATTCGCCGCCGGCGCATTTCCGCGTGTTCCGCAACGGCCGTGCGCTCGAAGCGCACGAGTTGCCGGTGCAGATGGCGGTATTCCGCGGCATCGAAGTGCGCGATTTCGAGGAGGACATCGTCTTCGACGACGGCACCATCAAGCACCTGGTCGGGAATGCCGCGCCGTTGCGCGACGCTTCCGGCAAGGTTTACGGTGCAGTGGCCGCGTTCATCGACATTACCGTCCGGCGCACAATGGAAGAGCAGATCCGGCGCATGGCGCACTTCGACTCGCTCACCAGCCTGCCCAACCGGATCCTGCTGATGGACCGCCTGGAGCAGGCGCTGGCGATCTCGCAGCGCAATCAGTCGAAGACCGGCGTGATCTTCATGGACCTCGACAACTTCAAGGAGGTCAACGACAACCTCGGCCATCACGTCGGCGACATGCTGCTCCAGCACGTGTCGGAGCGCATCCGTGCCAGCCTGCGCGAGGTGGATACGGTTTCGCGGTTGGGCGGCGACGAGTTCGTGGTGGTCCTGCCGGAATTGCACCAGATCGAGGACGCACGCGTTATCGGACAGAAGCTTTTGCGGGCCGTGGACGGGGAATACATCGTTTCTGGCGAGAGGCTGATGATCACCGCCAGCCTGGGGATCAGCCTCTACCCCGACCACGCAGACGATGCCAGCACGCTGATCCGCAGCGCCGACAAGGCGATGTATCACGCCAAGCAGTCGGGCCGGAACACTTATCAGTTCTACGATTCCAGCATGAAGGTCTGACGCGGCTCGCCGCGTCATTTTCCGGGGACAAGCGCCCGGTGATCTCCAGACGGAAAGTCCTTGACGCTTGCGTCGAATCTTCTGTCAGGCGCCGCGCAGGAAGTCGAAGTCGCAACCCGCGTCGGCCTGAAGGATATGCTCGTTGTAAAGTCGGGCGTAACCGCGCTGCGGAAGTTGCGGCGTCTTGAACCCCTCGCGCCGCTTCGCCAGTTCTGCCTCGGCAACCATCAGGTCGAGACGCCGATCCCTGACCGACAGGCGGATGCGGTCGCCGCTTTTCACCAGCGCCAGCGGCCCGCCCGAAGCCGCATCGGGCGCGACGTGCAGCACCACGGTGCCGAACGCGGTGCCGCTCATGCGGGCATCCGAGATGCGCACCATATCCTTGAGGCCGGCCTTCGCCAGTTTCTTCGGCATCGGCAGATAGCCGGCCTCGGGCATGCCCGAATCGCTGCACGGCCCGGCATTCTTGAGCACCAGGAAATCATCCTTCGTCACATCGAGATCCGGCAGGTCTATTCGCGCCGACAGATCCTCGAGCGACTCGAACACGACTGCCCTGCCCTGCTTCTCGAACAGAGCGGAATCGGCCGCGGCGCGTTTGAGGATCGCCCCGCGCGGAGCGAGACTGCCGAACAGCGCCACCAACCCGCCAACCGGGGAAATCGGGTCGCTCCAGGAACGGATTACGCTGCGGTCCACGAACGGCACGCCGCGGGCGATGCGGCTGCGCAGTGTTTCCCCGCTGACCGTCATGCAGTCCAGATGCAGCAGGTCCTTCAGTTCCGCGAGCAGCGCGCTCATTCCGCCCGCGGCATGGAAATCCTGCATGTAATGGCTGCCGGTAGGTTTGAGATCCAGCAGAACCGGTGTTTCGTCCGAGAGTTGGTTGAGGCGCTGGAGCGGGATGTTGATACCGCGACGCCCGGCGACCGCGGTGAGATGGATGATCGCGTTGGTCGAGCCGCCGATGGCGAGCAGCACACGCAATGCGTTCTCGACCGATTTTTCCGTGATGACTTCCGAAGGACGCGGACCTTTTTCCCTGATCATTTCCGTCGCGCGCACGCCCGTGGCTTCCGCCGCTCGTATACGGTCCGCGTGCACTGCGGGGATCGTCGCGGTGTCTGGAAGGGTCATGCCCAGTGCCTCGGCGACGCAGGCCATGGTGCTCGCCGTTCCCATCACCGCGCAGGTGCCGGCGGTGGTTGCGAGGTTGCCTTCGATTTCGTCTATGCCCTCGTCGCTGACCTCGCCGGCGCGAAACCTGGCCCAGAATCGGCGGCAGTCGGTGCAGGCGCCCAGGCGCTCGCCCCGGTAAGGCATTGCCATCATCGGCCCAGTGACGAGCTGGATCGCCGGCACATCGGCGGAGACGGCGCCCATCAGTTGCGCCGGCACTGTCTTGTCGCAGCCGCCGATCAGCACGACCGCATCCATCGGCTGCGCCCGCACCATTTCCTCCACGTCCATCGCCATGAGATTGCGGAACATCAGGCTCGTGGGGCTTAGAAATACCTCTCCAAGCGAGATTGTCGGAAAGTCGATCGGCAGCCCGCCGCTCCTGAGCACCCCGCGCTTGACCGCCTCGGTGAGCTCTGGCACGTAACGATGGCAGTTGTTGAAGCCGCTCGCAGACTGGGCTATGCCGACAATCGGCCGCTCCAGCATGTCCTTGGAGTAGCCCATCGAGCGCGCAAAGGAGCGGCGCAGGTAGGCCGCGAACTCCGGATCGCCGTAGTTTGTAAGATTGCGGCGTAGGCCGCGCTTGTCGTCGTCAGCCATTGTTTAACAGCAGATCTTGTTTATCACGATCGACGCGCGTGAAAGAGGATAAATCGCGGCCTGGATTATTCTTCACCCCTCACCCCTCACCCCTCACGCGTCATCCTTGCCTTCAACCGATTGTATGATAGTTTTCGTGATGAACCGCCACAACCAACGGAGCAGCAACATGCGCAACCTCATTGCCTTCATGACTTTTCTTCTGGCGGTTAGCCTCGCCCAGGCGCAAAGCACGGCAGCGCTCACCGACGCCCGGGGCACCAGGGTCAACCTCGATTCCCGCGCCTCGGCGGAAGTGGACAACGACGTGATGCGCGCCAGCCTGTTCGTCGAAATGGAAGATACCGACGCCACCCGGCTCGCCGACAAGGTAAACCGCGCGACCAACGATGCGCTGAAACTGGCCAAGGGATTCACCGGAGTGCGGGCAAAGACCGCCGCTTACACCACGCAACCGGTGATCGACAAGGAGAAAATCGCGCGCTGGCGCTCGCGCTCG
>CAZYTR010000064.1:0-1706 GCA_964650365.1 uncultured Alcaligenaceae bacterium | reverse complement strand
TCGCCGCAGCCACAATCGGTGCTGCACGCGCAGCTTTCGACGCTGGAAGCGCAGGCGCAAGATTGGGCGCAGGTGCAAGAATTGGCGTTACATTCATTGGTCATTGGAGCCTCCTGGTTTCCGGTTCTAACGACGGATATGTAACCCGGATGCGTAGCCCTTACTTGAACGAAGGGGCTATTCGATGCGCAATGCGGCAGCGGGTAGGCCGAACATGCGGCGGAAGGTTCGGCTTGAGCTGGTCCTGGAAAATCGGACAGGGTGATAAGGTGTATTCCACCGTGTAACGGAGGGATACGAGATGACGACGAGACGACGGTTTGTGGGCGAGTTCAAGGCCCGCGTGGCGCTGGAGGCCTTGCGGGGCGACAAGACGGTGCAGGAGATCGCGTCCAAGCACAAGGTGCATCCCAACCAGGTGAGCTGCTGGAAGCGGCAAGCGATCGATGGGCTGTCGGAGGTGTTCTCGAACGGGGCGGACCGCGAGCGCCAGGATCACGAGAGCGAGGTTCGCGATCTCCACGCCAAGATCGGCGAGTTGACGGTGGAACGGGATTTTTTGTCCAGAGGGCTCAAGCGATGAGCCGGGGGGAGCGCAAGGCGATGATCGCGCCCGATCATCCCGGCTTGAGCTTGAGCCGTCAATGCAAGCTGCTCTCGATCAGCCGATCGTCGTTCTATTACGCGCCCCGGGGAGAGAGCCCGGAGAACCTGGCGCTGATGCGCCGCATCGACGAGCTGTTTCTCAAATACCCTTTCTACGGCAGCCGACAGATGGCGCGCCATTTGCGGCGGGAGGGCATCCGCGTGGGTCGCCATCGGATGCGTCGCCTGATGCGCCTCATGGGGCTGGAGGCGATCTACCGGGCGCCGCGCACCAGCACGCCGCACCCGGCGCACCGGGTCTATCCCTATCTGCTGCGGGATGTGAGGGTGGAGCGCGCCGATCAGGTCTGGTGCGCCGACATCACCTACATCCCCGTCCAACGCGGGTTCCTGTACCTGGTCGCGATCATGGATTGGGCGACGCGCCATGTCCTGGCGTGGCGGCTTTCCAACACCATGGATGTCGAGTTCTGCCTCGAGGCGTTGAACGAGGCGCTGGCCGCATACGGCCGGCCCGAGATCTTCAACACCGACCAGGGCAGCCAGTTCACCAGCCATGACTTCACCGGCGTGCTCGAGGACGCGCGGATCGCGATCTCCATGGACGGGCGGGGCCGCTGCCTGGACAACGTCTTCATCGAGCGGCTGTGGCGGTCGCTGAAATACGAGGCCGTCTATCTGCACGAGCTGAGCGACGGCTTCGCGGCCGCGCGCGTCATCGGCGAATGGATCGACTTCTACAACACCGAGCGGCCGCACTCCGCCCTTGACGGCGCGACGCCGGCGGAGGCGTACTCGACGCGCCGGCCTGTGGATATGATGGACAAGGCTGACGCCTTGCCCACATCTCCACAGGCCCAACCGCAACAAGAGACGTTTAACATGAATCAGGTTTTGGCGGCGTGATCAGCAACCGGAATACACCTTAACTCCGCCGCCAACCTGTCCAACCAGGACCAGCTCACCCGCACCCGCTGGTAAACTACCCTCTCCCACCGGGAGAGGGTGAGCACACATCTTCGCTGACGCATGCCGCATCCCGATTCTAGTCCCTTGCGCTACGTCGAAAGCAACGCTTTCGACGGCGCAACCCCTTGCGG
>CAZYTR010000063.1:0-13016 GCA_964650365.1 uncultured Alcaligenaceae bacterium | reverse complement strand
ATCGTCTTCTTCAGCCTGGCGAAATCGGCTAGCACAAGTTGCCCCGGATACTCATACACCATCCGGACTTTTTCCATAAGCACTAAAGCAACAGAATCGGTGCGTGAACGTTTCATTGGATACTCCCCAAAAAAAGGCTCTAGAAAAAAGGTGCGCACGGGGATGATCCAGAGACACATGCCTATAGGCGGTATGTGCCTCCCTAGATCTCCGGATGTCCCCGGCGCACCCTCTATTTCGCAATGGCCGTGCCATTTGGGGTGTCGAAAAAGCGGCACTTTGGCCGTGGCTGGAAGGCACTCTGATTCCATATGGAAAGGACAAGTGTCAAATAACTGACAAGGGAGGCTGACGAAAGCTCGGCACGGAATGAAGACGTAAAGCGTCAGTCAAGGCTGAATTTGCACAAAGTGATAGGGTGATTGCGTGATTAAGGGATTCAGTGATTAAGCGATTTTCACGCAATCACTCAATTACTCAATCACCCAATCACTCAATCACTGCTTCGTGGCTTCGCCGGTTATAATGGCGCGCCCGCAAACCGCGGAAATTCCGCAACTGCATGCTCGAAGCCAGCCAGATCGAGTGCGTCCGTGGCAACCGACGCCTTTTCCGCGACTTGTCCTTCCGGCTCGATGCGCAACAGGCGTTGCGCGTCCGCGGGGAAAACGGGTCCGGGAAGACCAGTCTGTTGAGAATCGTTGCCGGGCTGTCGCCGGCCGAATCGGGCAGGGTGTCATGGAATGAAGGCAACATCCGTGCGCTCGGTGAGGACTATCGTCGCGATCTGCTTTTCCTCGGACATTCCAGCGGCCTGAAAGACGATCTTTCGCCGGTCGAGAACCTGCGCTACGCGCTGGCGCTTGCGGGTTTGGGTGCGGATGAGCCGGCTTTGCGCGCAGCACTGGCCGAACAGGGACTGGCTGCGATCGCCGACCTGCCGGTAAAGCTACTGTCACAGGGACAGAAGCGGCGGGTGGCGCTGGCGCGACTGTCGTTTTCCGCGCAGAAGCCGCTCTGGATACTGGATGAACCGTTCATCGCGCTGGACGCGGCCTCGGTGGAGCGGCTGGCGAGGACGATCAAGAAGCAGTTGCAGCGCGGCGGCATGGTCATGTTGACCACCCATCAGGAAGTCGAGCTTGGCGGCGCGGCGATGCGCACCATCGACTTGGGGGCGCCTTAATTGGAGGTGTCCCTGATCGCCGCCTGCCGTGCGGTGGCGGCGCGTGATCTGCTGATCGCGTTGCGCCATCGAAGCGACGTGCTGACCACGTTCTTCTTCTTTGTCATCGTGGTCAGCCTGTTTCCGCTGGGCGTGGGGCCTGAGCCGGACACGCTGCGCGAGATCGCGCCGGGGGTGGTCTGGGTCGCGGCGCTGCTAGCCGCGATGTTGTCGCTGGCACGCATGTTCGGAACGGACTACGCGGACGGCACCCTCGAACAACTGGTGCTCACGCCGCAGCCGCTGGTGGTGCTGGTGATGGCGAAAGTTGCGGCACACTGGTTGACGACCGGCTTGCCGCTGGTGTTGATCTCGCCGGTGCTGGGTCTGCAGTTCGATCTGCCCGCCGATTCGCTGGTGACGCTGTTGTTGTCGCTGCTGATCGGCACGCCGGTGTTGTCGCTGGTCGGTGCGGTGGGAGCCGCGCTGACCCTGGGCGTGCGCGGTGGCGCGGCCCTGACGTCCCTGTTGGTGCTGCCGCTGTATGTGCCGGTGCTGATTTTCGGCGCTGGCGCGGTGGTCGCTACCGCGACAGGGGCGGGCGCGGCCGGGCATCTGTCGCTGCTCGGGGCGATGCTGATGATTGCTCTGGTATTCGCGCCCTGGGCGACGGCAGTGGCGCTGCGAATTGCGCTGGAGTGAACCGCGCAAGAAATGAAGCGCCAATCGCAGAGGACGCTGAGGGCGCAGAGGAAGAGCGATGAACGATGTTGAGAACGAAAGAGCAGAGATTCTCCTGTCGAGCTTCGGCAACGAATTCAGACATCGGATTTCGGGTTTCTGCTTTTCCTCTGCGTCCTTGGCGTCCTCCGCGGTTAGAGTTTAATGTTAGTTGAGTCTTTCACATGAACATCTGGCAATATTCTTCACCGCAGACCTTCTACCCGCTGGCCGGAAAAATGGTGCCGTGGTTCATGGTGCCGGCGGCTGTTCTGGGAGTGGCCGGACTTTACATCGGTTTCTTCGTCGCGCCTGCCGATTTCCAGCAAGGCGAGGCATACCGTGTCATCTTCATTCACGTGCCGGCGGCGTGGATGTCGATGTTCCTTTATGTGGTGATGGCGTTCTGGGCAGGAATCGGGCTGGCGTTCAATACGCGGCTGTCATCGATGATGGCGCACGCGGTGGCGCCGACCGGGGCATTGATGACCTTCATCGCGCTGTGGACGGGCTCGCTATGGGGCAAGCCCGCCTGGGGTACCTGGTGGGTCTGGGATGCCAGGCTGACTTCGGAACTGATCTTGTTGTTCCTTTATATCGGTTACATGTCGTTGGCCGCGGCGATCGATGATACGCGCCGGGCCGACAAGGCTTCCGCGGTGCTGGCGCTGGTCGGGGTGGTCAATATCCCGATCATCTATTTTTCGGTGCAGTGGTGGAACACGCTGCACCAGGGCGCATCGGTGAGCATCACCCGCGCGCCCAGCATGGCAGCCACCATGCTGACCGGCATGCTGGTGATGGTGTTCGCATTCTGGGCCTATGCGATCGCCGCGGTGCTGATGCGGGTGCGCATCGTAATCCTGGAGCGCGAACGCAATTCCGCCTGGATACGCGACGCTTATTAGAAGCGCTCAACGCAGAGGTCGCGAAGGACGCCGAGGAAAAACAATTCGAGGAAAAGCAAAAGTTGGAGTGAAAAGCGGGGTGATTGATCGTGAACCTCTATCGGCACAATTCAACGTGGGGGATCATTCGCCAATGAATGCCTTTAACTCCAGTCTGTTCTCTCTCTTGCCTTTCCTCCGCGTCCTCTGCGTCCTCCGCGTTCAGGGCTGGGTTTTTTGAAATGTAATGGTTTAGGAGTACAGGAAATGCAGTGGGGTAGTGCATCGGAATTTTTCGCAATGGGCGGATATGCCCTGTACGTCTGGGGCTCGTATCTCGTCACGGCCGTCGTCATAGCGGTGGAAGTCACGGTATTGGTTCGCCGTGGCCGAACTCTGCGGGCCCGCGCCGGTCGTATTGCAGGACCCGAATCCGACTGATCGTTCATGAAGCCCCGCCACAAGCGCATTGCATTGATCGCCGCCGGCCTTGCCGCATTGGGAATTGCGCTGGCGCTGATTCTTCAGGCGTTCCAGAGTAATCTGGTGTTCTTCTTCACACCTACCCAGGTGACCGCCCACGAAGCCCCGCAAGGCAGGAGCTTTCGCATTGGCGGGCTGGTGGAACAGGGCAGCGTGCAGCGCCAACCCGACGGCATGACGGTGCGCTTCGTGGTCACCGATACTGCGATGAGCGTTCCGGTGCTCTACTCCGGAATCCTTCCCGATCTGTTCCGCGAGGGCAAGGGCGTGGTGGCGCAGGGCAAGCTCGGCGCGGATGGGGTGTTCAGCGCATCCGAGGTGCTGGCGAAGCACGACGAAAACTATATGCCGCCCGAAGCGGCCGATGCAGTCGAGCGCGCACACAAGGCGATGCAGGAATCGAAGAAGACGCTGGTGGAAAAGCCGTGACTATCGTGAATACCGTGAATGTCGTGAATGCCGTAACTGAAAAGAAGCGGGCGCGGCCGCGCTATCGGCCTCGCAGAACGAGTGTCGGTTTTCACGAATCACGTTATTCACGACATTCACGGTATTCACGGTATCACCAATGATTCCCGAACTCGGGCAGTTCGCTCTCATCATCGCGCTGTGCATTGCCCTCGTGCAGGGGGTGTTGCCGATCGTTGGCGCGGCGCGCGGTGATGTGACATGGATGAACGTGGCCCGCCCCGCGGCGCAAGGCCAGTTCGTATTTGTCGCCATCGCTTTCGGATGCCTGGCCTATTCGTTCGTCACCAACGATTTCTCGGTTCTCAACGTCGTCAATAATTCCAATTCCAGCCTGCCGTGGTACTACCGCTTCGCCGCGACCTGGGGCAGCCACGAAGGCTCGTTGTTGCTGTGGGTGCTGATGCTCACGGGGTGGATGCTGGCGGTGACGCTGTTCAGCCGCCATCTGCCGCTTGAAATGGTGTCGCGCATTCTCGGCGTAATGGCGCTGATATCGATCGGCTTCCTGCTGTTCATGCTGCTCACCTCGAACCCGTTCGAGCGCCTGCTGCCTGCCGCGCCCGACGGGCGCGACCTGAATCCCTTGCTGCAGGATCCCGGCATGGTCATTCATCCGCCGATGTTGTACATGGGGTACGTCGGCTTTTCGGTCGCTTTTGCCTTTGCCATCGCTGCATTGCTCGGGGGACAACTCGACGCGACCTGGGCAAGGTGGTCGCGTCCCTGGACGACCATGGCCTGGGTGTTCCTCACCATCGGCATCGCATTGGGGAGCTGGTGGGCCTACTACGAACTCGGTTGGGGCGGCTGGTGGTTCTGGGATCCCGTTGAGAATGCGTCTTTCATGCCGTGGCTGCTGGGAACGGCGCTGATTCACTCGCTTGCCGTCACCGAGAAGCGCGGCGGCTTCAAAGTCTGGACGGTACTGCTCGCGATCGTGACTTTCTCATTGTCATTACTGGGCACGTTCCTGGTGCGCTCGGGCGTGCTCACTTCGGTGCACGCCTTTGCCACCGATCCTGCACGCGGTATTTTCATCCTCGGTTTTCTGGTGGTTGTGATCGGTGCGTCGCTCACACTTTTTGCATGGCGGGCACCCAAGGTCGGTATCGGCGGCAAGTTCGCTTTCGTTTCGCGCGAGTCCGCACTGCTGGCCAACAATCTGCTGCTGATCGTGGCGGCCGCATCGGTGCTGCTGGGCACGCTATATCCTTTGTTCCTCGATGCCCTCGGTTTGGGCAAGATTTCGGTCGGCCCGCCTTACTTCGATTCCGTGTTCGTTCCGCTGATGGCGCCGGCGATCTTCCTGATGGGCGTGGGCCCGCTGGCGAAATGGAAGCAGGCCGAACTGCCCGATCTTGCACACCGCCTCAAGTGGGCGCTCGGGGTCGCGCTGCTCACCGCATTGCTGCTTCCGTTCACCATGGGCAAGTGGACCCCGATGATTGCGTTCGGCCTGCTGCTGGCGTTGTGGGTGGCCTTCTCCGGCGTGGTCAATCTGCGACAGCGCGTGTCGCAACTGCGGGCCGCCAGCGGCCTCGGTACCGGTGCGCAATTGCGGGGACTGCCGCGCGGTTATTACGGAATGCTGCTGGCACACGCCGGAGTGGCGGTATTCATTGCCGGGGTTACGCTGGTGAAGGGGTACGAGGTCGAGAAGGACGTGCGCATGCAGACCGGCGACACCGTGGAAGTCGGCGGGTACACGTTCCGCCTCGACGGCCTGGTGCAGGTGCCCGGGCCGAATTACGAGGCCACCCGAGGCCTGGTTTCCGTCTTGAAAAACGGCAAGCGCGTGCGCACCATGTTCCCCGAGAAGCGCGTTTATCAAGTGCAACAGATGCCCATGACTGAGGCGGCGATCGATGCCGGGTTTACCGGTGACCTGTATGTCTCGCTCGGCGAACCCGTCGGCAACGATGCCTGGGTGGTGCGCATCTACCACAAGCCGTTCGTGGACTGGATCTGGGGCGGCGCATTCCTTATGGCGCTGGGCGGAATTCTGGCCATCACCGACCGCCGTTACCGGCTGGCAAGCCAGGCCGAGCGCGAGGCGCCGGCAGCAGCCCGTGCCGTGGCGGCAACGGTGAGCGCATAAGAGCCGGAGAATTTTTCCTGATGATCGTGACTCGCGGGTCGCGAAACAGGGATCCTGGGGTATTCACGGCATTCACGATATTCACGGCATTCACGTCATCACGATCCCATGAAACGCTTTCTTATTCCCCTTGGAATCTTTTTGGTTCTCTCGGTCTTCCTCGCTGTCGGTCTGAAGCTGGACCCACGCGAAGTGCCTTCCCCGCTGATCGACAAGCCGGCGCCGCCATTCCAGCTGGCCCAGTTGCAGGATCCCGGCAAGACCCTTTCCCCCGGGGATCTCAAGGGCAAGGTGTGGATTTTCAACGTCTGGGCCTCCTGGTGTGTCACTTGTCTGCAGGAGCATCCGCTGCTGGTGGAGCTGTCTCGGCAGAACCTGGTACCGATCTACGGGCTCAATTACAAGGACGGTCGCGACAACGCGCTGAAATGGCTGACCAAGCACGGCAACCCGTACACGCTGTCGGCAATCGATGCCGATGGGCGCGTGGGCATCGACTACGGCGTTTATGGCGTGCCGGAAACTTACGTCATCGATAAGAACGGCGTCATCCGCTTCAAGCAGATCGGACCCGTGACGCCGAAAGTGCTCGAGGAAAAGATCCTGCCACTGGTAAGGCAGTTGCAGGGATGACGCGCATGACCGCAGTGTTGCTATTGCTGCTGGCTCTGCCGGCATACGCCAAAGAGGCGGCGCCAGCGGCGCAGGACCCGGCGCTGGAGCAACGGGTGATGCGCCTGACCGCGGAGTTGCGCTGTCTGGTGTGCCAGAACCAGTCGCTGGCGGATTCCCACGCCGACCTGGCCATCGATCTGAAGAACCAGGTGCGCAGCCAGATGCGGGCGGGCAGGACCGATGCGGAGATCCGCGATTTCATGGTGGCGCGCTACGGCGACTTTGTACTCTACAGGCCTCCGCTCAAATCCACCACGGCGTTGCTGTGGGCAGGGCCGTTCGTGCTGCTGGCCGCGGGTGGCCTGGCGCTGGGATTCTATCTGCGGCGCCGGCGCGAACGGCTCACCGAAACTGAACTGACGCCCGAACAACGTGCCCACGCCGAAGCGCTGCTGAGTGCGGCACGGGAGGGCGGGAGCCGATGACAGCTTTCATCGTCAGTGCGATCGTCCTGTTGCTGCTGGCGGTCGCGATCCTGCTGCGGCCGTTGCTCAAGGGTGGAACCGCGACAGGGGTTGCGCGTGATCGAGCCAATTTCGAAATCTATCGCGACCAGTTCGCCGAACTCGAAAACGATCTGAAGTCTGGCGTGTTGGGCGCCGGACAGTACGACCAGGCGAAAGCCGATCTCGAGCGCCGCGTGCTCGAAGAAGCGGCGAGACCCGCCGAAGGCGTGACGGGCGCGCGTCGCGGGCGCGCCGCGCCGATCGCGGTCGGCGTGCTGATCCCGGTGGCCGCCGTGCTGTTGTATCTGCAGTTCGGCACGCCCGAGGGCCTGGACGTTTCGCCGCACGCTGCAAGCGATGTGTCTTCCATGAACGCCGGACATTTCCAGGAGATGACCGAAAAGCTGGCGGCGCGCATGCGCGAGAACCCGAACGATGCCGAGGGTTGGATGATGCTCGGCCGTTCCTACCGTTCGCTGGAGCGCTTCCAGGAATCTTCAGACGCCTTCAGAAAGGCAGTGGCGCTTGTCCCGGACAACGCCGATCTGCTCGCCGATCTGGCCGAGACGTTGGCGCTTGCAGGCGGGCGTTCGCTGGCGGGTGAGCCCACCCGGCTGCTCGAGCGCGCGCTCAAGCTCGATCCGGAAAACGACAAGGCGCTTGGGCTTTCCGGCAGCGCCGCGTTCGAACGCAAGGACTACAAGGCGGCAATCCGATACTGGGAGACCTTGCTAAATCGCCCGGACGTGGACAGCGAGCTGGCGCAGGCGCTCACCGCCGTGATTGCCGAGGCGCGGGCGTTGTCGGCAGGAAGGAAGACCGTTGCGGCGAAAACCGCGCCGGGACGGGTCAGCGGCACCGTCACACTCGACGCCGCGTTGCGGGCGCGGGCCGCACCCGAAGATAGCGTGTTCGTGTACGCGCGCGCCGCGCAGGGACCGCGCATGCCGCTGGCGATCGTGAAAGTGCAGGTGAGGGATCTGCCGTACAATTTTGCGCTCGACGATTCGATGGCAATGACGCCGGAGATGAAATTGTCGGACTTCAACGCGGTCATCATTGGCGCGCGGGTGTCGAAGTCGGGCAACGCCAAGCCGGCGGCGGGTGATCTGCAAGGCGCGAGTGCCACGGTCAGCCCGGGCGCAATTGGAGTCAAGGTGGCAATCAACCAGGTAGTCAGGTAAAGCGATGCGGTCGGCACAGCTGCTGATGGCGATTGCAATGGTCCTCGCGGGTGCGGCGATCCCCACGCTTGCGCAGGCGCCGGCCAAAGTCCAGCTCAAGCCCGCGGTCGAAGAGTTCATCAGCCAGATGGTGAGCCAGAACCAATTCGAGGAGGCGGCACTGCGCCAGATGTTCGGGGGTCTTAAGACGCACGACGGCGTGGTCAAGGCGATCAGCGCTCCAGCCACGGCGAAACCCTGGCACGAGTTCCGGAACATCTTCGTCACTCCGACGCGCATCAGCGGAGGCCTCGAATTCTGGCAGCAGCACGCCGACCTGCTGGCGCGTGCGCGCGATGTCTATGGCGTGCCCGAGGAGATTGTCGTCTCGATCATCGGCGTGGAGACCATCTATGGGCGGCGGCTCGGGTCTTTCCGCGTGATCGATGCGCTCTATACGCTGGGCTTCGAGATGACGGAGCGCGCGACCTTCTTCCGCGGCGAAATGGAGCAGTTCCTGCTGCTGGCGAGGGAAAACGCGCTTGACCCGCTGGGAATCAAGGGGTCGTTTGCGGGCGCGATGGGGATGCCGCAGTTCATTCCAACCAGCTACCGCAAGTACGCGGTGGATTTCGACGGCGATGGCAAGGTAAATCTGTGGGACAGCACCGCTGACGTGATCGGCAGTGTGGCCCACTATCTGCGCCATTTCGGCTGGGTCTGGGGCCAGCCGGTCACGGTGCCGGCGAGGATCAGCGGAACGCAGTTCAAGGAAGTCCTGGAAGCCGGATTGAAACCGCAACTGACCTTGCAGGAGATGCAGCCCAAGGGCGTGGAAGCAACCGAAGAGCTTGCGCCCGATCTCCAGGCGGGGCTTTTCTCCCTTGACGCCGAACAAGGGCAGGAATACTGGCTGGCGCTCAACAACTTCTACGTCATCACCCGCTACAACCGCAGCAAGAATTACGCTATGGCGGTGTACCAGCTTGCCAAGGCAATCGCCCGCGAACGCGAGGGTGCACTTGCGCCCCAGGCTGCACTCGTGAAGCAGTGATTCCGAGGTGATCGATGTCGCGGCTTAGTGAGTGGCTCGTTGCGTCCGGGCTCGAGCAGTACGCCGGGTTCTTCGCCGAGCATCGCATCGACTTCGACGTGCTTCCCGATCTTACCGATCAGGACCTCGAGAAGCTGCAGATCCCGCTCGGAGATCGCAAGCGCCTGCTGCGCGCCATCGCGGGTCTCGAAGGCCACGGTCAAAGCGTCGCCCGGGAGGATGCCGTTCCCGGCGGACTTGAGCGGCGTCCGGTCACGGTGCTGTTCATCGACCTTACCGACTACACCCACCTCACACGCGAAATCGGCGCGGAGGCCACGCACAAGCTGGCCCGGCGATTTCACGACCTCGCATCTGGGGCGATACGCGAATACGGCGGAAGTGTCGAGCGCTACGTCGGTGATGCGGTCATGGGCGTCTTCGGCGTGCCGGTAGCCCATGGCAATGACCCGGAACGGGCCTTGCGCGCCGCCGATGCGATTCACGGATTGATGCCCGCTCTGAGCGCCGAACTGGGGCGGGCGCTCAGCGTGCACATCGGGGCCGCGTTCGGCCACGTGGTGGCGAGCCGGCGCGACGCCAGCAGCGGTGAATTCTCCACTGTCGGCGAGACCGTAAACCTTGCCGCAAGGCTGGTCGGGCTTGCGACGGCCGGCCAGACAATCATTTCGGATGCGCTGCGCCACGCGCTGGCGGAACTGATAGCTGTCGAACCGGTGGGGGAAGTCAGCGTCAAGGGTTTCGATACTCCGGTGCGGGCGTGGCGGGTGTCGGGCTGGGCCGACCGGCTCGCCGACCACCGCCGCCTGCCGCTGATCGGGCGCAACGCCGAACTTGGGCAGTTCGAAGCGGCCTGTGTTGCGTGTCGCGATTCCGGCGCGGGACAGGTTGTGTACGTGCGCGGCGAGGCCGGGATCGGCAAGACGCGCCTGGTCGAGGAAATGGAGGCCGACTCCGCGCGCCTTGGCTTCTCCGTTCACAAGGCGCTGGTTCTAAACTTCGGCGTGGCCCGCGCAGCCGATGCCATCGCACAACTGGTTGCCGGCATGATTGGTTGTGAGCCGGGAGCGGATCCGGCTCGTCGTGGCAGGGCTTTGCACGACGCCGCGGATCGCACGCTGATAGGCGAGGATCATCTTGTTTTTGCGCACGACGTCCTGGCGATACCGTTGCCTCCGACGCTGGCCGCCGTTTACGACGCAATGGATAACAGTACCCGGACGCGCGGCCGGATGGATTTTGTCGTTGCGCTGGCGCAACGGTGCAGCGATGTAACACCGCTGTTGCTGATCGTGGAGGACATCCATTGGGCGGATTCGGCGTTACTCGACATCATCACCGGCCTCGCCGCGCTGACCGCGACGGGTCGCGCCGTGCTGTTGCTCACTTCGCGTTTTGAAGGTGATCCTCTGGATCGAGGCTGGCGCGCCCGTGTCGGTCCTGCGCTAGGTCTGCTCATGATGGACTTGCGGCCCCTTCGCCAAGCCGAAGCGCTGGAGATGGCGCGTTCGCTGGGTGCCAGTTCCAACGATCTCATTGCGCAGTGTGCAGCACGCGCAGAAGGTAATCCGCTCTTCCTGGAGCAACTTCTTCGAGCCGCGCAATTGACGGAAAACGAATCGGTGCCGAGTTCCATACAGGGCCTGGTGCTGTCGCGCCTCGACCGCCTGTCAGCACGGGACCAGCAGGCGATCCGGGCTGCGAGCGTACTCGGTCAGCGCTTTTCCCTGGCGCTGCTGCGCCAATTGCTCGGCGACGGTGCCTATGACTGCAGCGCGCTCCTTGGCGAGAATTTGATTCGTCCGATGGGCGAAGAGTTTCTATTTGCCCACGCCCTCATCTGGGAGAGTACGTATTTATCCCTGGTCAGCGATGACAAGCGCCGCTGGCACGCGCTGGCCGCGGAATGGCATGCCGAAAGAGATCCGGCGCTGGCGGCCGAGCACCTCGACCGCGCGGGTGATCCGCGGGCGGCGCTGGCTTACCTGAACGCGGCGCAGGAAGAGAAACGACAGTATCGTTCCGACCGCGCGCTGACACTTCTGGACCGCGGCCTCGAGCTCGCGCCCGACCGGAAAATAAAGTTCGATCTGCTTTCCGAGCGCGGCGAGTTGCTGCCTGATCTGGGCCACGTGGCCGAAGCCATCGTCAACTTCAAGCAGGCATTGGAACTTGCCGCGAGCGACCGGGAGCGTTGCCGCGCGTTGATCGGGATCGCCGCCGGCATGCGCATGGCGGACCAGTCCGAATCCGCGTTGGCAATTCTGGCCGAAGCCGAGCCGTTGGCGGGCGGTCCTGATTGCGAAATCGAAGCGGCCCAGATCCATTACCTGAGAGGCAGCATTTACTTCCCGCTCGGCAACATAGAAGGCTGCCTGAAGGAACACCAGCGCGCGCTCGAACTCGCGCGCCGCGCCCGATCGCCCGAATGGGAGGCGCGCGCATTGAGCGGCTTGGGCGACGCCCATTACGCCGGGATCCTGCCCGTCACTTCGTATCGGTACTTCGAGCAGTGCATCGAGATCAGCCGCGCGCACGGTCTCGGCAGGGTCGAGGTCGCGAATCTTGCGATGCTCGCAGTGTGCAGCGTTTTCTACCGGGCTCGCGCGGACGAAGCGCTTGCGCTTTCCCGGCAGGCGCTCGACCTGGCAATCAAAGTCGGTCAACGTCGTTCCCAGGTCATCGCTTATCATGGGTGCGCCCTGGCCCTGCTCGAGATGGCTGATCCCGCGCACGCACGGCCCTATGCCGACGCAGGAGTCGAACTGGCGCGCAACATCGGGGCCAAGCGATTTGTGCCCGAGGGAATGATGATCGTGGCGACATGCCTGGCGCAGGAGGGCAAAACCGAGGCGGCCGTCGAACTGCTGCGGGAAGCATTTGCCATGAGCCGGGAGATGATCACCTATTTTGGTCCCCCGATCCTGGGCAGCCTTGCCGAATTGACGAGCGATGCCGAGGAGCGCCAACGCTGCCTCGCCGAGGCGGAGCGCATTCTTCAGCTCGGCTGCCTGACGCACAATCACATTTTCTTCTACCGTCGAGCGATCGAACTTTCGCTTCGACTCGGTGACTGGAACAACGCCGAGCGCTACGCGGATCTGCTGCAAGCCAAATTCAGCGAAGAGCCGGTACCCGTGGTCACCTTCACCGTCGAGCGGGCGCGCACGCTGGCCGCGGCAGGACGCGGCGCGCGCGATGCCGGGCTGCTGGCCCGGCTGGAGAACATTGCACAGCAGGCCAGGGATGCGCATGCCTTCGTCTGGGTGCCCGAACTCGAACGCGCGGCGGTGGGGCTTCGGGCCGACCTGGATTCACAGTCACGCGGCGCATTGCGACCCGGGTGATCCGGGAGTAGTGTAGCGGCCATCCACCGGTCATTCCTGACTCGGGGAGGAGGTCAGCATGGGTCGCCCGCTATCTAAGCGCGGCATCCGTCTCGACAAACGTTGCTGCCGGGAGTATTCAGCCTGGCGGGAACCCGCTTGGGCAAATAGCGGCAGCGTACCCCCCGAATACCCCAGTCCAATTAAGAAGTTCCTTCGGCACGTGGCATCGCCTGCCGGCATTGCTCGGCGCGTGTTCGCCCGCGGCTACATGCTTTCCATGAGGAGAAGTCCGTTATGAATCGTCACGACCGTTTTCTTGCTGATCAAAGGTTTACCGTCGAAACCTTGAACGCGAAACCATGGAACCGGCGGGAATTCGTGAAGGGTCTGGCGGCCGTAGCAGGGTCGGCGGGACTTTTCGGCCCATATGCGGAATTAGCGGCGGCCGAATCGCCGCCCGAAACCACGAAAATTCGCATCGTTCAATCTGAGTCAATCTGTTTGGCGCCGCAATACCTGGCGGAA
>CAZYTR010000062.1:0-9764 GCA_964650365.1 uncultured Alcaligenaceae bacterium | reverse complement strand
CGGTGTTCTTGTTCAAAAAAAAGCCGCTCGCTATTGCGTCGGCCAGGCGGGGCTGGCGAGTGCGTCCTTGGGCGGATAGACGGTGATCGGCACGCCTTTCTGCCACTGCACGATCAACAGGCTCGCATCCGCGCGCCGGCCGTTCTCTTCGAATCTCAACTTGCCGTTGCCGGGAAAGAAACTTGCCGCGCCACCACTGAGGTTCATGGTACGAAGCGCCTGGGCCACCGCCTGCCGGTCGGCCTTGCCGGCAGCTTCCAGGGCTGCCTTGAAAATCAGCATGTCGCCATACGTGGTCACGAAATGCTGAGTCGGCCACGGCTCGTTGGTCTTGGCCTTCACTTCGGCGACAAAATCCTTCTGCGCGCTGGTCGTCCAGTTGGCAACCACCGCCATGACGCCCTCGAGCTGCTCGATGTTCATGTTGGTGCGCAGGTCCGGGTCGAGGATCGCGGCGCCATTCGCGATCGTCGGCACTTTGCCACGCCCGAGCCCGAATTCGTTCATTTTCTCCAGAAGCAGCTTGGCGTCAGAAATCACCGTGGGCAGCAGGATGAGGATGTCAGGCCGCGCCGAACGTACTTTCTGGATCAGCGGCGTGGCGTTCGCCAGCGGCGGCGTGAAAGTCTCGTCCACCACCAATTTCAATCCGAGCTGGGCGAACTGGTGATCGCGCATCGGCTTGACGAAGGACACCGACGCGGCGGTGTTGTCCATGACGATGCCGATAGTCTGCGGCCGCTTGCCGGAGGCTTTTTCCGCCATCTCCATCAGCGCCGGCAGCGATCCTTCCGCCTGCTGCACGCCCGTGGCGGAAGTCTGGAACACGTACTTGAAGCCGCGCGAGGTGATCAGGTCCGAGTACGAGAAAGTGACCACCGGCAACTCGGCGCGCTCGGTGACTTCGGTGACCGCAAGCGTGAAGGAACTGAGATACGCGCCGGTTGCGACAACCAGATTGGGCGAATTGGCCACCATTCGCTGTGCCGCATTCTTCGACCTTTCGACCGAATCTCCCGCGTCGAATACCGAGAGCTTGAGTTTCGCCCCGCCCATGGACTTGATGCCGCCCTGCTGGTTGATGCTTTCGATCGCCATGTCGGCGGCCATCTTCATCACCTGTCCCTGTCGGGCGTATGGCCCCGACATCGGTGCAATCAGTCCGACCTCCACTTCTTTCGTCTGCGCAGTCGCGGCAATCGCCACGGCCGCCATCGCCGCAGCAAACAGCACGCGGACCGTGCGCTTTGCAAGCGCATTGACTTTCATGTTGTGCGTCATTTCTTCCCCTGGATCTGTTCGAATGCCAGGAAAACGACTTCGTTACATTCCAAGATACGCCTTCCTGATCCGGTCGTTGTTTTTCAGTTCGTCATGGTTGCCCTCGAGCACTACATGCCCGGCCTCGAGCACATAGCCGCGGGTGGCGAAGTGTAGCGCCTCCGCAACGCGTTGTTCGACCATCAGAACGGTGAGCCCCGAGCTTGCGTGGATGGCGACGATGCGCTCGAAAATTTCGTCGGCGACCCCCGGTGCCAACCCAAGCGACGGCTCATCGAGCATCAGCAGCTTGGGCGACGATGCCAGCCCCCTGGCAATGGCGAGCATCTGCTGCTGTCCGCCGGACAACGCGCCAGCCTGAGCACTTGCCCGCTCCGCCAGCACCGGAAACCACGTGTAGACCTTTTCCAGGTTCTCCGCCCAGTTGCGGCGGCCGGCTTCGGTGGCAGCGCCCATCTCCAGGTTTTCGAGCACCGTCAGCGAAGGAAACACCTGCCTCCCCTCGGGAACATGGGCGATGCCCAAGTGCGGCCGCGCGCAAGGCGCAACCGCCAGCAGATCGTTGCCCTCGAAGCGGATGGCGCCGGACATCGGCGGCACGATTCCCGAAATGGTCTTGAACAGCGTGGTCTTGCCGGCGCCGTTGGGCCCGACGATCGCGACGAAATCCCCGGCACCGACGCGTATGGTGACCCCGTTCAGCACCGGGACGGCGCCGTAGCCTGCGCCGAGAGCCTCGATCTCAAGCATTGGCGACCCTCCACCGCTTTCCCAGGTACGCGTCGATCACGGCCGGGTTCCGGGTGATGTCGGCGGGTTGCCCCTCGGCCAGAACGGCGCCGTCGTTGAGCACGACGAAGCGGTCCACCAGGCGCACCATCGCCTGCATGGTATGCTCGATGATGACAACAGTGACTCCGCGCGCGGCGAGCTTGCGCACCAGCGCGATCACGTCCTCCACCTCATTGCCGGCCAGTCCAGCAAGCGTTTCGTCGAGCAGCAGCACCTGTGGTTTGCCGGCAAGCGCGCGCGCGAGTTCCAGCAGGCGCAACTGCTTGTTCGACAGGCTGCCGGCGAGGAGCCGTGCATCGCGCTCCAGCCCGACCTGCGCGAGTGCGGCTTCGGCGTTGGCGCGCGCCTCCCGGTCCGAGCCCGCGTGCACATACGCGCCGACGACGACGTTCTCCAGCACCGTCATGCGCCGGAACGGCCTGACTACTTGAAATGTGCGTCCGACTCCGGCAGCGCAGATTTCGTACGGCCGTGCGCCGACGATGTCCCTGCCCTCGAGCAGTATCTGCCCCTGGTCGGGACGGATGAAACCGTTCAACAGATTGAAGAACGTGGTCTTGCCGGCGCCATTCGGACCGATGATGCCGAGGATCTCGCCGCTCACGACCTTCATGCTGACATCACGCACTGCTTGAAGGCCGCCGAAGGATTTCGAAACGTTGCGCACCTCGATTACGACCGCGCCGCCGCTACGCTTGCGCAGCGGTAGTTCCGCAACGACGGCCAATGCCGCGCTGGGGGACTGCGGCTGTGCGGCGCGTGTCCCCGCGCGCCGGCGCAGCATCAAATCCTTCACTTTCCAGAACACGCCCTCGGGCGCCAGCAGGATCACTGCGACGATCGCGATCCCGTAGACCACGCCCTGGATGCCGGGAATGACGTTGCCAAGCTTCGCGTGCAGCAGTTCGCTCAGCGGCACCAGGATCACCGCGCCGATCACCGGTCCCCACAGCGTGCCCACGCCGCCGAACATGGCGACGATCAGAGCCTGCGCCGATACCAGCATGCCGAACACCGCGGGCGGCGTCACGACCAGCAGCACCACCGCGTAGAAGCCGCCAATCGTTCCGGCCATTGCGCCGCTTAGCGTGATCGCCTTGAGTTTCCACGCCAGCGTCCTGATCCCGGCGGCTTCCGCCGCGGCCTCGTCCTGCTTGATCGCGAGCAGCGACATGCCGAAGCGCGAACGCTCGATCAGGCCGGTCAGCACCATCGCGCCGATCATCAGCAACAGCGCCAGCCATGCGTAGATGCGATGGTCCTCGAACTGCATGTACGCGAGCGGCGCCTCGCGCTGCATCGGCAGCGTCAGCTCCTGGTAGCCCAGCCACTCGAACACATACAACAGCGCCAGAGGATAGGCGAGCATCGCAAGCGCGAAGTAATGACCGCGAAGACGAAAAGTCGGGAAGCCGACCACCAGGCCGGCCAGCGCGCCCACCACACCCGCAAGTGGAATTCCCAGCCAGGGCGAAAGGTCCCAGTGAATTTGTGCCAGCGCCAGCGAGTACGCGCCGAGTCCGAAGAACGCCGCATGGCCGAAGGACACGGAGCCGCTGTAGCCGCTCAATACGTTCCACGCCAGACCCATCACCGCCCACACCGGCACCAGCGTCATGATCAACTGGTAGTAGGAGTTCTCCGCGAAGGCCGTCGCCACGGCATAGACGATGCCGAATGACGCAATCAGCAGCCACTGACGGCGGAGCTTCGTCCCGAGCATTGTCAGGGTCGCCCCATCATGTCCTGCGCGCCGCCCTGCCGAACAGGCCTTGCGGCCGCAACAGCACGATGACCAGGAACACCACGAAAATCGCGGTGTTCTGCAACTGATTCGGCAGGAAAAGCGTGGAAAGCTGCTGTACCAGGCCGATCGTCAGCCCGCCGAAAAATGCGCCCGACACGCTGCCCAGTCCCCCAAGCACGACGCCGGCGTACATGACGATCACGTACTCGAGGCCGACGTACGGCTGGAACGGACCGCCGGAGGCGAGCAGCCCGCCGCCGATCGCGGTCATGGCGACACCGAAGCCGAATGCGAGGCGGTGCGCACGATCAACGTCGATACCCATGTAAATCGCCGCCTCGGCATTGTCGGCGGCCGCACGCAGCGATTTGCCGAGCCGCGACCTCGCCATGAACCGCACAAATCCGAATACTGCCAATACGGCGATCACCGCGGCGACGGTCTGTCCCTGATTCACGAATACCGTGGCGTCGCCGTATAGCGGACCCAGTGCCCACGCGCTGGATGAGAGCGGCGTGGCAATCGAGACCGGCGTCGAGCCGAACACGTACAGCCCGCCGTTCTGCAGGATCAACGCCACGCCAAGGGTGAGAATCAACTGCGCGTAATGCCCTTCGGACTCCAGCGCGCTGCCGCGGATGCCGGTCACGCGGCTCACAAGCAGCTTGTGCACGATGACTCCAGCGACGAAGATCACCGGTCCGGCGAGAAGCGCTGCGATGTACGGATCCATCGCCGTGCCAAACACCGCATGCGCGCCGAAGAGGCCAAACACGTAATAGGCGACATACATGCCGAGCATCATGAAGTCGCCCTGCGCGAAGTTGATGACGCGCATGACGCCGAAAATCACGCTCAAACCCACGCACATGAGGCCGTAGATGGCCCCGGTCAGCAGGCCCGCGGTCAGGGCTTGGAGGAAATTTTCCAGAAGCTGCGCCGCGTTCATCTCAGACGAAACCTTTTCTTCCCATAGACAGAACGGAAAACATCAAGAGCGTTGACGCAAAGGGCGCAAAGTGGAAAAGAGAGAACGCAAAGAAGAACTGGGCAGGAGTATTGTTCTTACGATATTCACCCTGTTCACGGCGTCTCCCGCAGCACACGGCACGCCGCAGCCGTTTTCAATTCAAGTACTTTGCCTTTGCTCTTCTCTGTGTCCTCTGCGTACCCCTCAAGGGGGTTTTGAAAAGAATCTTTGCGGTAAAAACTTCTTTAAGCGGCCGGGGTGCGGAGCAGCGGGCCGAGTCGCCCGACGTCCTTGCTGAGTTCGATGCCGTCAATGAAGGACTCAATCTCGCGCGCACGCGCCACGCCGAGCACCCTTTCGGCCGCGGTACGAAATCGTGCGCGCACATCCGCCGCGCTCGCGTTGACGACGTCCTCCAGACGCACGCGGTGCGTCGCACCGCCGGTTTCGCGCACTTCCACTTCGCCGCCCTGCTTTCCGGGATATGCCTCGGTCATCGCGTCGTCTATCTCCAGCTTCATGACGTCGATCAGCCGCAGCAATACCGGGTCCCGCAGCCGCGTGAAATTCTGCTCGGTCACGCCGCCCTCGATCAGCGCCGCGGCGACGTTGTACTGGATGCTCATCTTCGCCTGCAGCACATGCGCGAACGGTCCGGAGTAATCGCAGCCCGGATAGAGCGCGCCGGCGCGCGGGACGCGCACGGTGACGGCAGCCATGCGCTCCGGAGCGGATTTGTGTTCACGGGCGATCGCGAGCGCCGCCTGGCTGGGGGTCTGCGCGAAATTACAGGCGGGCACAGGCTTGTGATAGACGGACAGGATTTCCGGCTGTCCGCGGAACAGTGCGACCTCGGCTACGGCCGAGCGCTTGCCCAGCGCGGCAAACAGCCCGGCTTCGCCATCGAGCGCGGAGGGCGACGCGAACGCGCCAAGTTCGGCCAGGCGCGCCGCGGTCACCGCGTCGCGCGCGGCGTAGCCGGCATGGAAGAACATTTCGCTTCCACCGGTATGCGCCCACTGGTTGAATCCGACGGTGGTGTTGGCGCCGAGCGCGATCGCGCTGGTTACCGCGTCGGTACTCAAACCCAGCAGACGCGCTCCCGCGGCAGCGGCGGCGACCGGCCCGGTAATTCCGGTGGGACGATGAATGCGGGCCACATCTGCGTCCATGACCGCGCGCCCGATCTGCCCGCCGACTTCGTAGCCGACCACCGCGGCAGTGATGAAGTTGCGTCCGCGAACATGGCGATATTCGGAAAGCGCCAGCAGCGTGGGCAGCACCACGATGCCGAGGTGGCTGATGCTGCCCGAGTGCATGTCTTCGCGCACCAGGCCGTGCCCCATCACCGCATTCGCGAACGCCGCATCGGCGTGGGACGCGGGGTCCGGCGACCCGATGATCGTCGCGGCGCCACCCGTTCCTTCCGCAATCGCGACCGCCTGCCGGCTCCACGAAAGATCGCGCGACTCCAAGGCGCAGCCGATGATGTCGAACAGGCAGAGCTTTACCTTGTCGGTCACTTCGGCCGGCACGTCATTCAGCGACATCGAGACGACCGAACGCGCGATGCGCACGGCGAGCGGCTCGCCGTTCTGGGCCGCCAGGCTTTCCTTCAACGGGCCCATGGATGCCATTGCATTTTCCCTCTCACTTGCTGCGCACTTCCACACCGGCCCACGACTCGACCACCCTGCACACTGAGGTGAAATCCGAATCGGCGCCATACATCGCGTTGGTCACTGCCAACATCTCGCGCACCGCGGCGCCGACCACCATCGGCACACCCAGCGACTCGGCCTCGTCGATGCATAACCGCACGTCCTTATAAGACAGCCCGGTGGCAAAGCCGAAATCGAAGGTGCCCGGCAGGATGGCGCGCGGGAATTTGTCCAGGGTCGCGCTGTTGCGGCCAGTGCCGGCATTGAGGATCTCGAGCATTAATTTGGGATCCAGCCCGGCTTTCACGCCCATGACCATCGCTTCGGAAGATACCGCGATGGCAGCGGCGGCCAGCAGATTATTGGCAAGTTTCATGGTCTGCGCCTGTCCCGCGACCTCGCCGAGGTGGAAAGGCTTGCCGAAGGTCTTGAGCACGGGTTCCAGTTGCGCGTACACGTTCTTCGGGCACGAAACCATGACCGCGAGCGTGCCTTCGCGCGCGCCCTTGAGACCACCGCTGACCGGCGCGTCCACATAGGTGATTTTGCGCTCGGCAAGCGCTCTGGCGACGACGCCCGCAGTGCGCGGGCCGATGGTGGAGAAATCGGCGACGTGTTTGACGCGCGTTCCCTCGATCACCCCGCCGCGGCCCAGCGCCACGTTCTGCACGATTTCCGGATTGGGAAGGCTGAGGAAGACAGTCTGCGCGATGCTGGCCACTTCGGCCGCCGACCCTGCGCGTTGTGCTCCGGACTTCTCCAGCGCGGCGAGCGCTTTGTCATCGGTATCGAACGCGCACACGCGGTGGCCGGCGTTGAGCAGCCGCGTGGACATGAGCGATCCCATTCTCCCCACGCCGACAAATCCGAACGTCTCGTGTTCCATTGCCATTCTCCCCCGTCAAATCGCTTTGCGTCAGGAAGCGGCGACACCTTCGTTAACGCCCGGTCAGGCGTCCGCTTCGATCCAGAGGCGACATAGTATCGGGGACGCACTCATCCGGCATCCCCGAAAGCGACAGAACACGATTACCGGGTTCAATTACGGGGCATTGCGGCGCAGCATCCGTGGCCGATCTCTTGCCAAAAGTCAAAGGACTCGACGCAAAGTCGCAAAGGCGCAAAGAAAAGCGAAAGGGATATGTGAAACCAGGTCACCAACTGAAAAAAACGACGACTGATCTTCCAACGGATCGCAGGGCGATCGATTTGGCCTTCCGTCAACCCCTTGTCTCGTTTCCGTCCTTCTTTGCGCCTTTGCGTACCCCCCAAGGGGGTATTGAAAAGAATCTTTGCGTCAGGGTTCTTGCATTTCAAGGGCGAGCTGCCCGTTACTCGTGCCTCGGCTCTCGTTCCTCTTCCCTGAATCTTTCGCTTCATGGGCGAGCAGCATGCGCTTGCGCTCCAGGCCGCCGGCGTATCCTGTCAGCGAGTTGTCGGCGCCGATGACGCGATGGCAGGGGACGATGATGGAAATCGGGTTACGCGCGTTGGCGTGGCCGACCGCACGTGAGGCCTGCGGATGACCTATGCGGCGTGCCAGTTCCGCATAGGAGATGGTCTCGCCATGGGGGATGCCGCGCAGTTCCTGCCACACGCGCAACTGGAATTCGGTGCCTTGCGGCGCCAGCGGCAAATCGAATTTGGTCAGCCGGCCTTCGAAGTACTCACGCAGTTGCACTTTCACTTCCGTGAACGGCGCGGTGGTGTCGTCGCGGATCCAGTCCGGCTGCATCGCGGGGCGGTGCTTGTCGCTGTCGGTGTGCAGGCCGATGAGCGAACGTCCGTCGGACATGAGCAGCAGCGGACCGACGGGGCTTTCGAATGTCGTATACATAGTAGTCATGTCAGCGTTCTCCAGAGGTGCATTGCAGCGTAGCCACGCCACGGCCGCCAAGCCTCGGCGCGCGCCAGAATCTTGCGCTCGTCGTCGGTGCCCAGCGCCTTGCGAATACCAAGGTCGGTGGCTGGAAACGCATCCGGCCATGAAAAGGCGCGCATCGCCAGGTACTGCGCAGTCCATTCGCCGATACCCGGAATCTCCTTGATGCGCGATAGCGCCCCCTCGACATCGGCGCCCGGGTTGAGCAGATTCGGATTTGCCGCCATCGCGCTGGCGACATTGATGAGCGTGCGCGCCCGGGCCGAGGTCACGCCGATTTTCGCAAGTGCGGCGGGTGCAGCGGAGGCGACACGCTGCGCGGTGGGCATGAGCAGCCACAATTCCGGAAACGGCATCGTAACCGGCTCACCGAAAGCTGCAGCGAATCGACCCGCGAGCGTGCCGGCCGCCTTCACGCTGATCTGCTGCCCGAGCACGGCACGCACCGCTACCTCGAAACCGTCGAACGCGCCGGGCAGCCGCAGTCCCGGTTGCCGCGCCGCAAGTTTGCCCAGGCGTTGCGCAATCCGCTGCGGCTCTGCGCCCAGGTCGAACAGCCGCCGTACCCTGGTCAGCACCTTGGGAATTGCCCGTCCGAGTTCCGGCGCCAGTTCCACCGTCAGCGCGTGACGTTGAGGGCTCGGCCGCACGCGGATCCAGCCGGTGCGCCCACCGAGGCTCACTGTGCGCAGGTAGCTCGAATCGCGGATTGCCTCGACGCCGTCGTAGATCCGCTTCGACAAAAACTCCAGCATTGCATCCCAGTCGAACGGCGGCCGGTACGCCAGTTCGCAGACAAAGCGGCCGCTGCCTGTAGAAGCGGTGCCGCGACGGAAGCCTGTCGGGCTGAGGCGATAATTGGTCTTGAAAGCGTCGTTGAAACGCCGCAGGCTGGAGAAGCCGCTGGCGAAAGCCACGTCGATGACCGGCATTGTGGTGTCGGTGAGCAACAGCTTGGCGGTGAGCAGGCGCTGAGTTTCCAGCAGCTTGTTCGGCGACACGCCGAACTCATCCTGAATCACGCGCCGCAGGTGGCGGTCGCTTATTCCCATCTCCGCCGCCAGCGCGCTCACGCTGCCCTCGTTGAGCGCGCCGTCTTCGATGCGTCGCGCCAGCGCCACCGCGAGGCGGTTGCGGGAATCGACGAGCGCGTTACCGGGCGCGAGCTCGGGGCGGCAGCGCAGGCAAGGACGGAATCCCGCTTGCTCGGCCGCGGCAGCGTTTGGATAGAAGCTGCAGTTGCGGCGCAAAGGTCGCCGCGAATTGCAGATGAGGCGGCAGTAGATTCTGGTGGAGGAAACGCCTACGAACATGAGCCCGTCGAAGCGGGGATCGCGGCTCACCAGCGCCTGATAACAGCTTTCCTGATCGAGTTGCATGCGCCCATGTTGCCCGCTCTCGCGGGCGGGCGCTAGCCATATTCGGACATGC
>CAZYTR010000061.1:0-6129 GCA_964650365.1 uncultured Alcaligenaceae bacterium | reverse complement strand
TTCTCTTGGGGGCGAATCAGTTGTTAAAATACGCCCTGAAAAAACACGCGCCTGGTCCTTGTTAGGGGCCCCAGGCGCTTGTTTTATGGGCATCCGTTCAAATTATAAGCCTTTATAAATCAGCAATAGTGCGACTCACTCACATCAAGCTGGCCGGTTTCAAGTCCTTCGTCGACCCAACCCACATACCGGTCCCCGGGCAACTGGTCGGCGTCGTCGGTCCCAACGGTTGCGGCAAATCAAACGTGATCGATGCGGTGCGCTGGGTGCTCGGGGAATCCTCAGCCAAGCAGCTTCGCGGCGAGAACATGCAGGACGTCATCTTCAATGGCTCCGGGGAGCGCAAGCCGGTCGGCCGTGCCAGCGTCGAGCTGATTTTCGACAACAGCCTGGGCAAGGCGGCCGGACCGTGGTCGCAGTACGGCGAGATCTCGGTCAAGCGCGTGCTCGAGCGCGACGGTGAGTCCTCCTACTTCATCAACAACATGCACGTGCGCCGGCGCGACGTCGCGGACATCTTCCTGGGCACCGGCCTGGGTGGCCGCGGCTACGCCATCATCGAACAGGGGATGATTTCGCGGATCATCGAGGCCAGGCCGGAAGATCTGCGCAGCTTTCTCGAGGAAGCGGCCGGAGTATCGAAGTACCGCGAGCGCAGGCGCGAGACCGAACTCAGGCTCGATGACACGCGGGAGAATCTGCTGAGGGTGGACGATATCCGCAGGGAGCTGGGCGCACAGCTCGAGCACCTCGAATCCCAGGCCGAAAGGGCGGGCAGGTTCCGGGAGCTCGAGGCGGAACTGAAGCGTACGCAGCACACGCTGTGGCTGCTGCGCAAACGCGACGCCGCCGCGCAGCGCGCCCGCATTGGCCGCGATATCGAGGCAGCAGGAGTGGAGCTGGAAGCGGAGACCGCCAGCCTGCGCGACGCCGAAAAGCGCGTCGAGGAATTGCGCGCCAGCCACTACGGCGCTTCGGATGCGGTGCACGCGGCCCAGGGCGCGCTTTACGAAACCAACGCCGAAGTTGCCCGCATCGAGCAGCAGATCCAGCACCTCCGCGACAGCCGCAATCGCGCCCAGCACCAGTTAGAGTCGGTGCGCGCGCAGGAAGCCGAGCAGCGCAGCCGCCAGGTGTCACAGGAGGCGGCGCGCAGTGCCGGCGAGGAGTCGCTGGCGAAGGCACGCAGCCAACTGGGCGTGCTTGCGGATGAACTGCAAGCCGCGCGGGAAGCCTTGCCGGCGGCCGAAGAGGCGAATCGGAATGCGCAGGCGCAACTTGCCGAGGCGCAACGCCGCCTCACCCATGCCGAACAGCAGTTGCAACTGGATGAAGCCCGCGCCGGCCATGGCGAAAAGCTGCTGCAGCAACTCGAAACTCGGCGCGCGCGACTGGAAGAAGAGCGCGACGGCCTCGAAGTACCGAACCTAAGCGAACTGGTAAGGCTGGAAACGGAAATCGGCGAACTGGCTCAGCGGCTCTATGAACAGCGCGATGCGCTCGAGAAGTGCGACGCCGAACTGCCCACGCTGGAAACAGCCATGCACGGTGCGGAACAGGATGCCGAGCCGACCCGGCAGCGTCTCAACCAACTCGATGCCCGGCTCACCGCGCTGCAGTCGCTGCAGGAGCAGGTCAGCCGCACAGGCGAAATTGAACCCTGGCTGGAACGCCACGACTTACGCCGCAACCCGCACCTCTGGCAGGGAATCAGGATCCGGGAAGGCTGGGAGGAGGCGCTGGAAGCGGTATTGCGCGAGCGCCTGAACAGCATCGGCCTCAGCGACCTCGCTCAGGTGCACGCCTGGCTGGCAGAAACGCCTCCGGGGAAGATTTCCTTCCACCGCATCGCCGGGACTGCCGCCGCCGACGAGCCGGTCGCGGCAGGGCTTACCCGGCTCACGGATTATGTGACCTGCACCGATGCGCGATTGGCGGCAGTGCTTGGCGACTGGCTGGCGCGGGTCTACGTGCTGGCGGATCCCGCCAGAGGCGTGGAACTGGCCCGCGACCTGCCTGCCGGTGCGATGCTGGTCGGTGCGCAGGGGCACGTATTCACCGCCACCAGCGTGAGTTTGCATGCGGCCGATTCGGAAGTGCATGGGATCCTGTCGCGCCAGCGCGAAATCGAGGCGTTGTTCGTGGAGCGCAGCGGCGCCGACGAGGAACTGGGACGGCAACGCGCCACCGCAATCTCGCGGAAGACCGAATTCGAGGAGCGCCGCGCGGAAGCCGAGCGCCTGCGGCGGGTGGTGGCGGCATCACAGGAACATCATCACCAGTTGAAGCTCGATCACGTGCGCCTGTCTCAGCTTGCCGAGCGCCTCAAGGCGCGTGGCGAGCAGATCGTGCGCGAACTTGCGGAAATCGATGCCGAAATCGTGCGCGAGACCGCGCAGCGCGAAGAGGCGGGGCGCCAGATCGATGTGCTGGCCGGCGGAATGGATGCGCTGCGGGCCGGGGTTGAATCCGCGGGACAGGCGCACGCGAACACAGAATCGGCGCTGCAGGCCAGCCGGGTGAACGCCCAGCAGTTCGAGAGGCAGCATCAGGATGCGCAATTTCAAGAGACAACTATATCATCTAAAATCATAGATATAGAGTCTTCACTTGATGCTATTTCTCGGGACCTTGAGCGCCTCGCAAGCGAATCGGAGACACTGTCCCGGGAAGTCTCCCAGAGCGACGAGGGCCCCCTGCAGGCGCAACTGCAGGAACAGCTCGAAGCCCGGGTCGAGCGCGAGCAACGCCTGAAGAAGGGCCGCGACGAACTGCAGGCCACGGAGGACAGTCTGCGCGCCACGGAGCAGGAACGTCTGGCGTCGGAACAGAAACTGGCGCCGTTGCGCGAAGGCATCAACGAACTGCGCCTCAAGGAACAGGAAGCCCGGATCGCGGAAGATGGTTTTTCCGCTCAATTGGCGGAGGCGGGGGCCGATGAACAGGAACTGCTGCCAGTGCTGGAAGAAGGCGCGCGCGCGGGCAGGCTGCAAAACGAGATCAACCGAATCAACGAGGACATCTCCGCGCTGGGAGCGGTGAACCTTGCCGCACCTGGGGAACTGGCAAGCGCGCGCGAACGCAAGGACTACCTGGACGCCCAGGCGCAGGACCTGACCGAAGCCGTGACCACCCTGGAAAGCGCAATCCGCAAGATCGACCGCGAGACCCGCGAGCGCCTGCAGGAGACTTTCGATACCGTCAATAAACACTTCGGCGAAATGTTCCCGGTGCTGTTCGGCGGCGGCGATGCCAAACTGGTGATGACCGGCGAGGAAATCCTCGATGCCGGCGTACAGGTGATCGCCCGCCCGCCCGGCAAACGCAATTCATCGATCCATCTGCTTTCCGGTGGCGAGAAGGCGCTGACCGCGCTATCGCTGGTATTCTCGATGTTCCAGCTCAATCCCGCGCCCTTCTGCCTGCTGGATGAGGTGGACGCGCCGCTGGACGACAGCAATACCGAGCGCTTCTGCGATCTGGTGAAGAAGATGTCCGCGAACACCCAGTTCATGTTCATCACCCACAACAAGATCACCATGGAAATGGCCGGCCAGCTGATCGGCGTCACCATGCAGGAGCAGGGTGTATCGCGGGTGGTTGCGGTGGATGTGGACGAAGCGCTGCGCATGCGCGAAGAAGCCGCAGCCTGATAGCATCTTGGCGCTGGGCTCGCACGGAGAGAGGCGATGAGTGATTTGCAGATCGGCTTGCTGATGCTCGGGGTGCTGGTGGTGGCCGGGGTGCTGGCGTTCAACTGGTACCAGGAAAGGCAGTTCCGCCGCCGTGCCGAGCAGACCTTTGGCGGAGGACATGACGACATCCTTTTCGAGCGCCCGGCGACAGTCGCGGCGAGCGCCGCGCCGCCGCCGGATGCGCTCGAAGAAGTGCGCATCGAGCCGCGCATCGAGCCGCAGATGGATGCGCGGGGTGAGCACGACCTTGGCGGCGAATCGGCTCTGCAATCAGGGCTGCCGCAACCCGAGATCGATTACATCGTCGAGATTCGCGCCGGCGAAATCATCCCTGCCGAACAGCTGGCGCAATTGCGCCGGACGTTGGCTACCCTGGGCCGCATCATGAAGTTGAGCGGACTCGATGTGCGCTCGAAGTCCTGGCGGCCGTTGGCGCCGGAAGGCGCGGGCTACACCTCGGTGCGCGCGGCGCTGCAACTGGTCGACCGCTCTGGGCCGGTCAATGCCGAGCACTTGCAACGATTCGGCGACGCCGTCAGAGCGGCAGCCCGGGAAATGGAGGCTGTAGCCGAGCTGCCCGAGTTCGCGCCGGCTCTCGAACAGGCCGCCGATCTCGACCGTTTCTATGCTGAGGTCGACATGATGGTCGGGATCAACGTCGTTGCGAGTACCGGGCAGGTATTCCACGGCACCAAGATCCGCGCACTTGCGGAGGCCTCCGGGTTGCACCTTCAGCCGGGCGGTGTGTTTACCTGCCTGGACGAGCGGCACGGCGCGCTGTTTTCGCTCGAAAACCAGGAACCGGAACCGTTCCTGATCGACAAGATCCGCAGCCTGACCACGCCGGGCATCACTTTCCTGCTCGACGTGCCGCGGGTGTCGGATGGCTTGCTCGCGTTCGACCGCATGGTGGCCATGAGCCGCAGTTTCGCGGACTCGCTCGATGGCATTCTCGCCGACGACAACCGCGTTCCGCTCGACGACGCCGGGCTGGACAAGATACGCGCCCAGCTGCGCACCATCTATGGCGCCATGGAAAAGCGCGGCATCCATGCTGGCGGAGCGCTGGCGCTGCGCCTGTTCTCCTGATGGCGGTACCCGCCGAGATCGCCGCCCGCGCCGAAAAGCTGCGGCGCGAAATCGACCGCGCCAACTACAACTACTACGTCAAGGACACCTCGACGTTGCCGGACGCCGAATACGACCGGCTGTTCCGCGAACTGCAGGCCCTCGAAGAACGGCATCCCGGGCTGGCGACTCTGGATTCTCCCACCAGGCGCATTGGCGCGATGCCTGCCGAGGCATTCGCGCAGGTCACGCACCTGACGCCCATGCTGTCGCTCAACAATGCTTTCAGCGAGGCCGAAGTCGAGGCTTTCGACCGGCGCGTGCGCGAGGGCCTCGGGGTTGCAGGGCCGATCGAATACGCTGCGGAGCCCAAGTTCGACGGCCTTGCCGTCAGTCTCACCTACGACAAGGGTGTTTTCGCTCTGGGGGCGACCCGGGGGGACGGCTATGCCGGCGAGGATGTCAGCGCCAACCTGCGCACACTGCGTTCCATCCCGTTGCGGCTCGAAGCTCGAAACCCGCCGCAGCTTCTTGAAGTGCGCGGTGAAGTGTTGATGCTCAAGCGTGACTTCCAGACCTTGAATCGCGAGCAGCAAAAAAGGGGCGAGAAGGAATTTGCCAACCCGCGCAATGCGGCGGCCGGATCGCTGCGGCAACTCGATTCGCGCGTCACCGCAGGCCGGCGGCTTGTTTTTTTTGCCTACGGGCTGGGCCACGCGAGCGGCGGAAAAATACGCGCGGATCGCCAGAGCCATCAACTCGACTACCTCGAATCGTTGCATTTTCCCGTCGCCAGTGAGCGCAGCGTGGTCAAAGGCGTGGAGGGTCTCCTGCGTTTCTACCGCGACATCGGCAGTCGTCGAGACACGCTGCCTTTCGAGATCGATGGCGTGGTTTACAAGGTGGATGACCTTGAATTCCAGGCGCGACTGGGCTTCGTTTCGCGAGCGCCACGCTTCGCGGTCGCGCACAAGTATCCGGCGCAGGAGGAGATCACCCAGCTCCTCGGTATCGATGTGCAGGTCGGCCGTACCGGCGCGCTGACGCCGGTTGCAAGGCTTGCACCCGTCTTTGTCGGCGGCGTTACCGTGACCAACGCCACGCTGCACAACGAAGACGAGGTCAGGCGCAAGGATGTGCGCATCGGCGACTACGTCATCGTGCGCCGGGCGGGCGATGTCATCCCGGAGGTTGTCGGCGTGGTTAAGGAGCGCCGCCCGGCCGGTGTGCGGGCGTTCCGCATGCCCTCCAAGTGCCCCGTGTGTGGGTCGAACGTCGAGCGAACGGAGGACGAGGCAGTGGCGCGCTGCACTGCCGGACTGTATTGCCCGGCGCAACGCAAACAGGCGTTGCTGCATTTTGCCGG
>CAZYTR010000060.1:0-5727 GCA_964650365.1 uncultured Alcaligenaceae bacterium | reverse complement strand
GCCCGGCCAGCTTCAAGTCCAATTATCGCATCGGAAAGCCGGGGTCCCCGGACTTTAGTTGCGGCATGACTTCGATCGGCTGCGCGGCTAGAAGTCAGCCTTCACAGCAACATCGCCCGCCGCCGCCGGGCTCCGGCGAAGTTGTCCTCTGCGCAAGCGAATTGCACAGCGACTGCCCGGCCAGCTTCAAGTCCAATTATCGCATCGGAAAGCCGGGGTCCCCGGACTTTAGTTGCGGCATGACTTCGATCGGCTGCGCGGCTAGAAGTCAGCCTTCACAGCAACATCGCCCGACTGTCGGGCAAAAAAGAGGGGCGTTTCGCCCCTCTGATGTCCGCCTTCTTTTTCTTGCTGGAACCTATTTCCTGCCGTTGACGGCTGCCTTGAGTTTTGAGCCTGCTGCAAACTTCGCCGTCTTGGCTGCTGGAATCTTGATCGCCGCACCGGTTTGAGGATTGCGGCCCATGCGTGCCGCACGCCTGCCCTGGGAGAAGGTTCCGAAGCCAACCAGGGTCACGCTTTCGCTTTTCTTCAGAGATACGGTTACGGCGTCCATGAATGAATCGATCATGATGTCTGCCATGGCTTTGCTGGCGCCTGTTTTTTTTGCAATCGTTTCGACGAGTTCTGCCTTATTCATTTATCCCCCTGTCATCTAAACGTACAGCGACCGGAAGCTTAGATTCTGGTCGCCATCCAGTCAACGCACATACGCGTTGAGCGAGATTTTCGCGGCGATGCACCACGAGTGTTGATGCAACCGCACGGGCATTGTTCTTGCCTACCTCGATGCCTCCTCACACTCCGCCCCATTATCCACGACTCGCGGCGCGAGCCATAGCGCCAGCTATCAGGGCGACAGCGATGCGCGATACTTCTCCAGTTCCCTCATGACCCATTCGCGACGTAACCGGCATCACCTTCTGGGTCCTCGTGTCACGTGATCCGCCAGGCGATCGAAGCGCCGCTTCGCAACGGCACCAGAGTCTCGGCCCCGTAACGCAATTCCTCCGGCACCGCCCAGGCCTTCTTGCTCAGCGTTATGCGCTCGCGATTGCGCGGCAGGCCGTAGAAGTCTGCCCCGAAGAAAGCGGCGAAACCCTCCAATTTGTCGAGCGCCCCCGCCCCATCGAAGGCCTCCGCGTACAACTCGATGCCGCCGTGAGCGGTGTAGATTCCGGCGCAGCCGCAACCAGTTTCTTTTGTGTGGCGCGCATGTGGCGCGCTGTCGGTACCAAGAAAAAATTTGGAATTGCCGGAAGTTGCCGCTTTCACCAACGCCTGTCGGTGCTCTTCGCGCTTGAGCACCGGCAGGCAGTAGAGATGCGGGTGGATCCCGCCGCGAAATATGTCATTGCGGTTGAGCAAAAGATGATGCGCCGTGATGGTAGCCGCCACGGTATCCGGTGCGCTGAGCACGAACTTCACCGCAACGGTGGTGGTGATGTGTTCGAAGACGATTTTCAGTCGCGGGAAACGCTGCACCAGCGCGATCAAAGTGCGCTCGATGAAGACCTCCTCCCGGTCGAATACGTCGATGCTTGCGTCGGCTGTTTCGCCGTGTATCAGCAGCGGCATCCCGACTTCGGCCATGATCTCCAGAGTGTCGAAGCACTTGCGGATGTCGGTCACGCCTGCATCCGAATTGGTCGTGGCGCCAGCCGGGTAGTACTTCACCGCGTGCACGAACCCGCCTGATTTCGCAGAGCGGATTTCCTGCGGCCGGGTGTTGTCGGTGAGATACAACGTCATCAATGGCAAGAAACTGCTGCCTGCAGGCAAGGCAGCGAGGATGCGTTCGCGATAAGCGCCCGCGGCAGCGGTCGTCGTCACCGGAGGTCTGAGGTTGGGCATGACGATGGCACGGGCGAAGCGCCGCGCCGTGTCCGGCAGCACGGCCTTCATCGCATCGCCGTCGCGTAGATGCAGGTGCCAGTCGTCGGGTTTGGTGACGGTAATCTGCATGAAGTCAGTAGTTGGTGGTCGGGAAGAATCCCGGTTTTATTCCTTCTTGAGGTCAAGTGCGCGCTGGTAGAGCGCGTTCTTCCTCGCGCCGGTAATTTCGGAGGTGAGCTTCACCGCCAGCTTGAGCGGCAGCTCGTCGAGCAGAAGTTCCAGCACGCGCGGCGAATCGTCCCGCGATTGCACGGCATCGTCTGCGCTGCCTTCCACCAGAAGCACGAACTCGCCACGGCGGCGGTCCTCGTCCTGTTGCAGCCAGGCGCCGGCCGCGGCAAGCCGGCAGACGTGAACCTGTTCGAAAAGCTTGGTCAACTCGCGTGCGATGCCGATGCGACGCTCTCCGCCGAACACGGCCACCATGCTCTCCACCGATTCCACGATCCGGTGCGGAGCCTCGTAGAAAACCAGAAGGCCGGTTTGGCCGCGGAGTCCCGCCAGCGTTTTTTCCCGATCGCCCTTCGTGGCCGGCAGGAACCCATGGAAGCAGAACGTCGCTGCCCGCATTCCCGATGCCGCGATCGCGGCAATGGCCGCGTTCGGGCCGGGGATTGGCGCCACGCGAAAGCCCGCTTCGCGCACTTGCGCAACTGCGACCGTTCCCGGATCACTGATTCCGGGTGTGCCGGCATCTGTTACCAACGCCACCGATTTTCCCTTCGAAAGAGTCGCGATCAGGCGCCTGGCCGCATCGTGCTCGTTGTGTTCGTGCAGTGCAAACACCCTCACGTGAATGCCGTGGTGGCTAAGCAATTTCCGCGTGACTCGCGTGTCTTCGGCAGCAACGCTGTCTACGGACTTCAGCACCTCCAGCGCGCGCAGCGTGATATCGCGCAGGTTCCCGATCGGCGTAGCCACCACATATAATGTGGGCTCAGTCAGTCTGGTATCTTCACTATGCAACTTCGCCCGGCCTTTTCGCTGTTGTTAGTGGCGTTACTATACTGGGCGCCTAATGCCTTATCCACCCGCACGGCCGCCGCACAGGAAACCGAGACTGCCGGCACCCCGCCACCGCAGGCGCACATCGCGGTAATTCTGCCACTTCAGTCCACCTCTTTCGGCAAACACGCCGACTCGGTGCGTCTGGGCATTCTCGCCGCGGCCAGGCTGATGCAGGCAAACGGACCGGAAGTAACCGTGTATTCCACCACGGAGGACACCGCTCAGATTCTCACCGCATATCAGCGCGCAGTGTCCCGCGGTGCGCGCGCGGTGATCGGGCCGCTTACCCGCAACGGCGTCACCGCGCTCGCTGTGAGCGGCGTGGTGAGCGTGCCCACGCTCGCACTCAATATTCCCGACGGCGACATACTGATGCCTCGCGACCTGTACGCGTTCGGCCTGCAGATCGAATCGGAGGCGCGTCAGGTTGCCCAACTCGTTTTCAGCCACGGCAGGCACAGGGCCTTGGTCGTTGCCAGCGAGACTGCGCTCGGCAGCCGCATCGCGCAAGCCTTCATCGACGAATGGAAGAAGTTGAAGGCGGAAATCGCCGGGCAGTTCGTCTACAGCACGGAAGGCGCTGCGCTTGCCAGGTTGCGCGAACAAGTGACAACCTCGAAAGCGGACGTCGTTTTCCTGTCCCTCGACGCGACGCGGGCGCGCTTCATTCGTTCGTATCTCGGCGGTAACCTGCCCATTTATGCCACGTCGCTGGTTTTTGCGTCCAATACCGACACGCTGGCCCACTTTGATCTGGAGGGTGTGCGCTTTCTCGACATGCCGTGGCTGCTGCAGCCGGACCAGCCTGCGGTGATGAGTTATCCGAAGCCTGACGTACGAAGCCCGGCACTCGATCAGGAACGGTTCTACGCGCTCGGCATAGACGCATACCGGATCGTGCAGGAATTGTTGCGCCCGTTCGAGCCGATGGTTTCGCTGGACGGCGTGACCGGCACGATAACGCCCACCGACACCCAGCAATTTGCCCGCTCACTGGTGCCGGCGCATTTTTCTCAGGGCAGCGCCAAGCCTCTCGACGCACCCCTGTTGCGATGAGCAGTCGCGGGACCTGGGCCGAAGATACCGCTGCAGCTTTCCTCGTAAAGCGCGGTCTCAAGCTTCTGCAGCGCAACTATCGCTGCCGTTTCGGCGAAATCGATCTGGTGCTGCGCGATGCCGGGACACTGGTTTTCGTTGAAGTGCGATACCGCAGGAGCCCCTCCTTCGGCGGGGCCGGCGAAAGCATTACAACGAGCAAGCGCAAGAAACTCCTGCGGGCGGCCCGACATTACATGGCGGCACACAGCCAGTTCCCGGCCTGCCGTTTCGATGCGGTGTTGCTGAACGGCGACACCCCCGAGGTAGACTGGGTCGTGAACGCATTCGGCGAATGAGCATCATATCCACCAGGTCTGCACGATCTTTGTGCAATAATTCGCCTGCAATGGGAATTCAGCCTGTTTTCGGGATGGACCTCAAGAACCGGATCAACAAACACTTCACCGACAGCGCCCACTTGAAACTGGAGGCGATGGATTTGCTTGCCGGTCCGCTCGCGCGCGCCTCCGAGCGCATGGCGCAGTGTCTGATGAACGAAGGCAAGATCCTGTCCTGCGGCAACGGCGGCTCCGCCGCCGATGCCCAGCACTTCGCGGCCGAACTGCTGAACCGCTTTGAAATGGAGCGCCCGCCTCTTGCGGCGATGGCGCTTTCCACCGACACTTCCACGCTCACCTCGATCGCCAACGACTACAGCTTCAACGACGTGTTTTCCAAGCAGGTGCGCGCGCTCGGCCAATCCGGGGACCTGTTGCTGGCGATTTCAACCAGCGGCAATTCACCCAATGTCATGGAGGCGATAGTTGCAGCGCACGACCGGCAGATGGGCGTGATCGCACTGACCGGCAAGAAAGGCGGCAAGATGGCCGGATTGCTCGGCCCAAACGACGTGCATATCTGCGTGCCGGCGGACAGAACGGCGCGCATCCAGGAAGTCCACCTGCTGTGCCTGCACTGCATGTGCGACGCCATCGATTGTTTGTTGTTAGGAGTGGACTGAATGAAACTACCTATCCGATTGATCGCAGTGATCCTTGCCCTTTCCCCCTTTCTGCAGTCTTGCGCGCCACTTATTATCGGCGCCGGCGTGGGCGCCGGCGTCATGATGGCCGATGATCGCCGCACCAGCGGCGCGATTGTCGAGGACCAGACCATCGAAAACAAGATCAAGAACCGCGTCGAAGAGAAGTACAAGGATCAGCTTCACGTCAACGCCATCAGCTTCAACCGCTTCGTGCTGCTCACCGGCGAAGCACCCACCGAAGAGATCAAACAGGATCTGACCATCGTTGCACTGGAAGTGCAGAACGTGCGCAATGTGCAGAATGAAGTGATCGTGGCGGGCAACAGCTCGTTTACTTCCCGCAGCAACGACACACTGCTCACCAGCAACATCAAGGGGCGGCTGACGCAGAACAAGGACGTCAGTGCCAACCACGTGAAAGTTGTAACCGAGAACAGCACCGCGTTTCTCATGGGGCTTGTGACCCGGGCCGAAGCCGAGGCCGCGGCACAGACCGCCGCCACCACCAGTGGGACGCAGAGAGTGGTCAAGGTTTTCGAGTACATCGACTGAGACTCCAAGAAAAACCATGAGTAAAGAAAGCCCCGCAAGGGGCTTTCTTCATTTTGGCCGTGGCTGGTCAATTATTTCTGACCGCCCTATAGAGTTCCAGAGTTCGCTTCCTTGCCGCTTCGTGGTCCACGATCGGCCGCGGATAGTCTAGTCCTATGCGCACGGCGGCAGCACGCTGCTCCTCCAGG
>CAZYTR010000059.1:0-35627 GCA_964650365.1 uncultured Alcaligenaceae bacterium | reverse complement strand
GATATATAAACAGGTCACATTTCGAGACACCTCCCAATACGTCATGAATACGCCCGACACCTCCGGCCCGACAAAAAGCCTACTCCTGGACCGCATCCGGGACAAGATTCGCTTGGTGATCGAGTGATTGAGTGATTGAGTGATTGATCGATTGGGGAATTGAGTTACTGAATTCCTGAGTCACTCAATCACCCTCGCAGCGACTGCGCGCCACCCATCGTTCGATGGCTCAATCCCCCAATCACTCAGTAACTAAGTCACTCAATCACCCTCGCAGCGACTGCGCGTTGTGCGCGCAAGCCGGGGGCGAAGTGCTCTGGGACGACGGTTTCGCCCGGGTGGTGTTGGTCGGCGATGCCGATCATCCCGCGTATTGCCGGGTGATCCTGAATGCCCACAGGAAAGAGATGACCGACCTCACCGAAGCCGAGCGCGCGCGGCTGATGAAAACGGTGTTCGTCGTGGAGCGAGTGCTGCGCGAGCTGCTCGAACCGGAAAAGATCAACCTGGCCAGCTTGGGCAACATGGTGCCGCACCTGCACTGGCACATCATTCCGCGCTTTGCCGACGATCCGCATTTTCCCAACCCCGTATTCGGCAACAGGCAGCGTGACGGCGCGCGTCCGCTGCCGGCGGAATTCGTCCGCTCGCTGCGACATCGGTTGTCCGGGTTGCTGGAGAAAAAACCCTAACTGGAAATCGCGGGTTCCTGGACTGCAGCCGGCGCCGCCTCTTTGGCGGGCAGGCGGCGGGTCTCCGGAAAAATGACCGAGAAGGTACTGCCGCGTCCCATGCTACTCTCGACTTCGAGCCGTGCCTGGTGGCGATTGAGCACGTGCTTGACGATCGCCAGGCCAAGCCCGGTACCGCCGGTTTCGCGCGAGCGGCTGCGATCCACCCGGTAGAAGCGCTCGGTCAGGCGGTCGATGTGCTGCGGCTCGATGCCGATCCCGGTGTCCCGCACTGCGAACACGGGATTGCCTTCCCGCCTCTGCCACAGCATTTCCACCTCGCCGTTTTCCGGCGTATAGCGCACCGCATTGCTAATTAAGTTCCCGAAGGCGCTGCGAAGCTCCTCGGTGTTTCCCTTGAGCCAGTCGTTCGATTCGAGCCTGACGCGCAACTTGTGCCGGCCGGAAGAAAGCGCCATCGCATCTTGGTGCAATGTCCTGACAAGGTCCGGAACGTTGACGTCCTCCTCGCGCAGCGGATTGTGCGTGCTCTCCAGTCGCGACAACGTCAGCAAGTCTTCAACCAGCCGGGTCATGCGGCTGGTCTGCTGGGCCATGAGCATGATCGCGCGCTGCGTCATTTCCGGGTCCGGCTTCTTCATGTCGGCCAGGGTTTCGAGAAATCCGCCGACCACGGTCAGCGGCGTGCGCAACTCGTGCGACACGTTGGCGACGAAATCGCGCCGGGTCGTCTCGAGCCGCTCCCAGCGGGTGATGTCGCGTCCGAGGATAAGTTTCTGCCGGTCGCCGTAGGGAACCAGTTGCACCGACAGCACCAACTCGATCCGTTCGCGCGAAACCCGCAGCACCAGCGACTCACCGACTTGGCCGGAAGAAAGGTGCTCGACGAACTGCGGCTGGCGCAGGATGTAGGTGATCTGCTGGCCGCGGTCGCGTTCGTTGTCGAGACCGAAGTAGTCTTCCGCCTTGGGATTGCACCACTCGATTCTGTCACCTTCGCCCAGGATCACCACCGCGTCCGGAAGCGCCGCACCCGCGAGTTGAAAGCGCGACAGCGCCTCGATGAGCTGCACTTCGCTTTGTTCATGGCGCTTGAGCATCCTGAGCAGGTGGGAGTACATGTACTCCCAGGCCCCGGTGCCTACCGGAACGTTCCCGAGACGCTGGTTCTGAAGCCAGCGGTAGAGCGCGGAGAGGTTGAATAGGTGATGAAAAAGCAGGGCGAGGAGAAGCGCGGAGAGGACCAGCAAGGCGCCCTCGTTGCCGAGAATCGGCCAGGAGACCAGCGCCAGAATGCCGATCAGAACGACGGTGGAGAGGGGTTTGCCCCACATGGACTTCAAGCGTTCCGTCCTCTGGGTTAGCCAGGGCGGATTATCCCAGAATTTGCCGGAGCAGACGCCGGCTGAAGTCCTAGGTCAGGCGGCGGAAAAGCGGTAGCCGGTGCCGCGCACGGTTTGCACCAGGCCGTCGAGCCGGGTAGGCTCGAGCGCCTTGCGCAGTCGCCGGATATGCACGTCCACGGTGCGCTCTTCCACGAAGACGTGGTCGCCCCATACCTGGTCCAGCAACTGGGTACGCGAATGCACGCGCTCCGGGTGCGTCATCAGAAAATGCAGCAAGCGGAATTCAGTGGGGCCCAGTATCACCGGATCGCCGTTGCCCGAGATGCGGTGAGTGGCCGGATCGAGCTTCAGTCCCCCGAGTTGCACCACGTCCTCGGTCATCTGCGGGGCGCGTCGCCGCAATACCGCCTTGATACGGGCGTTCAGCTCTCGCGGCGAAAACGGCTTGGTAATGTAATCGTCTGCACCGCTGTCAAGGCCCGCCAGCTTGTCCTGCTCGTCGGAGCGGGCGGTGAGCATGATGATCGGCACCGTCCGGGTTCGCTTGTCGGTTCGCAGCCTGCGGGCAAAATCGATCCCGGACTGTCCGGGCAGCATCCAGTCCAGCAGCACCAGATCGGGAAGCGCGTTCTGGACCAGATTCATCGCCTGCTCGGCGTTGTCGGCGCGCAATGCCAGGTGGCCGGCCTGTTTCAGGTTGTATGCGATCAGTTCCTGAATTGCCGGTTCGTCTTCGACCACGAGGATGGTGGCTGCCATGGCTGCTAGTCCAGTCGGGTTTGAGCGTTTGCAATACTATGAAGCAAATGTTACAAGCCCATGACTGTTTCTGACGGGCAAAAGGGGTCGCGCGGCATGGTCCGGGCGCCCGCCTGCGGCTATGATGCAGTCCCGCGCCCGCATTTCAGGGCAATGAATTCCACGTACCAGGAATCCCGTGGCAGGACTTCAACCCGGGGCGCCCCGCCCCACCGAAATCAAGCTCCACCAGAAGTCGCGCGTCCTCGAAATAGCGTTTGACGACGGCAAGTCGTTCCGCGTGGAGTGCGAGCTGTTGCGCGTTTACTCGCCGTCTGCGGAGGTGCGCGGCCACGGGCCCGGCCAGGAGGTTCTGCAATCCGGCAAGAAGGACGTCGAGATCACGGCGGTTGAGCCGGTGGGCAATTACGCGGTGCGGCTTGTGTTCAGCGATGGTCACGACACCGGGCTGTACTCGTGGGACTATCTTTACGGACTTGGCATGGACAAGGAAAGGTTGTGGAAGGCTTATCTGGAGCGGATGGCGAAAGAAGGCGCCAGCCGCGAGCCTGTGCCGGCCGCCGGCCAGCCTCAGCCCAAACCCGGCTGGAAGAAGCTCTGACCTTTGCTGAGAAGAATTGCTCTGCGTTGAGCGCTTGAAATTCATGGCCAAGAAAACCACGCACTTCGGATATCAGGAAGTCGCCGAGCAAGACAAGGCGAAGAAAGTCGCCGGCGTGTTCGGCTCGGTGGCGCAGCGTTACGACCTGATGAACGACCTGATGTCGGCGGGAATGCACCGGCTGTGGAAGCGCTTCGCGGTGCAGATGAGCGGGGTGAGGGAAGGCGGCCGCGTGCTGGACGTGGCCGGCGGCACCGGGGATCTGTCCGCGCTGTTCGCGGCGCGGGCCGGCATGAGCGGGCAGGTGTGGCTGACCGACATCAATGCCTCGATGCTCGCGCGCGGTCGCGACCGGCTGCTCGACCGCGGTCACATCGTGCCGGTCGTACAGTGCAACGCCGAACGCCTGCCGTTCCCGGACAATTCTTTCGATTGCACGGTGGCGGGCTTCGGGTTGCGCAACATGACGCACAAGGAAGCCGCCTTGGCGGAAATGCGGCGCGTGCTGCGCGTGGGAGGACGCCTCTTGGTACTGGAGTTCTCGCAAGTGTGGGAGCCGCTCAAGCCGCTGTACGACGCCTACTCGTTCAAGGTGCTGCCGCTGCTGGGCAAACTGGTGGCTGACGATGCGGACAGTTACCGCTACCTCGCCGAGTCGATTCGCCGGCATCCCGGGCAGGAAGAGCTGAAGCGGATGATGGAACAGGCCGGCTGTGCGCGAGTCGAGTACTTCAACCTCAGCGCCGGGGTGGTGGCACTGCACCGCGGTTACAAAATCTGAAGCCGATGCTTGCCGCCGCGTTCATCGCGTTTGCCAACCACGTGCTCGAGCCTGCGCAGTGGGCCCGCGACAAACTGAGCGCACACGCGGGCAAGACTGCGCTGTTCGATGTGTTTCCGGCCCGCGTGGCGTTCGCAGTGGCAGTGGACGGCAGGCTGCAGCCGGCGCCGCCGGAAACTACACCGGCGGTGACGATCCGGCTCACGCACCTGACGCTGATCGAGTTGTTGGCCGACGGCGAGGAAGCCTGGCACAAGGCCGAAGTCGTCGGCGATACCGATTTCGCCGCGGTCATTTCCCAGGTCGCGTCCAACCTGCGTTGGGATGTGGAGGAGGACCTGAGCCGGGTGGTCGGCGATATAGCGGCGCATCGCATGGCGCAGGCCGGACGCTCGGCCGCCGCGTGGCCGAAGCAGGCCGCGGTGAGCCTGGCCGAAAACGCCGCCGAGTATCTCATCGAGGAGAAAGCGCTCCTGGTTACGCCGTTGCGGGCCGCCGAGTTCATGCGCGAGGTGGACGAATTGCGCGATGCCGTGGAGCGCCTGGACAAGCGTATCGAGCGCCTGTCGCGGCAGGTCCGCGGCAGATAGAAAAACAAAGGACGCGCGGCGCAATCGCCGTCACCGGTCATGCACCTTCTGCGGTTGTTCAGAATCGTGTACGTGTCGTTGCGCTTCGGGCTGGACGAATTCTTCCTCGGCCATGCCCGGGTGCGCGGGTTGCGCCTGCTGACCGCGGGGCTGCTGTTCTGGCGCCGCCTCGAGCGGCCGCGCGGAGAGCGCCTGCGCCTTGCGCTGGAAGCACTCGGGCCGATATTCGTGAAGTTCGGCCAGGTTCTGTCAACCCGCCGCGACCTGATCCCGCTCGATATTGCCGACGAACTGGCGAAACTCCAGGATCAGGTACCGCCGTTCGCGGCTGAACAGGTGTTCCAGACCCTGGAGCGCGCCTACGGCAAGTCTGCCGCGGAAGTGTTCGAGCGCTTCGATGCGACCGCGGTCGCCAGCGCCTCGGTGGCGCAGGTGCATTTGGCGGTGTTGCCGGGCGGGCGCGAAGTGGCGGTGAAGATCCTCAGGCCGGGGATTGGGCGTGTCATCGTCGAAGACATTGCGCTGCTCAATGTCGCCGCCGGGTTGATCGAGCGGCTGTGGAAGGATGGCCGCCGCCTCAAACCACGGGAAGTGGTCGGCGAGTTTGAGAAGCACCTTCATGACGAACTCGACTTGCTGCGCGAGGCGGCGAACGCCAGCCAACTGCGCCGCAACTTCGAGAATTCTCCCCTCTTGCAGGTGCCGGAGATCTTCTGGGATTTCTGCAGCAGCCAGGTGATGGTGATGCAGCGCATGAGCGGCACGCCGGTAAGTCATGTCGAAAAACTGCGGGACCAGGGTATCGACATCCCGAAACTGGCGCGCGCCGGCGTGGAAATCTTTTTCACCCAGGTGTTCCGCGACGGTTTCTTTCATGCCGACATGCACCCGGGCAACATCTTCGTCGCCCCGGACGGGCGCTATATCGCGCTGGATTTCGGCATCATGGGCACGCTCACCGAGGTGGACCAGAACTACCTGGCGCAGAACTTCCTCGCCTTTTTCCGGCGCGACTACCGGCGCGTGGCGCAGGTCCACATCGAGTCCGGCTGGGTCCCGCCCGAAACCCGCGTGGACGAATTCGAAACCGCGATTCGCGCCGTTTGCGAGCCGATCTTCGACAAGCCGCTGAAGGAGATTTCCTTCGGCAAGGTGTTGCTGGGCCTGTTTCAGGCCTCGCGCCGTTTCAACATCGAGATCCAGCCGCAACTGGTGCTGCTGCAAAAGACCCTGCTTAACATCGAAGGCCTGGGCAGGGACCTGGATCCCGACCTGGATCTTTGGAAAACAGCCAAACCCTATCTCGAGCGCTGGACGTCCGAGCAGGTTGGCTGGCGCGGCCTGTTGCGTAACCTCCGCAACGAGGCGCCGCAGTGGGCGGTGCTCCTGCCGCAGCTGCCGCGCCTGGTCCATCGCGCGCTTTCGGATCGTCCTGCCAACGACCTGCGCGCCGCAATGGAGGCGTTGCTGCGAAGTCAGCAGCGCCACAACCGCCTGCTGACCGGAATTCTGTCCGTCCTGCTGATCCTTCTGTCCTTGCAGATCGCCGCTTGGCTGGTCTAGGCGGCTCTGCGGCTTCGCGGCAATCTTTGGCGGTCATTTGTGATGTTTAATGAAACTGTCACATTCGGTCGCCAGAATCCCGCCCGTTGGTGTACCGGCGCTTCGGCCGTGTGCAGCTTCCAACCAGATTCGGGCGCTACCCCCTCCTTAGGTCTGCCGCAAGGCGGTCGCGCCAGGCTATTTAACTTAGGAGACATCAATGGGATCGAGTACCAAACCGAAAGACCCCGGTTCGCCGAACGTGGCGCCGAAACGCCTCATCCTCGCCGCCTCGATCGCAGCGCTGTTCGGCGGTCTTTCCGCTCCGGCGTTTTCCGCCGATTCGGAGGCGCTGATCGACAAGCTTCGCGAGAAAGGTGTTCTGACCGAGGAGGAATACCAGGAAATGCGTACTGAAGCGCGCGCCGAACGCCGCGCCCAGGCGCTGAAGGAAGCCAATGAGGCGGAGAAAGCCGCGAAAAAGGCGGAGTCCGCGCCAAGCGAACTCACCGGCCGGTTCAAGGACGGGTTTTCCTGGGAGTCCGGCGACAAGCAGCATTCCATCTCGCTCAGCGGCCGGGTTCACGCCGACTACCGTTCGTTCGACATCGATTCCACCAACGCAAACACCGCGGATACGTTCGATATCCGCCGCGCCTACCTCGGCGTCAGCGGCAAGCTCTACAACGATTGGACGTTCGAAGTTACCAGCGACGTAGCCAACAGCACGCTCGAGTACGCGTATGTGAACTACAAAGCCAGCGACACGGTGCAGCTCCGCATGGGCGCTTTCAAGATGCCGTTCAGCTTCGAGGAACTGACCAGCTCGCGATTCATTGACTTCCAGGAGCGCTCGCTGGTGAACGCGTTCGTGCCGGCCAAGGATCAGGGACTGATGATCCATGGCGAACCGGTCAAGAACACGTTCGCCTACGCCGTGGCGGCGATGAACGGCAGCGGCAAGAACACGGACGAAGCAAATGCGGTCGTGGACGACAAGGAAATCATCGTTCGTGGCGCACTGAACTTCGCGCCGATGGCGAGCCTGTCGGATGCCGTCTTGCACCTGGGAGCCGGATACACGATGGGAACGCTGCCTGGGAATAGTGCGCTGACCGGCGGTATTCGCACTGAAGGCCGTGGCATCACGTTTCTGACCGTAAATGCACCGCCGACCGCGGCCGCAAACAGCGAGACCGATCGCGAACGCCTGGGCGCCGAAGGTGTAGTGGCATGGGGGCCGCTGAAGCTGCAGACCGAGTGGGTCAAGTCCGCGTTCGAGAACTCTACGACCGCCTACGACCGCGAGATCGACGCCTACTACGGCGCGTTGACCTGGCTGATCACCGGCGAAAAGTATGCCGACTTCTACACGCTCAACGGCATGCGGGCAATCGTTCCGAACAAGCAGTTCAAGAAAGGTGCGGAGGGCATGGGTGCCTGGGAACTCGGCGTGCGTTACAGCAAGATTGACGCTGGCGAGCTCACCGGTGCGCAGTTCACCGGAACCAATGGAGCCGAAGCGATTACCGTCGGTCTGAAATGGGTCCCGGTCACACCGGTGCGGTTCTACCTCAACTACACCCAGACCGACTTCGATACCCCGATCGCCGTCACCGGCGGCACCACGGACAGCGAAAAAGCGATCACCTTGCGCGCAGGCGTGTTCTTCTAAACGTTCCTGCATTCCGCCACCCGGCCGGGGTCGGGTGGAAGACTTGAGCCGGTAATGCCTTCAGCTGCGCGGTCCGTCAGGACCCGCGGCTTTTGTTTGCTCTCTGCCCAGCGATCCGAGTCGAAATTGTCCCCGTTGTTTCAAGGCCTTGCTAGAATTGCCGCTTTGCAAAATCAGGGCGGGGCACAGGGCCGGGCATGGCGCTACTCGAGATTGGCAACGTCACCCGTCGGTTCGGCGATTTCACCGCCGTCAACGACGTAAGCATCAGCATCGAAGCCGGTGAGTTCTTCACCCTGCTGGGCCCTTCCGGCTGCGGCAAGACCACACTGTTGAGAATGATCGCCGGCTTTGACGTCCCCGATGCCGGAAAAATCATCGTCGACGGCCGGGACATGACGGGCATTCCACCGGAAGCGCGCAACATCCATACGGTTTTCCAGAGCTACGCGCTGTTCCCGCACATGAATGTCGAAGACAACATCGCCTTCCCGCTGCGCATGGCAAAAGCGGACCCGGCGCAAATCGGCCGGCGGGTGGAAGAGACGCTGGAGGACGTGCGCCTCACCGGCATGAACAAGCGCTATCCCAATGAACTCTCCGGCGGCCAGAAGCAGCGCGTGGCGGTGGCCCGCGCCTTGATCAACCGGCCCAAGCTGCTGCTGCTCGACGAGCCACTGGCGGCGCTGGACGCAAAGCTCAAGGAAAGCGTGCAACTCGAGCTGATCGGCCTGCAGAAGGAAATCGGCGTCACTTTCGTCTACGTGACCCACGATCAGAGCGAAGCGCTGGCACTGTCGCACCGGATCGCGGTGATGAACGACGGGCGGGTCGAGCAGATCGACGAGCCGTCGAAGATCTACGGCTTCCCGAAGAACCGATTCGTCGCCGATTTCATCGGCCAGTGCAACCTGCTCGAGGGTGAGATCAAGGCCTGCCGGGGCGAGCGCATGAGCGTGCATCTCGACGGCATCGGCGAGATTTCCGCGCTTAACGATGAAAGCGATCAGCCGGGATTGCGGGGTGTGCTGGCGTTGCGCCCGGAGAAAGTGGCGATTGGCCGCGATCTGCCCATCGGTGCGGACTTGAACCGCTTTGCGGGCAGGGTGTACGACTTCCTTTATCTCGGCGACGTCACGGTGTACATCGTCGAGCTTGCCGGCGGCAAGCGCATCGAGGCGTTGCTGCCCAACTCCGCCGCGGGGCGCACCAAGTTCTTCGAGGCCGGCGACGACGTGCAGGTGAGCTGGCGTTTCGACGCCGGTCATTTTCTGAATGACTGAGCCTCTTTGGGCATAGCGTGAGCGCGCCGCAGAATCGCTTGCACAAGTGGCTGATCAGCGGCCCGCCGCTGGCCTATCTGCTGGTGTTCTTCGCTATTCCCGTGCTGATCATGGTGGTGGCGTCGTTGCGCAACCCTGGTGAGTTCGGTGGCCTGGCGCCGCTGTTTTACGGGGACGAAGCCGGCACACATCTGGACCTGACCGTACAAAACTACGGCCGTTTCTTCTCCGATTTCCTTTACACGAAGCTGTTCATCAAGTCGTTCGCCTACGCGGCGATCACCACGCTGATATGCCTGGTCATCGCCTACCCGCTGTCGATGCTGATCGCCCGCAGCCCGAAAAAACACCGCGATCTGCTGGTGCTGCTGGTGATCCTGCCGTTCTGGTCGAATTTTCTCATCCGCGTCTACGCGTGGATGATCATCCTCGGGCCGCAGTCGGTGTTCGTGCGGGCGCTGAACGCCTGCATCGGCTTTTTCGGCTTCGAACCGGTGTCGCTGCTGTTTACGCCGTTTGCGGTCATTGTCGGCCTGGTGTACGTGCATCTGCCGTTCATGGTGCTGCCGCTTTACGCGAACCTGGAGAAGCATGACCCGGCTCTGCTCGACGCCGCGCAGGATCTGGGGGCGAATGCCTGGCAGCGCTTCTGGCGGGTGACTTTCCCGCTGTCGTTGCCCGGGGTGTACGCCGGTGCCGCGCTGGTGTTCATCCCGGCGCTCGGCATTTTCGCCATTCCCGACATTCTCGGCGGTACCGAGGGCATCATGATCGGCAACGTGATCAAGCAGCAATTCCTCGACACCCGCGACTGGCCCTTCGGGAGCGTGCTGTCGATGGTGCTGACTGTAGTGGCCGTAGGCTTGGCCGGGTTGGCCGCCTGGGTGGGCAGGAGAGCGAGGGTATGAGCCGCCGTTCGCCCTGGCTGTGGCTTGCCGGATTTGTTGCCTATGCCTTTCTTTATGCGCCGCTGGTGATCGTGGTCGCCTACTCCTTCAACGACTCGCGGCTCAATGCCGAGTGGGTCGGCTTCACGCTGTCCTGGTACGAAAAGCTCTTCGGCAATGAAAAAATGCTCAAGGCGGCATGGAATTCGCTCGTGATCGGGCTGACCGCGAGCGCCGTCTCCACCGTGCTGGGCACCATGGCAGGCTATGCGATGTACCGATACAAGATGCGATTGCTGCCGGTGCTGGTGCTGGCACCGATCGCGATTCCGGAAATCCTCATGGGTGTGTCGCTGCTGATCTTCTTCGTGATGCTCAACATTACGCTGGGCATGCTGTCCATCGTGCTGTCCCACATCGCCTTCTGCGTCGGCTTTGTCGCCATCGTGGTGCGCTCACGGCTCGCCGGCATGGATGAGAGCCTGACCGAGGCGGCCCGCGATCTGGGCGCCACCCCGTGGCAGGCCTTTCGGCTGGTGACCCTGCCGCTGATCATGCCGGGAGTGGTGGCCGGCGCGCTGATGGCGTTCACGCTTTCGATCGACGACTTCGTGATCACCTTCTTCACCGCGGGGGTCGGCTCCTCCACTCTGCCGTTGCAGATCTATACCATGGTGAAGATCGCCGTTACGCCGGAAGTCAACGCCGTGTCGACGTTGCTGATGTTGCTCACGCTGGCGCTGATATTGATCGCTTCGCGGCTTTCGCCCGGCGCCCTGCGTAGCCAGTGAGATTTCACGCGACCGCCGTCACCTTGCGATCTTTCTGCCGATTGCCACTGGACTGCGGCGGGCGTATTTCTTACCCTTAGCGTTTCGAGGACGGGTATCCCATAACCAAGGAGAGCGACCATGAAGAAGCTGCTGTCCCTGCTGCTGCTTGCCAGCCTGCCGGTACTGGCGAAAGACGAGTTGCACCTCTACAACTGGAACGACTACATCTCCGCCGAGACGGTGGCGCGTTTCGAGAAGTCCTGCAAATGCAAGGTGGTTCAGGATTACTTCGGCGACAACGAGGAAGTGATCGCCAAGTTCGCCGCCGGCGCCAAAGGTTACGACGTGATCGTGCCGACCTCGAACTACGTCACCGGCATGGCCAAGGCCGGCTGGCTGCAGCCGCTGGACAAGAGCAAGGTCGACAACTTCAGGAACGCGATGCCGCAGTACCTGAATACCGAGTTCGATCCGGGCAACAAGTATTCCGCGCCATACGCGATGTCCATCACGCTGATCGGCTACAACGAGCAAAAAATGAAGGAGCTCGGCATCACCGTCGATTCCTGGGCGGTAATCTTCGATCCTGCGATCCTCGCCAAGATCAAGAACCGCGTGACGGTGCTCGACAGCCAGAGCGAGCTGATGGCAGCGGCGCTGAAGTATCTCGGTTATTCGGTGAATGACCGCGATCCCAAGCACTGGCAGCAGGCCAAGGACGTCATCGTCAAGGCCAAGCCCTTTTGGGCGGCGTTCATGGCTCAGGGTTACATCAAGGAACTGTCCACCGGAAATCTCTGGGTGGTGCACGGCTACTCGAACGACATCTTCCAGGCCGACCTCGGGGCGCAGGAAGCGAAGCAGAAGTTCCGCATTCGCCACAGCCTGCCCAAGGAAGGCGCGGTTCTGGCGCTGGATGCGATGGTCATCGCGAAGAGCGCGCCGCGGCCGGACCTGGCGCATCAGTTCATCAATTTCATGCTCGACGGCAAGAACTCCGCGGACCTCACCAACATGATCGGTTCGGGCAATCCGAACACCGACGCAATGAAATACATCAAGCCGGAAATAAAGAACAACAAGGCGGTGTTCCCGGACGCGGAATCGGCGAAGCGGCTGGAGCAGCTGAAGGACATGACGCCCAAGGAACGCCAGATGCTCAACCGCATCTGGACCGAGATCAAGGCGAAATAGGACGCGACGGCGGCGCAGGGCGCTGCTGTCGCCTAGACTCCGGTGGTGGGTGTTTTCGCCGAGTAGGTCTGCTCGAGCAATTCGAGGAGCCGCTCGACGTCCTGTTCCCGCAGCAACTGGATACCGGCGGCGCGTTCCCGGCCGCTGCCGGATTCGAACTGCCGAGCCAGGTTCTGGATGCCTTGCGGCGCTCGCAGACTCACCCGATATCCGCCCGCGCGCGCGACCAGGATTGCGATCGCCTGTTCCGGGTGGATGCGGGAGAGCTCATTTGCAAACACCCCGGATACCCGCCGGCACCAGGCTTCGCCGGGCATGAAGACCGCGATGCAACCCCTACCTCGTTTCAATACCGGCAGCGCGCGCGCCTGCCCGAGGTCGTCGGCGTAGGCGCGGCGCAGTAAGTCGAATTCAGGCGCGCGCGCGGCAAACACGAGCGGGTCGGCGTAGTCACGCACGCGGCGGTAAAGCTCGGCGGGATGGAAATGCAGGTCTTCCACCGAGTCTCCGTATGCGTTGTAGTTCAGGCACTCTCCCAGTTCGCGAAGCACTTCGAGATTGTGCGGAGAGATGTGCAAGTCGGCGGCTGCGCCAATCGCGGATTCCGCCAGGTTGTCCCCGAATGCGGCGACCACCGCCCACGCCCGGTGCCTCCCGCGCAGATATCGATCGACGATCAGGCTGGTGCAGACCGAGGGCGCGGTGTCGATGTGCGCGTCGAGAAGACGGTGGCTGGGGACCGCGCCGGCGAAGTGGTGATCAAAATACCGGCAACGTACCCCCGCCTCCAGCATGCGAATCAAGTGGCGGCGATTCGTTTCCAGCGAAACGTCGAGCACCGTAACTTCATCCGCGCGACGGGGCTCTACGCGAGCGAGCAACTCGATATCGCGTTTGACTCCGGTGACGAGCTCCGCATCGCGCGGCTCGGCAAGCCGCAGTTGATGCAGGGCGCAGATGCCGTCGGCGTCACCGTTGAAGATGTCATAGAATCTCAATCACTGGTTCCAATGGCTGCGGTTTCGTTTGATCGTGCCTGGCGCACTCGACACAAGAACATGAGCGGTCCGTTTTTCTCGCCAACAGCGCGTTACTCGCGCAGATCCACGCTGGTGCGCTATCTCACGGTAGCTTACCTGCTGCTGGTGGCGTATGCCAGCCTCTACCCGTTCTCCGGCTGGCGTGCGCCGGCGGACAATGCAACGGCGTTCATTCTCGCCGACTGGCCGTTTTACGTCATCGCTTCCGACATCACGCTCAATGTTCTGGCCTATCTTCCGCTCGGACTGCTGCTCACCCTGACGTTCATGGGACGCACGCCGCGCTGGGCGGCGGCGATTCTCGGAGTGCTGGCCGGGACGCTGTTCAGTCTTCTCGTCGAGCTGGCGCAGGGCTATCTGCCGACGCGCATTGCTTCCAACTTGGACCTGCTCACCAACGCGGGCGGGACGCTGCTCGGCGCCGCAGCAGCCTACGTGTTCGGGGAACGCTGGCTGCTTTCCGGCGAGCTGTTCCGGTTGCGAGGACGTTATTTTCTGCCCGGCGCGAGGACAGACTACGGCTTCGTGCTTCTGGCTCTGTGGCTGTTTACCCAACTCAACGCGGAGATCTGGCTGTTCGGCAACGGCGATCTGCGCCACCTGATGCCGGGCGAAGTCAGTGTGAGCTATTCGGCCGAGTCCTACCGCTACATGGAAGCCGGTGTCGCCGCGTTCAACTTTGCCGGCGTGGCATTTGTGCTCACCGCAATCGCGCGATCGTTTCTCGGTGCCGCGGTTTCGCTCGTCGCGCTGGCCGCCGCCGCCCTGGCGCTGAAAACGGTCGCTTCCTCGGCGCTGTTCATTCCCGGCAATCCGTCGCTGTGGCTGACGCCGGGGTCGCTGCTGGGGCTCGCGATCGGCGTCGCCGCGTGGTTGCTGCTGGCTCGTGTGCCCAGGAGCGTTCTTATCCTGGCGGCAGTGGTCTGCCTTGTGTTCGGAGTCATCGTGGTGAACCTCGCCCCGGAGAATCCCTATCTGGTGGCGGCGTTGAAAGTGTGGCGGCACGGACATTACGTCAGCTTCAACGGCATGACGCGGCTGCTGTCGGCAGTGTGGCCGTTTCTCACGCTCGGTTACCTGATTCTTCTTGCGCGCCATCCGCCCGGGACTTATGCAGAGCTTTCCTAGGGAAGGCAACGACGATGAGTACAACGCCCGATTCGCTGAGTGATCTGCGCGAGCGGCTGCGGCAGTTTGCCGCCGAGCGCGACTGGGAGCAGTTCCATGTTCCCAAGAACCTGGCAATGTCGGTGGCGATCGAGGCCGCCGAGATCATGGAACGCTTCCAGTGGCTGACCGCGGAGGAGAGCGCCGCGCTGCCCGGGCCGCAGCGCGCCGCCGTGGCGCACGAGATCGCCGATGTTCTGCTTTACCTGGTGCGGCTCGCGGACGTTCTGGAGATCGATCCGGTGGAGGCCGCACTGGACAAGATGGCGATCAACGCCCGCAAGTATCCGGCCGTGCGCGGCATATAATACGCGGCTTGTTATCGAGATCCTGCCGGTGAGCCATTACAAGTATCACGTGTTCTTCTGCTGCAACCAGCGCGAACCGGACGCCGCCTGCTGCAATAACCATCAGGCCCAGGAAATGCGCGATTACGCGAAAGCCCGCGTCAAGTCGCTGCAACTCGCAGGCCCGGGCAAAGTGCGGGTGAACCAGGCGGGCTGCATGGACCGCTGCGACGAGGGCCCGGTGATCGCGATTTATCCTCAGGAAATCTGGTACACCTACGTGGACAAGAGTGACATCGATGAGATCATCGACGAGCATCTGGTCCACGGCCGCATCGTCGAGCGCCTGCGCATTTGAAATCTGCAACTTTGCAGCGAGTCTCGATTGACGGACCGGTTGGAAGACTTGAGATAGTCGCAAACGATCCCGGGGAGGCGCGCCGCGGAGTGGCGCTGGTTGCGCATCCACACCCGTTGTACGGCGGCACGCTCGACAACAAAGTTGTGCAGACCCTGGCCAAAGCGTTCTTCGCGTCGGGATACTGCGCGCTGCGGTTGAATTTCCGCGGCGTCGGGGCGAGCGAGGGCGTGTTCGACGAGGGCCGCGGCGAAATCGAGGATGTCTTGGCGCTCGCCGATCACGCGCGGCGCACCTATGGCGAGGGCGAGCTGGCGGTTGGCGGATTCTCGTTTGGCGGGTTTGTCGCCGCCGCGGTCGCCGGGCGACTCAAGCCGAAGCATCTGGTGTTGGTGGCGCCCGCAGTCGGCCGCTTCCCGGTCGGTACGGTCCCTGCCGGAACGCTGGTGGTGCACGGCGAGGAAGACGACGTGGTACCACTCAAGGACGTACTCGACTGGGCGCGTCCGCAACAGCTCCCGATCGTGGTGCTGCCCAGCGCCGGCCATTTTTTCCACGGGAATCTGGTGACATTGCAGAAACTGGTCGAACAACACTGTCGCGCCTGATCCTTGCGTAAACCAAATCAAGAGCATTGACGCAGAGGGCGCAGAGGAAAAAGAAAGGACACAGAGAAATGCTTGGAAATGATCGTTTCAAGATACTTCTTTGCGTTCTCTCTGTTCCCTCTGCGCCCTCTGTGTCAACGCTTTTGAATGGATCTGTATTTCACATGACGCTTTTTGAAGCAAAAGACCTGCGCAAATTCTACGGCGACCTCGAAGCCGTGCACGGCGCGAACCTCTCGCTGGAGGCCCGCGTGGTGCCGGCCGAACCGGCGTCTCATGTGCTGGTGTTGCCGGGTTACTCAGCAGACGCGTTCTGTTCCGCACTGGTTCCGACGCGGCGACGTCTGCTCTCCTGAGGCAAGGCGATGCTCTGGATCAAGTCGTTTCACATCATATTCATGGTGACCTGGTTCGCGGGGCTGTTCTACCTTCCGCGGCTGTTCGTTTATCACGTAATGAGCGAGGACCGGCCGAGCATCGAACGTTTCAAGATCATGGAGCGCAAGCTGTTCTTCGGCATCATGACGCCTGGCGCGGTTTTGACGCTGTTGTCGGGCGCATGGTTGTGGCTCGCGTATGGCTTTCACGGCGGATGGCTGATTGCCAAGCTGGCGCTGGTCGCGGTGCTGGTCGCCTACCATGTGTATTGCGGGAAGCTGATGTTCGACTTCAAGCGCGACCGTAATCGCCACGGCCACGTGTTCTACCGCTGGCTCAATGAATTCCCGGTGGCGCTGCTCGTTGCCATCGTGCTGCTGGTGGAGTTGCAGCCGTTCTGAGGCCCATGACAGCACTGGCGCGCGCCTTCCTGATCGCGGCCTTATCGTGCGCGTGTTCGCTGCAGGCGGCGCAGGTCACCGCGCGCATCGTGGTGCAGAACTCACAGCTTGCCGGCTTTAAGTACTACCAGGGCAAGGAACTGTGGGGTCAGATGAAAGTCGGCGACGCGCTCGCGCTGATCAGGGAGCCGGACAACCTGCATGACCCGCTGGCGGTCAGGGTCGAGTGGAACGGCCACAAGCTCGGTTACGTGCCGCGCAAGGAGAATGAAACGGTGGCGCGCCAACTCGACCGCGGTAATCGGCTGCAAGCGCGCATCGTGCGCCTGACCAAGCACAGAGATCCCTGGAAGCGCATCGAGTTCGAAATCTTTCTTGGTCTCTAGAATATTGAAGCAAGAACGATTCTTTGCCCCCTGCCCCCGCGGGCTTGAGGCAGTGCTGGCTGCCGAACTCGGCGAACTGGGTGCCGCGGACATTGGCATGGCCGAAGGCGGGGTAGGCTTCGGCGGAGCGCTACCGCTCGCCTATTGCGCGAACCTGCACAGCCGCATCGCCAGCCGGGTGCTGTGGGAAATCGGCTCCGGCCGCTACCGCAACGAGGAAGACGTCTACGGCGGAGTGTACGCCCTCGACTGGCAGAGCCTGTTCGATCCCGGGCTCAGAATCCGGGTGAAGGTCGCGGCGATCGCGAGCCCGCTCAGGAGCCTGGAATTCATCACGCTGCGGATCAAGGACGCAGCTTGCGACAAGTTCCGCGCGCAAACGGGCAGCCGTCCCAGCGTGGACACCGCGCAGCCCGACGTGCGCATCCATGCTTTTCTCGAGGCGGAGCGGTTCACGATTTACCTCGATACCTCGGGTGAGCCGTTGTTCAAGCGCGGATCGAGGCAAGTGGCGGGCGAAGCGCCGCTGCGCGAGAACCTCGCCGCCGGAATTCTAAAGCTCGCGGGCTGGACTCCGGGCACGCCACTGCTCGATCCGATGTGCGGCAGCGGCACACTGTTGATCGAGGCGGCGCAAATTGCGCGTGGCATTCCGGCCGGACGCAATCGCAGATTCGCGTTCGAAAAACTGCGCAACTTCGGTGCTGTGGAGTGGGCCCGCATCAGGGACGAGGCTGAAGTGCGCATCAGCAATGACGCCGTGGCGCCTATCTTTGGAAGTGATCTATTTGGAGACGCGCTCAAGCTTGCACGCGAGAATCTGGCTGTCGCAGGACTCGCCGATGCGGTCCTCCTCAAGCAGGCCAACGTGCTGGAAATCTCGGCGCCGGCCCCAGAAGGCGTGCTGGTGGCCAATCCCCCTTATGGGGTTCGCCTGGGCGAGCAGGAGAAACTGGCTGCCTTCTATCCGCAGTTGGGGAACGTGCTAAAACAAAAGTTCGCCGGCTGGCGCGCCTATCTGTTTACCGCCGACCTGCGCCTGCCCAAGCTGATCGGGCTGTCACCGTCGAAGCGTACGCCGCTTTACAACGGCCCCCTGGAGTGCCGGCTGTACGAATTTCGCATGGTCGCAGGCGCGATGCGCAAAAATCGGGGCACGAGGCGTGAGGCGTGAGGCGCGAGGTGGTGGATGCGGCGGGAGAAACAGGGACGAGGCGCGAGGTGTGAGGCGCGAGGGAAAAAGCAGAGCCTAGGGGCTAGGGAAAGCCAGGACCAGGGAAAACTTATGGACGAGAACCAAGAAGTTTCGAGCGTTGCTTCGTAGGTCTTCCCTCGTACCTCGTACCTAGACTATATTCAGGTGATCCACTCCGGTGGTGAGGTCGCGGTCCTGCGCTTCCTTGCCGTGCAGCTTGATCTGCAGCCGCAGTTCGTTCATCGAGTCGGCGTTGCGAATCGCGTCCTCGTAGCTGATTTTTCCGCCCTCATAGAGGTCGAACAGCGCCTGGTCGAACGTCTGCATGCCCAGTTCCCTCGACTTCTTCATGATCTCCTTGATCTCGTGCACTTCACCCTTGAATATCAGGTCGGAGATCAGCGGCGAGTTGAGCAGGATTTCGATCGCGGCGGCGCGGCCCTTGGTGTCCTTGAGTGGAATCAACCGCTGCGAGATCAGCGCCTTGAGGTTCAGCGACAGGTCCATCAACAACTGCGCGCGGCGTTCCTCCGGGAAGAAGTTGATCACGCGGTCGAGCGCCTGGTTGGCGCTGTTGGCGTGCAGCGTGCCCAGGCACAGGTGCCCGGTCTCAGAGAAGGCGATGGCGTGCTCCATGGTCTCGCGCTCGCGGATTTCGCCTATCAGGATTACGTCGGGCGCCTGCCGCAGCGTGTTCTTCAGCGCCGTTTCCCAGGTGTTGGTGTCGACCCCGACTTCACGCTGGGTGATCAGGCAGTTCTTGTGGTCATGCACGTACTCGATCGGGTCTTCGATCGTGATGATGTGACCATAGCTGTTCTCGTTGCGGTAGCCAATCAGCGCCGCGAGCGATGTGGATTTCCCGCAGCCGGTGCCGCCGACGAAGATCACCAGGCCCCGCTTGGTCATCGCCACGTCCTTCAGAACCGGGGGCAGGCCGAGGTCCTCGAATCTGGGGATGGTAGTGGTAATGGTCCGCAGGACGATGCCCACGCGCTGCTGCTGCACGAAAGCGTTCACGCGAAAGCGCCCGATCCCGGGCGGGTTGATCGCGAAATTGCACTCCTTGGTTCCTTCGAACTCCTGCGCCTGTTTGTCGTTCATCAGCGAGCGGGCGAGTTCCTGGGTGTGCTGCGGGGTGAGGCTCTGGTTCGAAACCGGGGTCATCCTGCCGTCGACCTTGAACGCCGGCGGGAAACCCGCGGTGATGAAAAGGTCCGATGCCTTTTTCGCCACCATCCCCCTCAGCAATTCATGTATGAATCTGACGGCCTGGTCTTTTTCCATCGAGTGCTCCTGACAGGATTTTCAGAGTCGCGGAACAGCGCGCTCAGTTGAAAGCGTCCTTGTTGGCGGCTTTGCCGCGGGCCTCGTCTTTCGTAATGAGGTTTTTCTTCACCATTTCCAAGAGGTTCTGGTCGAGCGTCTGCATGCCCAGATTCTGGCCGGTCTGAATGGCCGAGTACATTTGCGCCACCTTGGCCTCGCGAATAAGATTTCGTATCGCCGGGGTGCCGATCATGATTTCGTGCGCGGCTACCCGGCCTCCGCCGTCCTTGGTCTTGCACAGCGTCTGCGAGATCACGGCGCGCAGCGACTCCGAGAGCATCGCCCGCACCATTTCCTTTTCCGCCGCCGGGAATACGTCGATGATCCGGTCGATGGTCTTTGCCGCCGAGCTGGTATGCAACGTGCCGAACACCAGGTGGCCGGTTTCGGCCGCGGTCAGCGCCAGCCGGATGGTTTCCAGGTCGCGCAACTCACCCACCAGGATGATGTCCGGGTCCTCGCGCAGCGCGCTTCGCAGCGCATTGTTGAACGACAGCGTGTGCGGCCCCACTTCGCGCTGGTTGATGAGGCATTTCTTGCTCTCGTGCACGAACTCGATCGGGTCTTCGACCGTCAGGATGTGGCCGAATTCGTTCTCGTTGATGTCATTGACCATGGCCGCAAGCGTGGTGGACTTGCCCGAGCCCGTGGGGCCGGTCACCAGGACGACGCCGCGCGGATACTTGGCAATTTCCTTGAAGATATTGGGTGCTTTCAACTCCTCCAGGTTGAGCACCTTGGACGGGATGGTCCGCATCACGGCGCCGGCGCCGCGGTTCTGCACGAAGGCGTTGACCCGGAAGCGCGCCAGATTCGGGATCGCGAACGAGAAGTCGCACTCCAGGTTCTCTTCGTAAAACTTGCGCTGACCGTCGTTCATGATGTCGTAGATCATCGCGTGAACGTCCTTGTGCTCCATCGGAGGCAGGTTGATGCGCCGCACATCGCCGTGGACGCGGATCATGGGCGGAAGCCCGGCCGACAGATGCAGGTCGGAAGCCTTGTTCTTGACGACGAAAGCGAGGAGTTCAGAGATGTCCATTTATAATTCCCCGAAAAAGGCGAGATGGGGGTGCGAAAAGCGTGCCCGTGGCCACGCTGCGGATCGAAAAGGCTTGTTGCATTCGATGCTTACATTGAAATCTGCAAGAGGATTATGACAACAATAGCATCCCGCTTGCAAGCTGTTAAAGCACGCATTTCGGAGGCGGCAAGGGCCGCTGGGCGCCCGCCCGGGGAGATCAACCTGGTCGCTGTCAGCAAGACCTTCCCGCCCCAGGCAATCGCCGAAGCCTGGGCCGCCGGCCAGAGTGCCTTTGGCGAGAACTATGCAAAGGAAGGGATCGAAAAAATCGCCGCCCTGTCCGGCCTGCCCCTTGAGTGGCACTACATAGGCCCGATCCAGAGCAACAAGACCAAGCCCATCGCGGAGAACTTCGACTGGGTCCACGGCATTGACCGCGCGAAGATCGCCGAGCGCCTGTCGGCGTCGCGCCCCGATAACATGCCACCGCTGCAGGTCTGCATCCAGGTCAACGTCAGTAACGAAGCCAGCAAAAGCGGCGTAGAGCCGGATGCAGTCTTCGGCCTCGCGCAGACGATCATGCGGCTGCCGCGCCTGCGCCTGCGCGGGCTGATGGCGATCCCCGAACCTACGCCCGACTCGGCGCTGCAGCGCAGCCGCTTCCGCATGTTGCGGGAAATCCGGGACGACCTTCTGCGCCGGGGCGTCGCGCTCGATACGCTGTCCATGGGCATGTCCGATGACCTCGAGGCGGCAATCGCCGAGGGGGCGACCCTGGTCCGCGTCGGCAGGTCGATCTTCGGTGAACGCGATGCGGGCGCCGTGTAACGGCCGCCTATATACTGATTGGGAGAACGATATCGTTCTAGCAATGCGGCGCGCCCATGGCAATTCGTTGCTGGCCCTAACTTAACCAATTTCCAAACGTATTCCAGATTCTCTACATGCGCATTCTTTTCATCGGCGGGGGCAACATGGCCACCGCACTGATCGGCGGCCTGCTCAAGCAGGGGCTCGCGGCCAGCGACATTCGCGTCGTCGAGGTGTCCGAGGATGCGCGCCATCGTCTGCGGCAGGCGTTTGGCGTGGCGACGCAGGCGGGGCTCGACGAGGCCGGCGTCGTGGAGGATGTCGTGCTGCTCGCAGTCAAGCCGCAGCACCTGCGCGACGTGGCGCAATGGTTGCGCCCGCATCTGCACGGACAGTTGGTGGTGAGCATCGCCGCCGGCATACGTACCGCGGACCTGTCGCGTTGGCTTGGCGGTCACGGCCGCATCGTCCGGGCTATGCCCAACACTCCGGCACTCTTGCGCGCCGGCATCACCGGCTTGCATGCGGCACCGAAAGCCACTGAAGCCGACAGGAAAACCGCGCAGCGTGTTCTGGGTGCCGTCGGCACGCTCATCTGGCTGGATAACGAAGAGCGCATGGACGGCGTAACCGCGGTGTCAGGCAGCGGACCAGCCTACGTGTTTTACTTCATCGAGGCGTTGCAGCAGGCGGCGCAGGAGCTCGGATTCAGTGAGGAACAGGCACGCAGCCTGGCCGTAGAGACGTTCGTCGGTTCAGCGAAACTTGCCGCCAACAGTACCGAGGCGCCGGCAGCGCTTCGCGCGCGCGTGACTTCGAAGGGCGGCACGACCGAACGTGCACTCGAGGTCATGGAGTCCTGTGAACTGAAGGCCCGGGTGGTGGAAGCCGTGCGCGCCGCCGCCCGCCGCTCTGCCGAGCTGGGCGACGAATTCGGCAAGACCTAGAAGAAAAGGTCCGTTACAGATGAACCAGGCATTGATATTCCTGCTCGAGACCTTTCTCGGATTGTTCGCGCTCGCGCTTTTGCTGCGCTTCTATCTGCAGGCGGTGCGCGCGCCGGCACGTAATCCGCTGTCGCAGTTCCTCGCCGCGCTGACCGATTTCATGGTCCGGCCGGCGCGCCGCGTCATTCCCGGCCTGTGGGGTTACGACATGTCCACGCTGCTGCTGGCGTGGGTAGTCGAAGTTCTTTTGATAGTGTCGATCAGGGCCATGATCGGCCCCGAATTGGGGCCGACGGTCGGCACGGCGATCGTGGGGCTGATTCTGCTGGCCGTCGTTAACTTGCTCAAGCGCTTTCTGTACATTCTCATGGTGGCAGTCATCGCGCAGGCCATCCTGTCATGGGTAAATCCGCACAGCCCGGTAATGAGTTTGCTGGTAAGCCTGACGCGCCCTTTCCTAAGGCCGTTCCAGCGGCGGATACCGCCTGTCGGCGGGGTCGATCTGTCGCCGCTTTTCATTCTGGTGTTGTGCCAGTTGTTGCTGTTGTGGCCGATTGCGCCGCTGATACGCACCTTCAGCCGGATGCTGTGACAGCTTGGCCGAATCCTGGTACCGCTACAATCCCGACCAGGACCTGCTCACTTTGGTTTTCCGGGTTCAGCCTGGCGCCAGCCGCACGGAATTCGCCGGGTTCCACGGCGGGTATCCGAAAGTACGTGTCGCGGCCCCCGCAATCGAGGACCGCGCCAACGCGCTGCTCCTTGATTTTCTTAAGAAGAAATTTCATCTGCGGGGCGGGCAGGTTATCATTGCGCGTGGCAGCCGCGGGCGTACCAAGACCATCGAGATCTCGAACCCGCAGCATACGCTGCTGCTTCGATTGAAAGAACTCCTGCAATGATGATCAGCGACCTAGAGGACCAGGTAACGCAGTACCAGCAATGGCGCGACGAACTGCGTGCCAGCATCGAGGCTTACCAGTCCTGGCTCGAGAACCACGGCCACGCCGATATCCAGCGCAGCCTGCGCATCTACGATTTGGCCGAGAGTCTGCGCAACGACCGCATGATCCTTGCATTTCTGGCCGAGTTCTCGCGCGGCAAGACCGAACTCATCAATGCGATGTTCTTTTCCGATTTCAAGCAGCGGCTGCTGCCTTCGGATGTCGGACGCACCACCATGTGCCCCACCGAAATCTACTACGACGCCACCGAGGAACCCTACATCAAGCTGTTGCCGATCGAATCGCGCAAGAGCGACGAAAGCATTGCCGCGCTCAAGCACCAGACGGTCGAGTGGGTAAAGATCAAGCTCGACCTGAGTTCCCACGAGGAAATGTCCAAGGCCATGTCCAGTCTCGCCCAGGTCAAGTCGGTAACGGTCGAGGAAGCCGGCGCGCTGGGACTGCTCAACGAAACGGACTTCATGACCACCACGGTGGTGGTGAAGGACGGCGGCCGGGTGGAAATCCCGTGCTGGCGTCATGCACTCATCAACTATCCGCATCCGCTGCTCAAGAAAGGCCTGGTGATCCTCGATACACCCGGCCTGAACGCGCTCGGCACCGAGCCGGAACTGACGCTTTCCATGATCCCCAGCGCACACGCGGTGCTGTTCCTGCTGGCGATGGACACGGGAGTGACCAAGTCCGATCTGGACGTCTGGCAGAAGTACGTGCAGAGCCATGTCACCCGCCGCGTCGCAGTACTAAACAAGATCGACCTCATGTGGGACGACCTCAAGAGCGACGCTCAGATCGAAGTGGGAATCGAGAGGCAGCTCGACGATACCGCGAAGATACTCGAACTCCCGCGTGACCACGTCATTGCGCTGTCCGCGCAGAAGGGCCTGATTGCGCGCATCCGCGATGACGAGGCACTGCTGAGGAGAAGCCGAATCGGCGGGCTCGAACGCCTGCTGGCCGAAGAGATCATCCCGTCGAAGCAGCAGATCCTGCGCGCCGCGGTATCGCGGGAAATCGGCGGCATGGTTGAATCATCGCTGCAGTCGGTTACGGCGCAACTGGGCAGCACCAAAAGCGAACTGCAGGAAATGTCCAAGCTCTCGGGCAAGAACCGCGAACTCGCCAAGGTTCTGCTCACCAAACTTGAGACCGACAGGGCCGACTACCTGCGCCACATGGAGAGCTTCAAGACCTCCTACGGCACCGTGCTCAGGCAGGGGCACGTGCTGCTCGAGACGCTTTCCGACGAGCGCCTGGACGACATCATGCGCAAGAGCCAGCAGACGATCGAGGGCAGCTGGACCACCGCGGGGCTGATGCGCAGCATGCAGGCGCTGTTCGACACCTTCTCGCGCCAGGCCGAGAAGATTCTCAACTTCGCCGGCGAGACCCGCAACTACGTCGACGGGGTGTACAACGAGTTCCACAGGATGTACGGCTTCTCCAAGATGACCCCGCCCGCGCTTATCCTCGAACGCCACATCCTGCGCATGCACTCGCTGCAGCAAAGCACCGAGCGCTTCTGCAAGGATCCGGTCAACGTCATGACCGAGAAGCACTTCCTGGTGCGGCGTTTTTATAACGGCCTGGTTGCGCATGCGCGCGACCTGTTCCGCGCGCTGCGAGGGGAGCTGGATTCGTGGATCAGATCGGCGCTTTTGCCGCTATCGATGCAACTCAAGGAGCACCAGAAGCTGCTGGAGCGGCGCGTCGAAAACCTGCGCAAGATCGCCGGGGACATCAACACGTTGCAGGACCGCGTGCGCCGGCTGGAGCAGCAGCAATTGCAGCTCGGCAAGCAGGTCGAGGAACTCACCCAGATTCGCGACGTAATCTCGCGCGAACCGGTGACAGCGAAAGTGGCGAAAGTTGCGTGAGGGGTGAGGAGTAAGGGGTAAGAAAGAACCGAAAATCTCACCACGAAGGCACGAAGGAAAGGCGAAAGCTTCGCTGGTTTTCTCAGCACTCAGCACCGAGTACTGTTTTTTGCTCAGTACTCAGCGCAGACCCTTCTTAGCCATAGAGCACACGGAGATCACAGAGAACTTGATTTGAATTGCGGCGTGGCGAATTGCCCACGCACCGGCAGGCTCCGTGCGGGCACTTCGAATCCGCTTTGCCGGGCGAGGAGGTGCGACGATGTCGGAGATCCATGAAGGAGGTTGTCTCTGCGGTTCGGTTCGATACCGGGCAAAGGGCAAGCCCGCGCGGGTGTCAGCATGCCATTGCACGGACTGCCAGCGGCGCACCGGCAGCGCGTTCGCGGTGGTCGCCCATTTCGAGAAGGACAAACTCGAGATCACCGGCGGCCCGCTTTCAACCTATGAGTACCGCTCCGACGAAAGCCATCGCTGGATCCGGCTTGAGTTTTGCCCGCGCTGCGGCACCACGGTGACATTGACCTCGGAAAAGTCACCCGGCCGCCGCACGGTCTCCGGTGGCACGTTCGACGACCCGAATTGGCTCAGAATCGAACGGCACGTCTGGACAAGATCCGCCGTTCCTTGGATGGTCTATCCGCCCGGTGTTGAGATCGTGGAGAAGGGTTCCCTGCCGTAGTGGCTCGAGAAAATATTGTCGACTGAACCTAAGCGCAACAAACTTCGGGAAGCGGCCAAGTGGAATTCAAGGATTACTACCAGATCCTCGGTGTCGAGAAGACCGCGCCGGCGGATGCAATCAAGAAGGCCTACCGCAAACTGGCCCGCAAATACCATCCGGATGTAAGCAAGGAGCCGGATGCGGAAAAGCGCATGAAGGAAGTCAACGAGGCTTACGCAGTGCTTTCCGATCCTGAAAAGCGAGTGGCCTATGACCAACTGGGCAGCCGCTGGCAGACGGGACAGGATTTTCAGCCGCCGCCCGGCTGGGACGCGGGATTCGAGTTTTCGGACGACGGTGCGCCCGGCGGGCAGCCGGCGGATTTCAGCGACTTCTTCGCGAGCCTCTTTGGCCGCGCCGGCCGCGGCCGGGGCGCCGAGGATTATCAGATGCGAGGCGGGGATCACCACGCCAAGGTCCTGATCGATCTCGCGGACGCCTATCACGGCGCGACACGGACGATCTCCTTGCGTGCGGCCAAGCTGGACTCCTCGGGGCGCGTTGTGACCGAGGAGCGCACCCTCAACGTGCAGATTCCCAAGGGTGTGAAAGAGGGGCAGCACATTCGTCTCGCCGGACAAGGCAGCCCCGGGATGGGTGGCGGTCCGGCAGGCGATTTGTTTCTGGAAGTGCATTTCAGCCCCGACCCCCGCTATCGCATCGAAGGGCGAGATGTGTACGAGACCGTCCCGGTGGCCCCTTGGGAAGCCACTCTTGGCGCAACTATCGAAGTGCCCACGCCGTCAGGCAATGTTCAGGTAAAAGTGCCCGCCAGCTCTCAGCCCGGCCGCAAGCTGCGCCTGAAGGGTCGCGGCATTCCCGGAAATCCGCCGGGGGATCTTTATATGGTGCTGGAAGTGGTGCTGCCGCCCGCCGACACGGAAAACGCGCAGCAAATTTACCAAACCATGGCGCGGGAGCTCGCGTTCAATCCGCGCCAGAAATTGGGGGTGTGAGCCATGGCGCAAGATGACATTCTGGCCGGCGTTGTGCTGGACGAAGTCGCGTTGACCGTGGAGGACCTGGCGTGGGCCTGCGCGGTCGAGCCCGGGTGGATCGTGGAGAGGGTGGAAGCTGGACTCCTGGGCAGCGCTTCGATGCAATCTGTCGAATGGCGCTTCGTCAGTACTGATCTGGCGCGCGCGCGCCGGCTTGCGGCGCTGGAACGGGATTTCGATGCCAACCAGGAACTCGCGGCCCTGGTGGTGGATCTGATCGAGGAAGTCGGGCGCCTCAGGGGACGGCTCAAGGCTGCTGGCCTCAAGGTAGATTGATTGGCTACAGATTCCGATTTTTCGTTTGCGTCCCTTTGCGCTGACCGCGTTTACTGCGCTCGAAGATCGCTCCTCGATCTCGCGCCTAGTGCCTCGCGCCTGGTGCCTCACATGAGAATAATGTCGTACTGCTCCTGCATGTAGATCGTCTCGACTTGCAGTGAAATCGGCTTGGCGATGAATTCCTCCAGCATCGCCAGGCTTTGCGATTCCTCGTCCAGGAACATGTCGATCACCATCTGCGAGGCCAGGATGCGGAACTCGCGAGCGTCGAACTGCCGCGCCTCGCGCAACAGCTCCCGCAGGATTTCGTAGCAGATCGTCTGCGCGGTTCTCACCTCGCCGCGTCCCTGGCAGGTCGGGCAGGGCTCGCACAGGATGTGGGCGAGGCTCTCGCGGGTGCGCTTGCGGGTCATTTCCACAAGGCCGAGCTGGGTGAAGCCGTTCACGGTCATGCGGGTGCGGTCGAGCGCTAGCGCCTTCTTGAATTCGGAGAGCACCGCATCGCGATGCATCTCGTTGTCCATGTCGATGAAGTCAAGGATGATGATCCCACCCAGGTTGCGCAGCCTGAGCTGCCGCGCGATCACCTGCGCGGCTTCCAGGTTGGTCTTGAATATGGTGTCGTCGAAGGTGCGGCCGCCGACGAAACCGCCGGTATTGACGTCGATGGTGGTCAGCGCCTCGGTCTGGTCGATGATGAGATAGCCGCCGGACTTGAGCGGCACGCGGCGGGCCAGCGCCCGCTCGATCTCGTCCTCGACGCCGTACAGATCGAAAAGCGGCCGGTCGCCGGAGTAGTGCTGGATGCGCTCGGCGAAGGACAGCGTGTAGTCATGGGCGAATGACTGCATGCGCTGGAAGGTTTCGCGAGAATCCACCAGGACGCGGTCGCACTGGTCGTTGACGAAGTCGCGCAGCACCCTGAGGTTCAGCGTCAGATCCTGGTACAGCAACGCCGGGGCAGTGGCGGACGCCGCCTTGATGTCGGACCAGAGTTTGCGCAGGTACTCGATGTCGGTGGCGAGTTCCTTCTCGCTCGCTGTTTCCGCCATGGTGCGGACTATGAAGCCGCCGGGCTCGTCTGCGGGGATGAGGTGTTGCAGCTTTTCCCTGAGCAGCGCGCGCTCGGCCTCGTCTTCGATGCGCTGCGAGATGCCGATGTGGGATTCCTGGGGCAGGTAGACCAGAAGCCGTCCGGCAATGCTCACCTGGGTGGAAAGCCTCGCGCCCTTGGTGCCGAGCGGATCCTTGATGACCTGCACCAGCAACTTCTGGCCCTCGTGCAGGATGCGTTCGATCGGCTTGGTCTCGTCGTGGTTCTGGCGGTGGCCCCAGATGTCGGCGACGTGCAGGAACGCCGCGCGGTCCAGCCCGATCTGGATAAAAGCCGACTGCATTCCCGGCAGCACCCGGCTTACTTCGCCGAGGTAGATATTGCCGACCAGACCGCGGCTACCGCTGCGCTCTATGTGCAATTCCTGAACGGCGCCCTGCTGCATCACCGCAACCCGTGTTTCCTGCGGCGTGACGTTGATCAGGATTTCTTCGTTCACAGGAGCTGGAAGCCGAAGTGGCCCAGCAGTCGCGCGGTCTCGAAAACAGGCAGTCCGACCACGCCGGTATAGCTGCCGTTGATGGACTCGATGAATATCGCTGCCTTGCCCTGGATGCCGTAGGCGCCGGCCTTGTCCAGCGGCTCCCCGGTGGCGACGTAACGCCGGATTTCGTCGTCGGAGAGTTCGCGGAAGCGCACCTCCGTCACCGACAGCGCTTCCTGGAGCGAGTCGTGGAACTTGATCGCCATGCCGGTATATACGTGGTGATGGGTTCCGGAAAGCTGCTTCAGCATGGCCACCGCATCCTCGCGGTCCCGGGGTTTGGCGAGAATGGTATCGCCCAGGGCGACCGTGGTGTCGGCCGCAAGCACAGGATGGCGCATCAGACGGCGCTGCTCAAGACGCAGCCAGCCCGCCTCGGCCTTGAGGCGCGCCACCCGCACTACGTATTCGCGCGGCGTTTCCCCCGGGAGTTCGGACTCGTTGAAATCCGCGTCCCGTCCGGCACCTTCGCGCAGCAACAGCATTTCGAAGTTCACGCCCATCTGCTTGAGCAGATCGCGGCGGCGCGCGCTGCGCGAGGCCAGGTAGATGTGTTTTTCCATTGACGGCACGGTTGCAGTTTTCAAGATCTCGTTATCGAATGGCGGCGAGGGCGACGTCGTCAATCGCGGTGGTACGGGTGGTTCTGGTTCAGCGAAACCGCTCGGTAAAGCTGCTCGGCAAGCAGCACGCGTACGAGCGCGTGCGGGAGCGTCATTGCCGAGAGCGACAGCTGGAGATCGGCGCCCGCCTTTAGGTCCCGATCCAGCCCGTCCGCGCTGCCGATCACGAACGCGACATCGCGCCCTTCCCGCATCCAGCCGTCCAGCTTGCGGGCGAATTCGGCGGTGGAAAGCTGCTTTCCGCGTTCGTCGAGCGCTATTTTCACACAGCCGGAGGGAATGGCCGCGAGAATGCGGGATTTCTCTTCGGCAAGGAGCCGGGCAACCGAGGCTCCAGAGGGGGTCTGGCGGCTGCGGGGGGCGGCCTTTATTTCGGTGAGAGCGACGCGTGCGGATCGCGGCATGCGGCGTGCATACTCTTCGAACCCCGCCGCCACCCAGTCGGGTGGTTTATGCCCTACCGTGATGACGTGTAGCTTCACCAGGCGGGCCGCGTCCCGTTGGTTATAGAGCGGGTGACGGTTCGGCGCCGGGCGCGTTTCGCCATTTGGTCGGGCGCGGGGAGGGCGGCGTTCCCCCCCAGAGCTGCTCGAGGTTGTAGTAGGCACGCACTGCCGGCTGCATTACGTGGACAATGATTTCGCCGAGGTCCACCAGCACCCACTCGCCTGTCTGCTCGCCCTCGACACCGAGGACGCGCGCGCCGAACTTTCTGAGCTTATCCTGCACGTTGTTCGCAAGAGCCTTGGTCTGTCGGGTCGATCCTGCGCTGGCGACGATCATGTAGTCGAACAGCGAGGTTATCTGCCTTACGTCCAGGACCGTGATATCGGTTGCCTTGATTTCCTCGAGCGCTTCGACGACAGCCTGCTTGATGGCTTCAACGTGCATCGTGATCCTTGTAAAGGTGATTGTGGTCAATGTATTCCAGGACGGTGTCCGGGGCCAGATAGCGCGGGCTGGAACCCTGCGCCAGCATGGCGCGGATGTGGGTGGCCGAGATGTCGAGTGCCGTGATTTCGCGGGTGACAATCGACCCTGCGTTCGCACGCGGCATGCCCGGTGCGGCGGCCAGTCGCTGCAGGAAGATTTTTCGAAGCCGCGCGGGCAGCGCGGCCTGCAGCTCTTGCAGCCGAAACCCCGGGCGATGGGCGATCGCCACATGGGCGAGGCCGAACAGTTCCTGCCAGCGGTGCCAGGTGGTAAGCGCGGCAAATGCATCCGCACCCATCAGCAGGCACAGCGGGCGCTCCCCCAGCTCGTCGCGCAATTCGGTCAAGGTATCGAAGGTGTAGCTGATGCCCTCGCGGCGGATTTCCCGGTCGTCCGCTTCAAACAGCGGATTGCCGGCGATCGCGATACGCACCATTTGCAGGCGGTGTGCGCCGCTCGCCTGCGGCGAGTTGCGGTGCGGCGGGGTGCCGGTGGGCATGAAACGCACGCGTGCCAAACCCAGCGCGTCCGCAAGTTCTTGCGCTAGCCGCAGATGCCCGAAATGGATGGGGTCGAACGTGCCGCCGAGGAGACCGATTGGAGCGAATCCGCTCAAGTGCAGCTTGCTCCAAAAGGCAAGGATGAGGGATGAAGGATGGAGAGCAAGGATGAAGGAGGAAGGAGGAAGGAGGAAGTAAAGGCAGATCTTGCCTTGCACGCACCACTCACCATGCTCCCGTCTTTGGCCTTTAGCCTTCCGACTTCAGCCTTCATCCTTCATCCTTTTGCCTTGATTTATAGCAGCGCCCGGCGGATGTCCGACAACACGCCGCTCAGGTAGGTAATGAACCTTGCTGCCTGCGCGCCGTCGACCGCACGATGATCGTAGGACAGCGACAGGGGCAGCATCAGCCGCGGCACGAACTGGCCGTCGGTCCATACCGGTTTGGTCGTCGATTTCGATACGCCGAGGATGGCGACTTCGGGAGCGTTGATGATCGGCGTGAAGTGTGTGCCGCCGATTCCGCCGAGGCTGGATATCGAGAAGGTGCCGCCCTGCATGTCAGCGGGTCCGAGCTTGCCGTCACGTGCCCTGGCGCTCACCTCACCCAGTTGCTTCGCCAGTTGCAACACGCCCTTCTGATCCACGTCGCGGATCACCGGCACTACCAGACCTCCCGGTGTGTCTACTGCAATCCCGATATGGTAGTGGCGTTTCAGGATCAGCGCGTCGCCGGAGGGCGCGATCGAGGAATTGAACTCCGGGTGGGCCTTGAGCGCGGCTACCACGGCTTTCATGATCAGCGCGAGCGGAGTGAGCTTGACGCCCTGTTTCTGCGCCTCGTCGACCATGCTCTTGCGGAAGCCTTCGAGCTCAGTGATGTCGGCTTCTTCGTTCTGGGTCACGTGCGGGATGTGCACCCAGTTGCGATGCAGCGCCGGACCGGAAATCTTCCTGATCCGAGACATCGGTTGGGTCTCGACCGGGCCGAATTTCGCAAAGTCTATCTGCGGCCAGGCCGGGAGGCCCAATGCCAGACCGGCACCCCCGCCGGAAGCGCCGGCCGGCTGTGCCAGCGCGTTTTTCACGAAGCCGGCGATGTCTTCCTTGAGGATGCGCTCTTTCGGGCCGCCGCCTTTGACGCGGGCGAGATCGACGCCCAGCTCGCGCGCGAAACGGCGCACCGAAGGGCTGGCGTGTGCCTTGGAGAAGCCGGCCTCGTCGATCGGCCCGATGGCAGGCCGGGGTGACGTGGCGGAGACAGGCGCAGGCGCTGGTTTCACAGCCGGAACGGCAGTCTGTGTGGCTGGTGCTGGTGCCGGTGCTTGTGCCAGAGTGGCCGGCTTCTGCGGGACGGCGGCTGCGCGAGCCGGAATAGCGTCGCTGACTTCGAGGCTCAAGATCAGCATGCCTTCCGATACTTTGTCGCCGGGCTTGATCTTCATTTCCTTGACCACGCCGGCGAAAGGCGCCGGGACTTCCATCGTCGCCTTGTCGGATTCGAGCGTGATCAGTGAGTCCTCCGCCTTGACGGTATCACCCGGCTTGACCAGGACTTCGATCACCGGGATGTTCTTGAAATCGCCGATGTCGGGAACGAGGACGTCTCTGAGGCTGCCCATGGTTTAGTCAGTGAAGGGTGAATGAGTGAATGAGTGAATGAGTGAAGGTTGGGTTTGGGCATGGTTTGGAGCCGTTACCCTTCACACATTCACCCTTCACGCCTTCACTGTATTTCATACCGTTGCCGGATTCGGCTTGCCCGGATCGATTGCGTACTTCTTGATCGCCTTGGCCACCGTCGCGGCTGGCACGCTGCCCTCATCGGCGAGCGCCTTGAGCGCGGCCACAGTGACGTAGTAGCGATCGACCTCGAAAAACTTGCGCAACTGCCGCCGGTAATCGGAGCGGCCGAAACCGTCGGTGCCGAGCACCACGTAAGGCTTGTAGATGAACGGCCGGATCTGATCTGCGAAGATCTTCATGTAATCGGTCGCGGCAACGACCGGACCGGGCGCGTGATTCAGGCACCGGCTCACGTAGGATTCTCGCGGACTTTGTTCAGGGTTCAGCAGGTTCCCGCGCTGCACTTCGAGGCCCTCGCGGCGCAGTTCGTTGAAGCTGGTTGCGCTCCACACGTCGGCCGATACGCCGAAGTCCTTTTCCAGCAGGTCCTGTGCAGCAATGACTTCGCGCAGAATCGCGCCGCTGCCGAGCAACTGCACTTTCGGCGCGTCCTTCTTGGCCTTGCCCTCGGAGAATCGGTACATCCCCCTGACGATACCGTCTTCGGCGCCTTTCGGTATCGCCGGATGGCGGTAGTTCTCATTCAACAAGGTGATGTAGAAAAAGACGTCCTGCTGCTCCTTGACCATGCGTCGCAGGCCATCCTGGATGATCACCGCGACTTCGTAGGAGAAGGTCGGGTCGTAGGAAATGCAGTTCGGGATGGTCGAAGACAGGATGTGGCTGTGGCCGTCCTCGTGTTGCAAGCCCTCGCCATTCAGTGTGGTGCGGCCGGAAGTCCCGCCCAGAAGAAAACCACGTGCACGCTGGTCACCCGCCGCCCACGCCAGGTCGCCGACGCGCTGGAAGCCGAACATCGAGTAGTAGATGTAGAAAGGGATCATGGAAACGCCGTGGGTTGAATACGACGTCGCCGCGGCGATCCACGAGGACATCGCCCCGGGCTCGTTGATGCCTTCCTGCAGGATCTGGCCGTGCTTGTCCTCCTTGTAGAACATCAACTGGTCGGCGTCCTCCGGCGTGTAGAGCTGGCCTACCGAGGACCAGATTCCGAGTTGCCGGAACATGCCTTCCATGCCGAAAGTGCGGGATTCGTCGGGAACGATCGGCACCACGCGCTTGCCGATGTTCTTGTCCTTCACCAGGATGTTGAGGATGCGCACGAACGCCATCGTGGTGGAAAGCTCGCGCTCCTCTGAATTCTTCAACAGTGGCTCGAAGGCAGACAACGCCGGTATTTCCAGCGCGTCGCCCTTGAGACGGCGCGCCGGCAGATAGCCGCCCAGCGCCTCGCGATGCTTGCGCATGTAGTCGAGTTCGGCTGAGCCTTCGTCGAAAGTGAGGTAGGGCACTTCCTCCAGCTTGTCGTCGGGGACCGGCAGGTTGAAGCGGTCGCGGAATGCCTTGAGCGAGGTCGTTCCCATCTTCTTCTGCTGGTGGGTGATGTTCTGCGCCTCGCCGGCTTCGCCCATGCCGTAGCCCTTGATGGTCTTGGCCAGGATCACCGTGGGCTGGCCCTGGTGCTTTACCGCCGCTGCATACGCGGCGTAAGTCTTGTGCGGATCGTGGCCGCCACGATTCAGTCGCCAGATGTCGTCGTCCGACATGTTGGCCACCATCTCCAGCAACTCCGGGTACTTGCCGAAGAAGTGCTTGCGCACGTAGGCGCCGTCCTTGGACTTGAACGTCTGGTATTCGCCGTCCACGCACTCTTCCATGCGGCGGACCAGCAAGCCATTCTTGTCCCTGTCGAGCAGCGGATCCCAGTAGGAGCCCCAGATCACCTTGATCACGTTCCAGCCCGCGCCGCGGAAATCCGATTCCAGCTCCTGGATGATCTTGCCGTTGCCTCGAACCGGGCCGTCCAGGCGCTGCAGGTTGCAGTTCACAACGAAAATCAGATTGTCGAGCTTTTCGCGCGACGCCACGCCGATCGCTCCCATCGACTCGGGCTCGTCCACTTCGCCGTCACCGAGGAAACACCAGACCTTGCGGCCCTCGGTATTGGCCAGGCCGCGGTCCTGCAGGTACTTCATGAAACGCGCCTGGTAGATCGCCATTATCGGTCCCAGCCCCATCGATACGGTCGGGAACTGCCAGAAGTCCGGCATCAGCCACGGGTGCGGATAGGAAGACAGGCCCTTGCCACTCACTTCCTGGCGGAAGTTGTCCATCTGCTCTTTGGTCAGCCGCCCGAGCATGAAGGCGCGGGCATAGACCCCCGGGGCGGAGTGTCCCTGCACGAACACCAGGTCGCCGCCGTGGTTCTCCGAAGGCGCATGCCAGAAGTGATTGAAGCCGACGTCGTAGAGCGTGGCGGCCGATGCGAAGCTGGCGATGTGGCCGCCCAATTCCGAGGACTGCTTGTTGGCGCGCAACACCATCGCGGCGGCGTTCCAGCGCACGTACGAGCGGATCCGGTGTTCCAGCTCGTGGTCTCCCGGGGAGCGCTCCTCCCGGCCGGGCGGGATGGTGTTGATGTAGGGGGTAGTCGCGCTGTAGGGCAGATACACGCCCAAGCGGCGTGCCTTCTCGAGCAGTTTCTCGAGGATGTAATGCGCGCGTTCCGGTCCCTCGTGCTGGAGCACACCGTCGAGGGCATCCAGCCACTCGTTGGTCTCTTGCGGATCGTCGTCCGGAAGCGCTGCCATGTTGCTGCCCTTGGTGAGGTTGCCGTCGTTTTCGGGGACTGCGGCGTTCGTGACGCCGCGCCCCAATTTGGCAAAAATTATATCACCGGCAAGCCCCGGGAAATCCTTACCGGACACGGATGGTCTCTCTAAGAACTGAAACCCTTCGACGCAAAGGCGCAAAGACGCAAAGGAAGAACAAGGCACTCAAAGAGAGCCTTTTAATTTATCTCTTGAGCCCACAGAAGAAATCTACAGCTCGTTGCAATTGCGAATATTCACTGAATGAATTCTGGTTTTCTTTGCGCCTTTGCGCCTTTGCGTCTTTGCGTCAAAGCCTTGGATCAGTCGTATTTACGCAAGTCCTCGATGACTTTGCCGTCGTTGGGCAGCGAGCCGACCTCAACGAAGTCGACCTGTCCGCGCAGTTTGCACACCTCGCGCAGCGTGTTGGTGATGGCTTGTGCCAGAAGATCGTTGCGGCTGCGCACTTCGCAGCAAAGCCGCATGCGGTCGGTCTTTTCCGCGTCGTGGTCCACTACCAGCCGCGCCTTCAGGATTTCGGCGTGGCGTTTCACCACCTGCGCGACCTGCGAAGGATGCACGAACATGCCCTTCACTTTCGTCGTCTGATCGGCGCGCCCCATCCAGCCTTTGATGCGCGTGTTGGTGCGGCCGCAGGGACTGATGCCGGCGGCC
>CAZYTR010000058.1:0-3036 GCA_964650365.1 uncultured Alcaligenaceae bacterium | reverse complement strand
TCGTCCATGTAGACGTTGAAGGCCGGCTCGTCGAACTGCATCACGTCCACGCCCTGCGCTTCGAGCGCGCGCGCCTCCTGATTGAGAAGCTCGGCCAGTGCCATCGCCAGTTTCGCCTTGTCGCGGTAATGCGAGTCGGCGACGGTGTCGACCATGGTCATCGGCCCGGGCATGGTGATCTTGAGCTTCCTGGTGGTGTGCGCCCGCGCAACCTGCGCTTCCGTTTGATGGACGCGGCCGCGCAACCGCACCGCCCCGACGACCACCGGCACCATGGCCTCATAGCGGTTGTCGCGGATGCCCATCTTCACCTTGTGCTGGAAATCGAGGCCCTCCACCGATTCGAGGAATCCGTGCACGAAGTGCTGCCGCGACTGTTCGCCGTCGCTGACGACGTCGATCCCGGCGTCTTCCTGCGTCTTGATCCAGACCAATGTCGCGTCGCGCTTGGCTTCGTCCAGCGCCTCGCCTGCAAGTTTCCACTGGGGCCACAGTTTCCCAGGCTCGGCCAGCCAGGATGGCTTGGGCAGGCTGCCCGCGATGGTCGTTTCGAACATGGGAGCGTGAGAACCGGTAATTGTCGGGGAACACATCATAATCCGGCGCGCGGTCCAGCGGGAGCGTGGCCGGACTTTGCGCGCGGGCGTGCGATCGGCGAGAATCCCCTGTGTGCCGCCAACCATTAATGCAGGGCCGACCATGCAAATACTGTTAGGGATCTCGCGCGCGATCGACGCGCTTAACGAGCGCGTCGGGCGCGTAGTCCTATGGCTCATCCTCGCGATGGTGCTGGTCAGTTCCGCCAACGCCGTATCGCGCTACCTGCTCAACATCAGCTCCAACGCCTTCCTCGAGCTGCAGTGGTACATGTTCGCGGGCGTGTTTCTGCTGTGTGCCGGATATACCTTGCGGCACGATGAGCATATCCGTATCGACGTCGTCTCCTCGCGCCTGTCACGACGGACACAGATCTGGATCGACATCTTCGGCACGATCTGCTTCCTGCTGCCCATGGCGATACTCATAACATGGCTGTCCTGGCCGATATTCGTCAACGCGTGGGTCAGCGGCGAGATTTCCAGCAATGCGGGCGGTCTGATCCGCTGGCCTGCACGGCTGCTGGTGCCCACTGGCTTCTTCCTGCTCTCCCTGCAGGGAATATCGGAGCTGATCAAGCGTATCGCCTTTCTGCGCGGCCTCATCCCCGATCCGGCGGAGAAGCACCGAGACCCCGCGCTGGAGCTGGCGCCCATTGAAGTCGAGGCAGCGAAATGAGCGCCTTCATAATCGAGAACATTGCCCCGCTGATGTTCGCGGCGCTGGTGGTGTTCCTGCTGCTGGGCTACCCGGTTGCCTTTGCGCTGGGTGCGATCGGCCTGTCCTTCGGGATCCTGGGCGTGCAGCTCGGGCTCCTGCATGCCGAGCTGTTCCAGGCGCTGCCCGAGCGGCTGTTCGGGATCATGGCCAACGACACGCTGCTGGCGATACCGTTCTTTACCTTCATGGGCCTGGTCCTCGAGCGCAGCGGCATGGCCGAGGATCTGCTGAACACCGTGGGCCAGCTGTTCGGTCCGGTGCGCGGCGGGCTCGCCTATGCGGTCATCTTCGTTGGCGCCCTGCTGGCCGCCACCACCGGGATCGTCGCTGCCTCGGTCATCTCGATGGGACTGATCTCGCTGCCGATCATGCTGCGCTACGGCTACGACCGGCGGCTCGCTTCCGGCGTGATCGCGGCCTCCGGGACGCTGGCGCAGATCATCCCGCCGTCTCTGGTGCTCATCGTGTTGGCGGACCAGCTCGGCAAATCGGTCGGCGACATGTATGCCGGGGCATTCATTCCTGGCTTCATTCTGACGGGGCTGTATGTCCTGTATGTGCTCGGGAAGACCACCATTCACCCGCACGTCGCTCCGGCTCTGCCTCCGGAGGCGCGCACCCTGCGCGGCTTCAAGCTGCTGCGCCGCGTGCTCCTTGTGCTCGTCCCGCCGCTGGCGCTGATTTTCCTGGTGCTGGGCACGATCTTCCTTGGGATCGCTACGCCAACGGAAGGCGGGGCGATGGGTGCCACCGGGGCACTGGTGCTCGCACTGACCAACCGGCGCCTGACCTGGTCGCTGCTCAAGCAGGCGATGAACTCGACGGCGAAGCTGTCCTCCTTCGTGCTCTTCATCCTGGTCGGTTCGACCGTGTTCAGCCTTACGTTCCGCGGCGTCAACGGCGATCTATGGGTCGAGCATCTGCTCACCGGCCTGCCTGGCGGACAGATCGGGTTCCTGATCGTGGTCAACATCCTGGTCTTCGTGCTCGCCTTCTTCCTGGATTTCTTCGAGCTGGCGTTCATCATCGTGCCGCTGCTGGGGCCGGTAGCGGACAAGCTGGGAATCGACCTTATCTGGTTCGGGGTACTGCTGGGCGTCAACATGCAGACCTCGTTCATGCACCCGCCCTTCGGCTTCGCGCTGTTCTACCTGCGCAGCGTCGCCCCGGCGAAGACGTACCTGGACAAGATCAGCGGAAGGCCGACCGCACCCGTGACCACCGGCCAGATCTACTGGGGCGCGGTGCCCTTCGTCGTGATCCAGATGATCATGGTGGGGATACTGATCGCGTTCCCGGGCCTGGTTACCAGCGGTCTGACGAAGAGCACGGTCGACCCGTCCAATATCGAGATTCTGATCCCGGCGCCGGACTATGAACGCGAACAGATGGAACGCGACGCCGACGTCCCCGACTTCGGGACGCCCCAACCCCGCGATGCGGAAACTGCGAAGTAGCCCTGATTACTTCCCGACTCCGAGCTTGGAGTGAAAAACGTAGTTATCGTAGGTGGACTCGGCGACACGGAACCACAGGAACTGCTCGTCGCGGAATTTGTTCCATTCCGGATAGATCCGCTTCCAGTGCGCGCTCTTCGCGTTGAGCTCGTCGTAGAGTTCGTATGCGGCCTTCTCGCACGCTTCCATCACGGGCTTAGGGAATGGGCGCAGCTTGGTGCCGCTGGCGACCAGCCGGCGCAATGCCTGGGGATTCTGCGCA
>CAZYTR010000057.1:0-2022 GCA_964650365.1 uncultured Alcaligenaceae bacterium | reverse complement strand
GGGATTCTCGGCACGCTTCGCCATCCAGTGCTCCATGCCGATCAGTTCGCCGGTCTCCTCGAATATACAAGTGGCGTTTTTCTCCACCAGGAAGTCAAAAGCGCGGCCCATCGCCGGATTTGCGGTGAGCCCGCTGGTGGCATCCGAGCCGCCGCAGATGGTGCCGACGACCAGCTCGTCGACGCTCATCGGCGTGCGCGGAGTATCTTCGAGCTGTTTCAGCGTCTGCTCGATCCAGGCCTTGCCCTCGGCAATGGTCTTGCGCGTACCGCCGGTGCCCTGGATTTCGATCAGTTTCACGGGGCGGCCGGACTTTCGAATGGTCTCCTGCAGCTTGCCCTTGTTGAATCCTTCGCAGCCCAGCGACACCAGCAGCGCGGCGCCCACGTTCGGGTGGGCACACAGGCGCTCCATCATCTTGTGCGAGTACGCGTTGGGAAAGCAGCCCGGGAAGCCGATCAGGTGCACGCCCTGCTCGCGATAGGCGAACACGATCTCGCGCGAGACGTGGTGCGCGCACTCGACCAGGTAGGCCACCACAATGGTGTTGCGGATTCCCTTGCGGCCGTCCGGCCGGAGATAGGCGTTGATCATGATCAGTGCGCCTCCTTGAAGAATTCGTGGCCCTCGTCGAGGGTGTAAGTAGGGATGTAATCGCTGGTGACGTTGTGGATGTGCATGTAATCGCCGGGCGCGATGTCCTGCGTTGCCACGCCGATCGGTGCGCCGTACTTCACCAGTTTTTCGCCTTTGGCGACTTTCTTGAACGCGAACTTGTGGCCGACTTCGACGCGGGTCTTGAGTGTGATGGCCTGGCCCATCACCGTCAGCGTCGTGCCCGAAGCGATGTCCGACTTTGCGATAGCCACGTTGTCGCCCGGCGCCAGCACTATAACTCGTGCGTCGGTTTTCCGTTCTTTCCCCTCACGCCTCACGCCTCACCCCTCACCCCTCACGATTTTCCGATCTTGCTCACCCTGCGGGTGACGTCCTTGCGTTTCAGCACCGAAGCCTGCAGCTTGGTGCCCAGCCCCGGCCCCTTGGGCGCGGTGATGTAACCGTCCTTCACCGGTGGCAACTGGGTGACCAGGGTGCCGTACCAGTCATAGTAGAACGCCCGCACCATTTCCTGTACCAGCGTGTTCGGGCAGTTCAGCGACAGGTGCACCGAAGCGGTAAGCAGGATCGGTCCGGTGCAGTCGTGCGGAGCGACCGGCAGCGCGTAGGCTTCCGCCATGGTCGCGATCTTCTTCGCCTCCGACAAGCCGCCGGTCCAGCCCACGTCCAGCATGCATACCGAAACCGCCTGCTTCTCGAACAGTTCGCGGAAACCCCAGCGTGTGCCCAGCGTCTCTGACGCCGTGACCCACACGTTGGTGCGGTGGGCATAATCGGCAACGGCGTCGATGTTGTTCATTTTGATCGGGTCTTCGTACCAGAACGGATCGAACTGCTCGAGCGTTTCGGCGATGCGGATCGCAGCCGGAAGTTGCCACATCGAATGGAACTCGACGTGGATGTCCATCTTGTCGCCCACCGCCTTCCTGATCTGCTCGAATGGTCTCATCGCCTTTTTCAGGTCGGCATTCGAGATGTAGGTCCCGTTCGAGGCTTCGGCCGCTTCGTCGAACGGCCATATCTTCATGCCGGTGATGCCCATGTCCAGCAGCGACCGGGCCAGTTCGCCGGCGTCGGTTTTGAAGGCCAACAGGTCTTCGTAAGGACGTTTCTTCTTGTCGGCCTTCGCCGGCAGGCCAAAATTTGCGGTGCCCTGAGTGGGCTTGGAGCGCACGTATTGGTAGCCGGCGCAGGTGTTGTAGACGCGCACCTTGTCGCGCGAAGCGCCGCCGAGGAGCTGGTAGATCGGCTGGCCGGTAAATTGGCCGAACAGGGCCCAAAGCGCGATATCGACCGCGGAAGCCGCGCGCATCTCCACGCCGACGCTGTTGAAACCGAGATAGGTATTGAGGAAATGGCGGCTATGCCTGTCGATCTCGAGCGGGTTCTTCCCCAGCAGGTAGG
>CAZYTR010000056.1:0-1845 GCA_964650365.1 uncultured Alcaligenaceae bacterium | reverse complement strand
GTCGAGGGGAAAATCACGAAGCTCCACATCCACAGCGAGCATGACGTCCAGGCCGACTTTGTGCCCGTCGCGGAATCGCGCCTTTGACGCACGGTGGACTCGCTTAGTTACTGCACTTTAGGCCATCGCCCGTTGCGCGTTGTTGATTATATGCAGAGGCTGAGGACGCTGGCGACGAGGTCGCGGAATTTATGCGCATCGGGGGTGCGGGGCAGAACCGCAAGAAATTGTTTTTCCAGCATTTCTCGGCCAATTGCGCGGCGCCGGTCCGCGTGCGAGGGGCGGCGGTCCGGGTTGTCCCAGGGACGGTCGCTGCGGTCGGTCAACTCGGACTTCTCTTGGTCCCATGAACACAACTCCACCAGCGTGTACAGCCATTGATTCAGATGCCAGCAGCCGATGCTCGACCACACGTTGCGAACTTGCTGCTGGCCCGCGCCCCAGACTTCCTTCACGTCGTGGAAGTGTTCTTCCAGTGCCCAGCGAGATGCTACGGCTTCCAGGATGTCGAGCACCTCGGCCGTGGGGTCTGTGCAAAAGTAGGCCGCCCAACCGTCGTCGAAGCGCACGATCACCACGCTGATCACGCCTCCCACCAAACGCGACGTCGCCAGGAACGTCTTGTACGGGCGCGACACCTCTTGGCCGCGGCAGCGGTAGGTGATCGACTGCCAGCCCTGTTTGTGGGCCGCTCGCTTGGGCAGGTCGATCTCGTGTTTGCCGTAGACCCGCGGCCGCCCACGCTGACCGGGCCGGGGTGCGGGAGGCAGGTCAAACAGCTCGGCGTCCTTGCGCAGACGACTGACCACGACCACGCCCTCTTTGCGCACCGGATCGAGGAACGGACGGGCCGCATAGGCACCGTCGGCCACAACCCAGACCTTGGCCTTCAACCCCAGCCACCGCACGGTGGCCACGAACCACAGCACCAACTCGGCGCCCAGTTGATGTTTGGTGCGGAATTCCCAGCCGCGTTTCTCATTCAGCTTCGGCACGTCGATCTCGCGGACATACAGCAGCGAGCGGAGCGGCAACGCGATCACGCCCCACAGCGGATGCGTGGCGAGCAAGGCCAGCGCGACCCAGTTGTGGCCGTACAGCCACTCGCCACCCGCCGGCCCCGGCGTGGGATCGTGATGCACGCCGGCCCCTTCCACTTGCCGCCCGTAGCGTTGCGTCGGCGAGTCATCGACGCCCAGCAGGAACCGGCCCTCCGGCCCCGGATCGAGCTTTCGCACGACCAAGGTCAACACGGCGGTGGCGATCGTCTTCGAGTCCCGCCCGATGCTGATGAGACAGTCGTAGAAGCGGTCCCAGTCGTCTTGCACACCCGCGACGGCGAACCACGCGCTGGCGGTGCGGCGGTCATCGGACAGCAGCATCCCCGCCACGATGATGGCCAGACGAAACGCAATGCGGCGATCCATCACGGCCTGCAAGGCCGCGATGGCCACCTGCATGGCCCCGACCAACGGCACCTTAGCTTGCGAAGTTGTTCGGCGATCGGGATTGGGGTTGAGCAACCGCTCTCGCTTGTCGTGCTGCGAGGGCTGCCGTTTCCCCTGGTGTTGCGATTGCGGACGATTCGAGGAACGATTACGCTTAGCCATCCTTGGCTCTCCCGGTGCGCTGGACTGGTTTCAACCCATAGCATCGCGGAGAGCCGCTTTTTTTATCAAGGCCAATCCGAACGGCCCCATATCAAGTACGATGTCCTAAAGTGCAGACTATTTGATCCGCTGGTTCAACGAGCGCCGTACGGCGCCGGCGGCAAAGGCAGGGGCGGCGGAACACGTCGTCGATCCCGGCACAAACGGCCCTCAATAATCGGTGCATACGTCGAAG
>CAZYTR010000055.1:0-2234 GCA_964650365.1 uncultured Alcaligenaceae bacterium | reverse complement strand
AATGTTCTCGATGGTCATGCTGAAGCTGGCCGAGTCCGATTCCACCTCGATACGGTGAGTATTGCGGGTAACGGACGGGTCGGCCCACACCTCCACCAGGGTTCTGTCCGGGCCGATTCCCGCCAGCGATAGCGCTGCGGCAATGTTGAGATTCGCAGGGAATCCGCTCGCCGCCTCGCGTGCGGTTCCCGAGAAGATTTTCAGCGGCTCGCGAAGATCGTCCAGGCCGATGCCGTGCTCGACGAGAAAGGGCGCGCCCGCGAGGGCTTTCACCGGCTTGCGAGTGACCATGCGAACCGATTGGATCTTGCCCTCGGCGGCCGCCAGCACCGCATCGAGCCCGATCAGCGCGCCGGTGGGCACCAGAATCTGCGCATCGTAGCGCTCGGCAATCTGCCCGAGCTGCGGGTTGGAAAGCAGCGCACCGACCGACAGCACGACCAGCTTCTTGCCTGCCTTAAGTACTGGTTCGGCGATCGCGACGAGCAGTTGCGCCGGCGCGCACTCGACCACGATGTCCGCGTGACCGGCGAGCGCATCCAGGGCGACCACCGCGGGACGGCGCGACAGGGTCTCGAGAAACGCGCCGGCTGCGGCCGGATCGCGCACCGCGACCGCGCTCAGCGACAGACCGGCAACGCCCTCATCGAGCTTTCGCGCGACCGCCTTGCCGATCGCGCCGAGCCCGGCAATGGCTACACGCTGTACGACTGCAGTGGCACACATGCTCTGCTCCGAAGCTTGATGTTAGTTCAACCCGGATTCGCCGGATAAACCTGATGACAGACAATACCCGAGGAAGTGGTGGATGGGAAAGTGCCTCGCAAAGGTCGGTCCGCGCCGCCGTGACATGCGCTAAAGTTGCGCAACCGAGACCATGCGGAGGCGCAATGAGTGAGCTGAACCATTTTCCCGACGGCGGGTACGCGTTCCTGAAGGGCGGTTTCCCTTACTCCCAGGGCGTAAAGGCATTGCCGGGTTACGCAATCGAGCGGGTGCGCTTCGCGCAACCGCTGCCCGTGATGCAGGGGTTCGCGGCGATCGAGGCGCATCTCTCGGCGCTCGGCCGGCCACGCACGGCACTGTGCGCTGGCGAGTTGCGTTCCCCCGCTCCCCTCTCCATGTCCGGCTTCAAGACCTTCAATGAAAGCTATGTCGAAGTGCTGAAACGCTGGAACCTTTTCCGCGACGGACTCAACCCGGTCGCGCGCTCCAACGTTGCGCCGCAATTCGCTCCGCCTTCCGAGCCGTGCTTCTACGCCTTCTGTTACACCGTTCCCGCGAAGAACGCCGGCACGAATTTCGTTGTCGCCGGGAGCGGCGAGTGGGCGGAAGGCGGAAAGTTTCCCGAGGACATCGTCGCACGCGGCGACACCTCGCCTGCGGGGCTTCAGCAGAAAGCGCGCTTCGTCCTCGGAAAAATGCAGGACCGTCTTGCCGGCCTGGGCGCTTCGTGGCCTGAAGCGACCGCGGTACAGGTGTACACGGTGCACGACATTCACCACCTGCTTGCCGGCGAAATACTGCCGCGAATGGGCAACGGCGCGGGACTGACCTGGCACTACTGCCGGCCGCCGATCGAAGAACTCGAATTCGAAATGGACGTCCGCGGCATTGCCTTCGAACGCATCCTTTCTGTTTGACCCAATAAACGCGTTTAACGCAAAGGAACGCGAAGGAGAACAAGAGACTGGGCATTCGACCTGTAAGCTCGCAGGTTCGTCGAGACGCAATGGGGTCCGAAGAGTGCGCTTGCAGGTTGCAATGAGACACCACATCTTGTTGTTGTTTTCTTTCCCAGTTTTTCCTTGGCGTCCCTTTGCGCACCCCTCAAGGGGGTATTGAAATGAATCCTTTGCGTTGAGTGTTTTCCTGCTTTTAGCGGTTCGGCTGCGAGAGTATGCTATCGGCTTGACCGTACCGCGGTAGTCCCCCGCATGCCGGAAGCTAATGAGTCTCATCGCAAGCTCGCGGCAATCCTGAGCGCGGACGCCGTGGGCTACTCGCGGCTGATGCAGGCCGACGAGCCGGCCACGGTCGAGACCCTGAATGCCTATCGCGCGGCGATGCGCCGGGTGATCGAGCGCCACAAGGGCCGGGTCGTCAATGCCCCCGGCGATGCCCTGCTCGCCGAGTTCCCGAGCGTGGTCGAGGCGGTCGCCGCTGCAGTGGAGATCCAGCAGAACCTCGAGGGTCGCAACATGGAACTGCCCCCCGAGCGGCGGATGCATTTC
>CAZYTR010000054.1:0-2556 GCA_964650365.1 uncultured Alcaligenaceae bacterium | reverse complement strand
TGGCTCGCCGCCAATTCGCTCACTGCGGCCGAACTGCGCGACGAGATCAAGGACTGGAACAAACTCGGCATCGAACTGTCAGTGCCGCAGCTCGTCGAAATCGAAGCCGAGGCGCTCGTCGCGGACTGAGCCTGCTGCCCGCGACGAGCGCCTCGGTTAGGCGCGAAGCTGTTACGTCGAGTTGAGTTTTTCTCCACTTTCCCGCTATGTTCTTTTGACTCTGACGCTTAATCAGCCGCGACTCCTGCGATGCTGCATACTGCTGTTTTTCCAAGAAAAGCCGGGCAACCGTTAGAATTGCGAAATGGAATACCGAAGGGCATGGATGTGAACGTGTACCACTGCGATCTGCGCCGCTGTCACCGATCCGGCAAAAGACACGGAAAATGAACAAGTCGGAAACCATACAGAGCATTCTGCTTGGCGTGGGCGCCTTGGTGCTGATCGCTGCGCTGGTGTTCCTGTACGACAAGACGCAGGCGGTGGATTTGCGCGAGGAGAACGAAATTCTGGGCCTGCTGCGTGATCTGAAGGAAATTGACGGCCGCTGGGATTTCGATGTGTTGCGGGCGAGCCTGGAACCGGATGCGGCGGCCCTGCCGACGGTGGATCGCCGTCCCATTGCCGAAAGGGCGCTGCGCGCACTGGACGATGCGGCGGGCAAGAATGCCGCATCGGTGTTGAGTGCCACCCTGCCGGGACTGGCAAAAGCGATCAAGGAAAAGGCCCGGCTCGTGGAGGAATTCAAAGTCGAGAACGCGGCCGCCAAAGCTGGCCTGAATGCAGTGGTGGGCAACTCCATGGAACTCGGCGCGCAGACAGCGCAGCTCAAGGTCAAAGTGCCGGGGTTCGAAGCGCTGCTCAACCGGTTGGTGGCTGGCGCACCGCTTTATTACTGGCTCGCGCAGGAGCCGCAGTTCCGCAGCATCGAATCCGCGCTCGGCGAGCTGCATAACGCCATGGCCGCGATGCCCGAAGAGCTTCGGGCCAAGGCGGAACAGACCCACGAGGCCGGCCAGGCGTTGCTCAAACACAAGCCCGCCGAACAGAAACTGGTCGCGCAGATCGCACTCCTGACTTCGGGACCACGTCTGGACAGTCTCACCAACTCATTCAGCCGCGAACTCGAGGCCACGCTGCAGGGCAAGGAGTTGTTCCGCGTGTACCTGATTGCCTATGCCGGGTCGCTGCTGATTCTGCTCGGATGGCTGGGCGCCAAACTCAGGGCGGCCAATGTCAGCCTCGAACACCGGGTACAAGAACGCACTCGAGAGCTGTCGGAGGCGCTACGCCACCTCAAGGAGTCCGAGGCGCAACTGATCCAGTCGGAAAAAATGTCCTCTCTCGGGCAGATGGTCGCGGGCGTGGCACACGAAATCAACACGCCGCTTGCCTACGTCACGAACAGCCTGGGGATGGTGGCCGAAAAACTGCCCGAACTGGGGACCGCGCTCAACGAGACCGGGCAACTGCTCACCCTGCTGCAGGCCGGCGACGGCGCCAATCCGGAACAGTTGGCACGCCAGTTCTCGGTGGTCTCGCAGCATGTCTCGACGCTGAAGAGCCGCGACGTGGTAAAGGAATTGTCCGGGCTCGTCAATGACGGTGTGTACGGCACCGGACAGATGGCGGAGATCGTCGGCAACCTCAAGGACTTCAGCCGTCTGGATCGCAGCAAGGTGACCCGTTTCAACCTGAACGACGGGCTTACCAGCACCCTGCTGCTTGCCAAGCATCTGCTCAAGACAGTCACCGTGCAGCGGCAGTTCGGAGAAATACCCGCGATCGTTTGTTCCCCGTCGCAGATCAACCAGGTTTTCCTGAACCTGATCACCAATGCCGCGCAGGCAATGGAAAACGCCAGCGGCACCATCACGCTGACGACGCGCAGGGAGGGCGAGGGCGTTGCAGTCGACATGGTGGACAACGGCAGGGGAATTGCACCCGAGGTGCTGCCGAAGATTTTCGATCCGTTCTTCAGTACCAAGGAGATCGGCAAGGGAACCGGCCTCGGACTCTCCATTTCTTACAAAATCATCCAGCAGCACGGAGGCCGCATCGACGTGAAGTCGGAGGTGGGCAAGGGCACCCGATTCACCGTTCACCTGCCGCTTAAGCCACCTGCCGATGCGCAGATCGACAAGTAGTCGGTAACACATGATGCTGCCCGAAAAAATCGGCAAGTACGAAATCCAGGGTGAGCTCGGGCGCGGCGCCATGGGCGTGGTTTACAAGGGTTTCGATGCCGCAATCGCCCGCGGGGTGGCGATCAAGGTGATCACCAAATCCTCGCTCCCCCCGGAGGAACTCAAACAGGTCATCGGCCGTTTCCGGCATGAGGCGCGCGCGGTCGGACGGCTGGTGCATCCGCGCATCGTGCAGATCTACGACTATGGCGAGGACGACCAGATCGCTTACATCGTCATGGAGCTGGTCAACGGCAAGACGCTGCGGCAGCATCTGTTGCAGGGCGACAGCTACGAAATCCGGGAAAGCGGGGAAATCATCCGCCAGTTGCTCGACGGCATCAGCCATGCGCACGGCGAAGGCGTCGTG
>CAZYTR010000053.1:0-26834 GCA_964650365.1 uncultured Alcaligenaceae bacterium | reverse complement strand
CACGCAGAACAAGCCAACACAGGCGGTCCTGCTAGCGTTCACGATATGCTCCCTGTTCGAGCCCCAACTAGAAATAGCAATCCCATTGACGGGATATTTTCCGTCAACTTGACGAATAAAATGGCTGCGGACGCCACATCTACCGGATATATAGACCGTTTCCAATTGAAGAAACCTCCCAATAGGCCACAACGCGCCCAATACCAACGGCTCGACCAAAAGCCTACTCTTGGGCCGCATGCGGGACAACTTCCGCCCTCTCTCCCCGGCCCTCTACCACTCCGGGTACAAGTGTCCCGCCGGGGGAGTGGGAGTGGGGTGGCAGGCGGAGGCTGAGGTAGAATCTTCCCGCCAATCATCTCAGGAGGGAAAAATGAAACGCCTTGCCGCAGTGCTGTTGTTCGCTGTGTGTGCATCCGTGTTCGCCAATGCCGCATTCGCGCAGAAACCCGAGGACGCCATCAAATACCGGCAGGGCGTGTATCGGGTGATAGGCTGGAACTTCGGCCCGATGGCGGCGATGGCGAAGGGCGAGAGGCCCTATGACGCCTCAGCATTCGCTCGACACGCGGAGATCGTCGCCTTCATGAGCAAACTCCCGCTCGAAGGTTTTGTGCCCGGATCGGACACCGGAGAGACCAAGGCCAAGCCGGAAATCTGGCTCGACATGGACGACTTCAAGGCCAAGCTGGAGAAAATGCAGGCCGAAGTCGCCAAGCTTGCCGAAGTCGCCAAGGCCGGCAATCTCGATACCAGCAAGGCGCAGCTCGGAGAGGTCGGCAAGGCTTGCAAGGCGTGCCACGATAAATATAGGAACAAATAGGAAAGGCAGGCACGAGGCACGAGGCGCTAGGCACGAGAAAATTCCAGGACTCTCAACATTTGAGGTTTCCTCGCGCCTCGTGCCTCGTGCCTAGCGCCTGACTTATATGTCTGACCTTTTATCCGATCGCACCAAACTCGGCCGCTATCCGGCGCGCGGCAGCCACGACTTCGCAACCGTCGCGGCGATCCTCGACGAGGGTTTCTTCTGCCACGTTGGCTTCGTCGTCAACGGCCAGCCTTATGTCATTCCCACCGGTTACGGGCGCGACGGCCATACGCTCTACATCCACGGTTCGGCGGCCAGCCGCATGCTGAATGAAGCAGCTAAAGGCATTGCACTGAGCGTGACGGTGACACTGGTGGACGGGCTGGTGCTGGCACGCTCGGCCTTTCATTCCTCAGTGAACTATCGTTCGGTGGTGATCCTCGGCACAGCGGAGCCGGTGCCCGCCGCCGAAAAGCTGCGCGCGCTGAAAACGATTTCGGATCACATCATCCCGGGACGCTGGGAGCGCCTGCGCCCGGTCAAGACGCAGGAACTCGACTTGACCGCCGTGCTGAGAATGGAAATCGTCGAGGCGTCCGCAAAGGTGCGCTCCGGCCCGCCGCTGGACGACGAGGAAGATTACGGCCTGCCGATCTGGGCTGGCACGCTGGATTTCGCGCCGCTTTCTGCCACGCCGAAGCCCGATCCTCGCCTTGCGTCAGGGATTCCGGTTCCAGAGCGCGTGCAACGCTACCGGCGGGTCAAAAAGTGACGACGAAGTAAACGAGCAGCGTGGATGCGCCTAGCAGCAGTGCGGCGAGCCAGGGATTGCCGCTTCCCGGCGGCTTTGCATCCATCAGTTCGACCGGTTTGCGGCCGGTGAACATCGGCCCGATCAGGTTCTGTTTCCTGCGCAACAGGTAGAAAAGCACCGCCAGAATGTGGAGCGAGATCAGCGTCAGCAGAATGCCGGCGTTGATGTCGTGGATAGCCGTGAACATTGCGCTGGTATCCTCCGTCACGTGTTTCGCCAGCGGCCCTTCCATCATCACGTCGTCGTTGGCAAACAGCCCGGTAGTCGCCTGAACCGTTAGCGACACCAGCATCAGCACGACGCTCCAGCCGCCCAGCGGGTTATGGCCGCGATGGGTTGCGACAGCGCCTTTGATCAGCTGTTGCGCGTAGTGCGCCACCGCTGACGGCCCGCGTACGAAGTCCCCGAAACGCGCATGCGTTCCCCCTGCAAATCCCCACAAGATGCGGAACAACACCAGCGTAAGAATCGTACAGCCGCCAAGCGCGTGGTATTCCATTGCGTTGCCGCCGATGGTCGCGGTGACGATCTGGGAACCCACCAGCAGCACCAGCGCCCAGTGGAAGATGCGTACCGGCAGGTCCCAGACGACGGTCGTGGCCCGGGTCTCGAGTGCTTTGCCCGAATCCTGTGCTTTCATCGGAGGGCTTTACGTCTGGAGTTGCGTGGCGAGGTCGTTGAAGTCGTCGGCATTGAAATCGAAGGAGCGGTCCGACGACACGTCGGCTTTCACAGCCGGTCCCCGTTCCAGCGGCCGGCGTACGAAAGCGGTGCGTAACCCGCAGCGTTTCGCCGCCTGGAGGTCGTCCTTGTGCGCGGCCACCATCAACACTTCCGAGGGCTTGAGCCCGAGCAGCGCAGCGGCGCCGAGATAAGCCTCTGGGTCGGGCTTGTAATGCCGGAACAGCTCCGCCGAAAGCACGCAATCCCACGGCAGCCGGGCGTTCCTGGCCATGTCCACGAGCAGGGACACGTTGCCGTTTGACAGCGTGGCGACGATGTAGCGTTTCTTGAGGCGTCTTATTCCGCGCAGTGCGTCGGGCCACGGGCGCAGGCGGTGCCAGGCCAGCGTGAGGTGATCCTTGTCCGTCGGAGTGAGGCCGCTTATCCGCAACTTCGCCAGCACGTCGTCGAGGATCAGCCGATGCAGTTGATCGATGCTCATCCACGGCAGTTGCCGCTTTCGCACCCGGTCCATTGCCGGCTTGTACCCATCGCGCCAAGCGTCCGCGACTGCTGCCCAATCCACCTTCAGGGCTTTCTGTTGCCCAAGCGCGCGGCCTTCGCGCATGATGCTGCCGCGCCAGTCCACCACGGTACCGAATACGTCGAAAAGCAGCGCGCGAATTGTCGAGGGGGTCATTGTTGCCTCTTCTTCGTTGCCATAGTGCCGCAATTCTCGTTAGTGCCCTGGCTGGCCTGGCAGAGTGTACTTCATGCCTACCCAGATCCCGCGCGGCGCGCCCACCGAGCGGAACTGTTCATCGGTCACGTTGCCGGCGTCGAAGGTCCGGCCCGGGCCGTTGAAAAAATTCTCCCCCAGCACGCCCAGTGTTTCGTACTCGTTGTCGAACAGATTGGTTATGCGGCCGAAGAACATGAGCCGCTTGTTGAGCTGGTAACGTGCATCCAGATTGACCAGCGTATAGCCGGGAAGTTTTCCGTTGGCGTCCTGATTGTTTTCGTCGCCGCGCGCGTACTGGGAGGAGAAGTACATGACATTGGTCCCCACCGAAAGAGCTTCGGTGAAGTCGTAGTCCATGCGCACCTTCATCGAGTGCTCGGGAATGCCCGGCACTTTGTTCCCGGGTGAAACCTGTATATCGTCGGTAACGGGATCCGCCGCAGAATTCACGGGGCTGTTCAGTGTCAGCGCCGATTCGAACGTGGCGTCGATATAGCCGTAGTTCGCCGCCAGTCCCAGCTTGCCGATGTGGCCGTGCATTCCGAGTTCCAGGCCCTGCCGGCGCGTCTTGCCGGCATTCTGGAAATAGCCGGTGTTTACCCCGGCGCCGCCGCTGGAAATGAAGATGATGTCGTCGTCCAGATCGGTGCGATAGACCGCTGCGTTCCAGCCCAGCACCGCGGACCAGCGGCCGCGCAGGCCGCCTTCAAAGGTCCTGGAGACGACTTTCTCCAGCGGCGGGTCGGCCAGGAAGTTGTTGGGCAAGCGGCACGGGGCGGCAGGATTGGCACAGGTCAGTTCCACCGGAGTGGGCGCGCGCATGCCCTCGCTGTAGGCCACGTAAGTCGAGAGCGCGGGTGTCGGATTGAAATTCAGCCCAGCCGCCGGGTTGAAGCGTTTGTAGGTGTGGTCGCCGTTGAGCGCCGGCTCCAGCCCGGTCTTGTCCTCGATCGTTATGTTCGCCCAGTTGTAGCGGCCCGACAAAGTCAGGTGCCACTGCTCGTTGAACGAGTAAGTATCGGTGAGATAAAGGCCGTAGTAGTCGTTGGTGGTTTTCACATCGGTCTCGATGGAGGGGGCCCCGGTGCCGACTGTTCCGCGGTCGGCGGTGAAGTCCGCATCTTCCTCCGATTGGGAAAAGTCGGTCGTGCCGAGGTCGGCGCTGGCGCCGATGGTGAAGTTGTTCTTCTTCCCGCCAAGATCATTCAGGAGCGTGAACTGCACCGAGCCGCCGTAGCCGGCAGTCTCGATCGTGCTGGAATCATTGAGGGCCTGCGGGTCGGCACCACCTGCGAGTATGCCGATTGCACAATTACCGGCGATTCCCTCGCAATCGTCATTGACGTTGCTGCTGAAGTTGTCGTTGTTATAGCGCCGGTAGTAGACGTTGCCGGCGAGCAGTTTGTCGTCGGCGAAGAAATGGCTGGCGCGGGCGTTCAGAAACGCGAGCTGGTTTTCGTTGCGATCGGGCCAGGTGTAGGCCTGTTCGCGCGTATCCAGCCAGCCCAGCGGCAACGCCTGCGTGCCCTCCAGTTTGTTGTCGGCGAGCATCAACGACAGGTCGAAGTCGGTTTCCTCGCGTTCCCAGCCGAGCTTGGTGAATAGCGTCTGAATCCGGCTCGGCGAATAGTCGCGCCAGCCGTCTTCGTCGATGAAATTGCCGGCGAGGAAAAAGTCCACGCTCTCTCCGTGCGCGCCGTACTCGACCTCCGCCGCCTTTCTGCCCCAGGAACCCCCGTAAACGGACGCGGAGGCGCCGGGATACTGGAAGCCCGTCTTGGTGTTTACCGAGAGCGCCGCGCCCAGCGTATTCAAGCCAAACACCGGATTCGAGCCGGGGATGAGATTGATCGTGGAGATCGCATTCTGCGGAATCAAATCCCAATTCACCACATCGCCGAACGGTTCGTTTACCCGCACGCCATCCATGAACACAGACAATCCCTGAGGGGTGCCCAGCAGCGGCGAGGCCGAGAAACCGCGGAAATTGACGTCGGGCTGGAACGGGTTGTTCTGCCCATGGTTGAGCGTGACGCTCCCAAGGTTGTTGTCCAGGAATTCGGAGAGGTCCAGGGTCTTCTGTTTCTGGATTTCAGCGCCGGTAGCGGCCTGGACATTCGCCGGCACCTGGTTGACGGGCACCCCAATGCCCGGAAGGGGGGTGGTACCCACGATCTCTACGGTCGGTGCTTCCAGCGCGGTTGCGGGGTTTTCCGCCGCCGTGCCGGTGGTGCTGCAGAGCGCAAGGAACAGCGCGCTGGTCAGGCGGCGCTTCTTCACTTCATTTCTCCGTGTTGCTTTCAGTGATTGTTGTTTTCGTCCATGCTGCCGTCGCAATTCCGAACAGCGCGTGGGCACTTGAACGTACCGCGAATCGTACCGGAATTCCGGCCGGTGTCGAACGTTTGCGCGTCGAACCGCGTCAGCGACGTTTCGTGCCAAGCGTGCCAGTGCGCGATGGTGATAGCATATCGCCGCGTCGAAGGTGGCGGCGGTTCAGGCATTGCCGGATTCGGGAAAAATTCCCAAGAACTTTTCGGTGCCGGAACGATTCCAAGCATCGGCAGGGGGTCGCGCACCTCCTTTTTTCGGGCGTTGACCGTCTGATCCAACAATCGGGGAAAACCAGGATGAATCACAGATATCTCCAGTCCACCGCAGCATCGTTGTTGGCTGCGGCAACAATGGCATGTGCGGCACCCTTTGCCTATGTTGCAAACGAGGAAAGCGGGACGCTCAGCGTCATCGACACCGCCACAGACCAGGTGGTCCGGGAAATCCCGGCGGGCAAGAAGCCGCGCGGAATGGCGCTTTCGAAGGAGGGCAAACGCATTTACGTCAGCGACCAGCCCAACAATGTGCTCGAGATCATCGACATCGAAAAGGGCGAGAGGGTCGGCACGGTAGCCCTGGGCGAATCCCCGGAGGGTATCGGCATTTCCCCGGACGGCATGTGGGTGATCGCCGCGGTGGAGGTGAGCAACTCAATCGCGTTCATCAACACCGGGACCAACCAGCGCGAATTTCTGGTGAAGGTGGATGGCGAGAATCCGGAGCACGCGGTATTCAGTCCCGACGGCAAGTGGGTGTATGCCAGCGCCGAGGAGGCGTCACAGATCGATGTCATCGACGTGGCGCAGCGCATTCAGGTCGCCGCAATTCCCGTGGGCAAACGTCCGCGCGGTATCGCTTTCCTGCCTGACGGCAAGACGGCCTACACCGCGGCCGAGTATTCCAGCACCGTTCATGCGCTTGATGTGACCAAGCATGCGCTCATCGCCACCATCCCCGGCGGGCAGTTTTCCAATGGCGTGACGGTCCATCCCAACGGCAGCCGTGTTTACATTTCCAACGGCAAGGACGCCTCAGTGTCCGTCATCGATACCGCAACCAACAAGATCATTGCTACCATCGAGGTGGGCAAGCGCCCCTGGAACATGGCAATCACGCCGGACGGAAGCAAACTCTATGTCGCCAATGGCCGCTCCGACTCGGTGTCCGTGATCGACACGAAGACCAACATCAAGATCAAGGATATCCCGGTGGGCACCCGGCCCTGGGGGGTTGTGATCCAATAGCAGCCGCGTAACATACGCGCGTTGGAGAACACGCGTACGCAAGTTCATTGGCGGAGGATCTTTGGACATGATTAACAACAGGGTTCAGCGCTATTCCACGCCCGCGATTGCGTTGCACTGGATTGTCGCGATTCTCGTTCTGGTGTTGGTGGGGCTCGGTTGGTACATGAACGACATTCCGCGCGGCACACCCGAACGCACTTTTTTTTACAACCTGCACAAATCCATCGGCGTGACGGTCGCAGTCCTGGTAATGATCCGTTTGTGGTGGCGCTTCAGGAACCCGCCGCCGCCGCTGCCGGCGAGCGTGCCCGCGTGGCAGGTGCAGGCATCGAAGCTGAGCCATGCACTGCTTTATCTGTGCCTGATCCTGATGCCTTTATCGGGATTTTCGGCGACCCAGTTCACCAAGTACGGGATAACGTACTTCGGGTTGTTCAAAATCCCGCCGATAGGTTGGGAGAACAAGGATATCTACGATTTCCTGCAGGGCATCCACGGTGTAACCTCGGTGCTGCTGGTCACGCTGGTATTGATTCACGTGGCGGCGGCGCTGAAACATCTGCTGTTCGATCGCGATGGCGTGTTCCTGCGCATGTTGCCCGGAAAGTAGAAGCCGTCTTCGGATTTGTCTACGCCAGCTCTGCCGAAAGGCGGGGCTTTCAGTTGTGATCGACGCGGCCGTAGATGAAACTGGCGATGATCACGACTACAAGCAGCGCCTGCAACGCCAGTCCCTGAACGCTAGGATAGATGCCGAGCGCTGGGATGCCGGAGATCGCCAGTGGATCGGTGGGGATCTTGCCGGCCGCTTGCAGCGCAGCCACCCCCTTGCCGGCGAAGATCACCGCCAGCGCGGCCAGGAAAAGCGAACTGAGGCTGAAGAAAAGCTGCAAAGGCAGCCGGGCGCTGTAGCGCGCGACCAGCCAGGCGAGGATGGCAAGTGCGGCGCCAGCACTCGCGACGCCGGCAACCAGTCCGCCGCGTGAGGCGCCATCCGACTGAATCCACAGCGCCTGCATGAACAGCACGGTCTCGAACACCTCCCGATAGACCGCCAGAAACGAAATCAGCGCAATTCCGAATAGCGTGCGTCGCGACAACGCATCGCTAACCTGTCCGTCAATGAACGACTTCCAGCGGGACGCATACGAGCGGCTGTGCAGCCAGTAGCCGGCATACAGCAGAACGGCCGCAGCAAGCAGCGCGGTAATACCTTCGGTAACTTCCCGCTGTGCGCCGCTGATCTCGAGCAGCGTCGAGGACGCGATCCAGGTGGCGACGCCGACCAGCAGCGCCGCGATCCACCCGGCGTGAAGGTGTTTGAGGCCGTCCCGGCGCCCTGACTTGATCAGGAACGCCGCAATTGCCGCCAGTACGAGGATTGCCTCCAGGCCCTCGCGCGCAACGATGATGAAGGCCGAGCTGAAGGCGCCGGCCGCGGACAGTTCGTCGCGGCTGCCGAGCGCGGCAGCCTCGTCGATGGACTTGGTAAGCGCGAAGGCCTTTTGCTCGACGATCTCCACGGCGGCTGCGCCTTTGATCAGGCTGCGGTAGGCCATCATGTCCTGTTCGATGCGGTTGCGCAGGCCGTGGTCGACCCGGTCGAGGCCAGCCTCCGCGAGTTCGAAACCTTCCAGGTAAGCACTGATCGCGGCCTCGAGCGCGGCTTCGCGGTTTCCCTGTCGATACAGTTCGACGCTCGCCCGGATTTTGGCGGTCGCAATCGCCAACGGGGAAGTGCTGTCCTGCGAGGGAATTATTGCGGGATGCGCGCGCAGGTATGCGAGCAGCTGATACGCGGACACGCCGACGCGCAGCGTCTCAGCGGGAGTGGCGCCAACGAGGTCCGACAGGCCGGGAAACAACGTTCGCATCCCCGGGCGCTCCCAGAGTTGCCCGCCCTGATCACGTTCGTCGTCAGTGGAGACGAACTGACTCACGTAGAACGCGAGTGCCCAGCGTTCGTCCGCGCGCAGATTGCCGAAGGCCTGCATCGAAGTGCCCTCGACGCCGAGGCTGATGGTGTTGTAGAGACCGTAAACGCTGCGCTCGAATTGGCGGGCATGGTCCTGAAAATTCGTCGGCCGCGGCTCCAGCGCGGCCGCTTTCGGGCCCTTGCCGTCGCCGGCAACGCCATGGCAGGCCGCGCAGTTCGACTGGAACAACGTGGCCGCATTGCTCAGATCGGGTGCGCGCACGGGCGCAATCTGAATCCTGTAAGCCTTGATCAAGCTACGCTGCAAATCTCGCGCGCCTTGCGAGATCTTGGCGCTGTCACCCTTGTCGGCGATCAGCCTGGCTACCATTGCCGCGGACGCCACTAGTGCGTCTTTTTCCGGGTGCGCGGGGAAACTCCTGACGGAGTCTGCGACCTGAGCCGAGAACTCGACTTGCTCGGCGTACTCGGCCGCGTTGATGACTTTGCCAGCCTTGACGAACCGGGGATACTCGACAGAAATGTAGTCGAGCAGATGCAAGACCATCTGTCCCTGGGAGGGTTCCAGAACCTGGGCTTGCGACGCGAACGCAAGTGCAATCGCAAGAAGAAGTGCGACACAGATGCGGCGCGGTGAAGCAAGCATCATCGGATAATCAGGCCGGGATCATGCCAAAAGGCAATGATACGTATATTGATCCATGTGGAACCGTGAAATCGCCCTCTCGTTTCCTGCCCCGGTTTCAACGGGACGAGAACCGAACCGATGCCATTCAACACCACGCTGAATCATGGGGCGGACCATCGCGGGCCAGGAATTTGCGGGCGCCGACATCATTGTGGTTCCGGACATCGGATTGTCGAACCAGGCGATTCTCGTCCGGCCGCCCTACAAACGAAAAGACCACCATTTGCTGGTGGCCTTTCGTTTGATTGGTGGAGGCGGGCGGAATCGAACCGCCGTCCGCAAGCCCTCTACAGGCAGTCCTACATACTTAGTCAGGTCATTTGATCTAACCACTTCCACGCCGGCCGACAGGCTGGGAAGCAGCGAGTCACCTTGGATTTAATGCTGCAATAAGTGACCCACGGCAGCACGATCTCACGTATATGGCTCCGCTGCTGGTTGCCCAGCCCGGCCCATGAGAGAACCGGTGCGGAGTCCGGCCGGGTTTAGGCGGCTAGAGCGTAACGTTCGTCGTTAGCGACTATACGTTTTCCAGCTGTATTAACAAGGTAACTGGGCCTTGGTATGCACTGCACTGCTTCGCGACCCACGTCGAGACCAGGTCGCCCCCATGTGAAACTTTAGATAGTGCCGGCTCCGGAAGGTTTCAAGCGGAGTCGCAGTTATTCTATCAGATCGGCCGCGCTGCCCCGTCAAAAAGAACACCCAGCAGGTCTGCGGGGGCATCGACGAAACCGTCCGCACCCCACATTTCAGGGGGCGTTCCATTGCCGAGATAGCCGTATCGTGCCACCACGACAGGCATTCCCGCTGCATGCCCGGCTTGAACGTCGCGTTCGTCGTCGCCGACATAAATGCATTGCCGCGGGGAAACGCCGAGCTTTTCCGCCGCGGCGAGCAATGGCGCCGGATGCGGCTTAGGGTTCGGCGTGGTATCGCCGCAGATCACGCATGCGGCACGTTCCATCAGGGCCAGTGCGCGCAGCAGGGGAAAAGTAAATCGTTCTGCCTTGTTGGTGACAATGCCCCAGCGCAAACCCCGCCGTTCTATCTGCTCCAGAAGTGCCGGGACGCCCGGGAAAAGCCGGCTGCTGCGGGCAAGATGCTCTCCGTAAATGTCCAGGAACTCGTCGCGCAAGGCCTCGTAGCCGCTTTGACCCGGTTCGATGCCGAAGCCGATTTTCAACAGTCCACGCGCGCCGGATGAGGCCTGCGGCCTGACTGCCTCTGCCGGCAATTCAGGCATGCCGCGCGCGAGACGCAGATGATTCAGCGAAAAGCCCAGGTCCGGCGCAGTATCCGCCAGCGTGCCGTCGAGATCGAAGAGCACGCCACGCCTTGGCAGGGCCACAGGTACCGCCATGGGGTTCTTGGATTCCTACTTCGCGAGCAGTTCCACTAACTGCTCGTCGGACAGCATGTCCTCCAGAGCCTGCGAAATCGCGGTGTTCACCAGCAAGGTGCTGTCCTTTTCGAAGGGTGGCGCAGCACCGTCCTTGCGGGTCCGGACGTTGTACTGTCGGTCGTAATACTCCGGGCCGTTGGCGACGCGTGCGCCGACCGCCGCACGTAACTCGGTTTCGAACGTAAACGCCGTCTTGACCGACGTCAGATCGAGATTGCGGATCTCCACCCGAAGCGTACGTTCCATCGCGTCGCTGTACGGAACCACGGAGAAACCGAGTTTGGCAAGGGCCTCGCGCAGGCGTTCATACACTGCCGCACTCGGGTCCTCATCCACCCTGACGTCCACCATCTTGGTGTTCGGATCGCCGACTTCGCCGAGCTTTCTGTCGGGGCGTGAATCAGTTACCCCAAGTCCGATGATCCTGCTGTTGCCCACGGCGGATTCATTCACTTTCACCATTGGATCTATACGCAGGTTCTGTGGTTTGAGCGCACAGCCCTGTATCGCGCCCACCATGCCGAATACCGCCAGTACGAACAAGAGCCTTGTCTTCATGATGTAGTCCTCCATGGATGTCCTGCCAACCGTGAAATCGCCAAGTACAAACGCCTATGCAGAATGAGCGTCATCGTGTCCGGGTCAGGCCGCCTGCGCGCTGAGGATGTAATTCACAGAACTGTCCGTCCCCAGCGCATAAGTCCGGGTGAACGGGTTGTAGGTCATCCCCGTCACGCCTTGCGGTGACAGTCCGGCGACGCGGCAAAAACGCCCCAGTTCCGCGGGGGTGATAAACCTGGAATAGTCGTGCGTGCCTCGCGGCAGCAATTTCAGGACGTACTCCGCGCCGACGATGGCGAACAGATACGCCTTCAGGCTGCGGTTGATGGTGGAAAAAAAACACCGGCCGCCGGGCGCGAGCAAGCCGGCGCACGCATTGACGGCGCTTGCCGGGTCGGGAACGTGCTCCAGCATCTCCATGCAGGTGACGACGTCATAGTGATGCGGCTGTTCCCTGGCAAGTTGCTCGACCTCCACCTTGCGGTATTCCACGTCGAGCATGCTCTCCAACAGGTGCATTTGCGCCACTTTCAGGGACCTGTCGGCCATGTCTATACCGGTTACCTTTGCGCCTCGGGCAGCCATCGCCTCTGACAGCAGGCCTCCGCCGCAACCGACATCGAGCACCTTCTTTCCCCGCAGATTCGCCATGCGATCGATGTAATCCAGCCGCAGCGGATTGATGTCGTGCAGGGGCTTGAACTCGCTGTTCGGATCCCACCAGCGGTGGGCAAGCTGGCTGAACTTTTCGAGTTCAAGCGGATCGACGTTGATCATCTCAGGCTGATGCTCCACTCAATTTGATGCCGCGATACGCGATTGCCATTCATTGGCCTTGCGCACAACGGCCTTCTCGTCAACCTGCAGCAACCGGCCTTCCTCGACCAGCAGCTTGCCGCCAACCCAGACGTGGCTGACATTCTCCCGACCAGCAGCATAGACCAACTGCGAGGCCGGGTCATAGCAGGGAGACAGTTCGATCGACGCCAGGTTCACGACGCACATGTCCGCGAGCTTTCCAGCCTCGACCGACCCTATTTTCTGTTCCAGGCCCAACGCTCTGGCCGCGTTGAGTGTGGCCATGCGCAGCGCGACATGCGCGGGAAGCGTTTCCGCGTCGCCGCTCGCCGCCTTTGCAAGCAGCGCTGCAAGCCGCATTTCGCAAAGTACGTCGAGCCGGTTGTTGCTTGCCGCGCCGTCGGTGCCAAGGCCGACGTTCATTCCCGCAGACAGCATGGCGCCCACCGGCGCGAAGCCGCTGGCAAGCTTGAGGTTCGACGAGGGGCAATGCGCTACCGAGGCGCCAAGCCCCGCCAGCAATGCAATCTCGGCTGGATCGAGGTGGACGCCGTGAACGGCGATGAAACTCGGGCCCAGCAGGCCCAACTTTTCCAGCCGGGCAAGCGGTCGCATTCCGAACTTGCTTTCACTCTCACGGATTTCTTCGCGCGTTTCGTGCAGGTGCGTGTTGATCGGGATCTGCAATTGCTCGGACAACGTAAGGATCTGCTCGAAACTCCTGTCGCTGACAGTGTAGGGGGCATGCGGCGCCATGCAGAAGGACAACAACGGCTCGTTCTTGAGTTCGTCGCGCATCGCCAGGCCCTTGCGCAGATAGTCCTGGGCGTCGGCGGCATACACGGTGGGAAGTTCGATGAGCACGATTCCCAGAGCGGCACGCATTCCGGCATCCAATGCGGCGCGGCCGGCCATTTCCGGGAAAAAATACATGTCGTTGAAACAGGTGACGCCACCGCGCAGCATTTCCGCGCAAGCCATCAGCGTGCCGTCGTACACGAACTGCGCCGAGACGTGCCGTGCTTCGGCGGGCCAGACGTGTTTTTCCAGCCAGTCCATCAGCCGGAGGTCATCGGCCAGTCCCCGCATAAGCGTCATCGCCGCGTGCGTATGAAGATTCACCAGCCCCGGAATCAGCGCGTGGGTTGAAAGGTCGAGCGTTCGGCCAGCCTTGCAGCGCCGGCGCATTTCATCTCGCGGCAGAACTGCGGCGATGCGCTCCCCGGCGATAGCCACGGCATGGTCGTTGAGCACGACGCCTTGCGGTTCGACGGGAATCACCCAGCGCGCCTCGATGACGGTGTCGGCGGAAAAGCTTGCGTTCATTTCCTGCATGGAGGCCTCAAAAAAAAGCCCTGCAAATGCAGGGCTTTCACTCGCTTCTCGTCATTCTTCCGTGTCAGTCGGCAGGCTTGGTCGCAGTGACGCTCACATCCACGCGGCGGTCTGGCTCCAGGCAGGCAATCAGCGCCTTGCCGCGCTGGGTGCGGCAGGCACCTGCGGTCACCGGCTCAGATTCGCCGCGTCCCTCGGCGTTGATCTTGCCGGTGGGGACGCCCTGGCGCACCAGATAGGTCCTCACCGCGTTGGCACGGCGTTGTGACAGATTCAGATTGTAATCCTCGGAGCCGATGAGATCGGCGTGCCCGATGACATCGATCGAGTCGTATTGCGTCCCCTTCAGGCTGGCGACAAATGCGTCGAGTTTGCCGCGCTGATCGCTGCGAATAACCGACTTGTCGAAACTGAACAGCGGTTCTGCTTCAAAGCTGATTCTCACCGGCGTCCTGGCCACAGGTTTTTCGGCCACCTGCGTGGGTTGGCTGGCCACCTGCGCCGGTTCGCTGGCCACCTGCGCCGGTTCGTCAGCTTCCTCTTCAGCTTCGTCGACCACCTGCGCCGGCTCGGCAGCTTCCTCTTCAGGTTCGTGGGTCGTGCTGTCCATTGCTGCGAGGTCTTCTTCCGGTTCCTGCATCATGCCGGAGTCGTCCGTTTGCGTACCGAGGACTCCGAGTTCTTCATCGGGTACGTCGGCCGTGCTGTCCATTGCGGCGAGGTCTTCTTCCGGTTCCTGCATCATGCCGGAGTCGTCCGGTGCAGCGCCGAGGACTCCGAGTTCTTCTTCGGGTTCGTCGGCCACGCGGTCCATCGCTACGAGGTCGTCTCCCTCGTACTCCAACGTGCCGGACTCGTCCGGTGCCGCGCCGAGGACTCCGAGTTCTTCGTCGGGCTCGGCCTCGTACGTGACTTTCGGTTTCTCCGGCGCTTTCGCAATCTGGGCTGGTAGCGGTGGTACCTCGAGCGGGCGATCGACGAACTGGACACTTTCACCCTCTGGCACATACGCGGGCGAGGGGGTCGGTGCCGGGGCCTGCGCTTGTTCCGCACCGCCGCCGGAACTGCTGCGCTCGGTCTGGCTGGCGCAGCCCGCAAGCATTGCGCTGATCAACAACATCAACAGCCGATTGGTCTTGGGTCGCATTTCGGGTTCTCCTGATCATGCCGGTCAAGGACTCCCGCATTATTGCCCATTCCCGGGCCGCTTAACAACGTCTAAACACCCGTTGAATCGCGGCGGTTTGCTGCGGCGCCGAGACTGCGGATGCAACATCGCCGCATTGCTGAGGGCTGATACACCTTCGAGGTCACGCAAAAAGGTGCGCCGGAGAATGTCTCGGGGAGAAGTGCCATGATAAAATGCAAGGCTTGCGCTGGAAAGAATCCAAGGGGCTTCCCAGCAAGCCATCCCGTACAAAGGTCCTGGCACGTCTATCGGGTCGAGCGGGACAGAATCGTGACTGTTTGCAATAAGAAAACTGAGCTTTCCTGATGGATCAATTCGCCAAAGAAACCCTCCCCATCAGCCTCGAAGAGGAGATGCGCCGCTCTTACCTCGACTACGCGATGAGCGTGATCGTGGGGCGCGCGCTACCGGACGTAAGAGACGGCCTCAAGCCGGTGCACCGCCGCATCCTGTTTGCCATGCACGAGGCCAATAACGTCTGGAATCGGCCTTACGTGAAATGCGCGCGCGTGGTCGGCGATGTGCTCGGCAAATACCATCCGCACGGGGATAGCGCCACCTACGAAGCCCTGGTGCGCATGGCGCAGGACTTCTCGATGCGCTTCACCCTGATTGACGGACAGGGAAATTTCGGTTCCGTGGACGGCGATTCGGCGGCGGCATATCGCTATACGGAGTGCCGACTGGAGAGGATCGCCTCCGAGTTGCTCGCCGATATCGACAAGGAAACCGTCGATTTCGTCCCGAACTACGATGGCAAGGAGCAGGAGCCCAGTGTCCTGCCCACCAGGATTCCCAATCTGCTGATCAACGGCTCTGCCGGTATAGCGGTGGGGATGGCCACCAACGTTCCCCCGCACAGCCTGCGCGAAGTCGTCGATGCCTGCCTGGCAATCCTTGAGCGGCCCGAAATCAGCGTCGACGGGCTGATGGAGATCATTCAGGGGCCGGACTTCCCGACCCGCGGAATCATTTACGGCACCGCGGGAGTCAAGGAGGGTTACCGCACCGGGCGCGGCCGCGTGGTAATCCGCGCCCGCACTCACATCGAGGAGATGGAAAAGGGCAACCGTCAGGCCATCGTCATCGACGAGTTGCCGTACCAGGTAAACAAGTCGGCGCTCCTTATCAAGATCGGCGAGCTGGTGCGCGACAAGCGCCTCGATGGCCTCTCCGAGATCAGAGACGAATCCGACAAGTCCGGCATGCGCGTGGTGCTCGAGCTCAAGCGCGGTGAAGTCCCCGAAGTCATCCTCAACAACCTGTACAAAGAAACGCAGATGCAGGACACGTTCTGGATGAACATGGTGGCGTTGGTGGACGGCCAGCCGCGCCTGTTGAATCTGAAGGAGATTCTCGACGCCTTTCTGCGCCACCGGCGCGAAGTCGTTACCCGCCGCGCGGTATTCGAATTGCGCAAGGCGCGCGAGCGCGGCCACATCCTGGAAGGACTGGCGGTGGCGCTTTCCAACGTCGATGAGGTTATTGCGCTGATCAAGGCTGCGCCCGCTCCGGCTGAAGCCAAGCGTGAATTGATGTCGCGCATGTGGCGCTCGCAACTGGTGGAGGACATGCTGGCGCAAGCCGAGGTCTCCGCTTCGCGCCCCGAAGGGCTGGGACGCGACTATGGATTGCAGTCCAACGGCTACCGGCTCTCCGAGGTGCAGGCGCAGCGCATCCTGGAAATGCAATTGCAGCGCCTGACCGGGCTGGAGCAGGAGAAGATCGTCAGCGAGTACAAGGAGGTCATGGAAAACATTGCCGACCTGCTCGACATCCTTGCCAAGCCGGAGCGCATCACCATGATCATCGCCGACGAGCTCGCGGCGACCCGCAGCCAGTTCGGCGATGAACGCCGCAGCGAAATCGTGATGGACGCCCAGGACCTCAGCATGGAGGACCTGATTGCGTCCCAGGACGTGGTGGTGACGCTGTCTCATACCGGCTACGTGAAGGCCCAGCCGCTCGCCGACTACACCGCGCAGAAGCGCGGTGGCCGGGGCAAGCAGGCCACGGCGACCAAGGAAGACGATTTCATCGACAACCTGTTCATCGCCAATACGCATGACTACGTGCTGTGCTTCTCCAATCGGGGGCGCCTGTACTGGATCAAGGTGTACAACGTGCCGCAGGGCGGGCGCGCCAGCCGCGGAAAACCCATCGTCAACCTGCTGCCGCTGGTGGATGGCGAGAAGATCACCGCGATCCTGCCGGTCAAGGAGTTCGACGAGCACAAGTACGTGTTCATGGCCACGTCCAACGGCACGGTCAAGAAGACGCCGCTTTCCGATTTTTCGCGCCCGCGCCCGTCCGGAATCATCGCGGTGGATCTGGAGGAGGGGGACTACCTGATTGGCGTGGCCCTCACCGAAGGCCAGCAGGACATCATGCTGTTCTCTGACGCCGGCAAGGCGGTGCGTTTCGACGAGCAGGACGTGCGGCCGATGGGGCGCGTGGCGCGCGGCGTGCGCGGCATGCGGCTCTCGGGTGGCCAGAAAGTCATTTCGCTGCTGGTGGCGGACAACGAGACCGTATCGGTACTCACGGCCACTGAGAATGGGTACGGCAAACGCACTCCGATCGCCGAGTACACCCGCCACGGCCGCGGCACACAGGGGATGATCGCGATCCAGACCAGTGCCCGCAACGGCAATGTGGTGGCGGCCACGCTGGTCGAGGAAAGCGACGAAATCATGCTCATTACCACCGGCGGCGTGCTGATCCGCACCCGGATCAAGGAAATACGCGAAATGAGCCGTTCCACCCAGGGGGTGACGCTGATCAACCTCGGTCCGGAAGAGAAGCTCGCGGGCCTGCAGAAGATCGTGGACAAGGATGACGATGTGGGCACGGGGCAGGACTCAGCGCCCGAAGCGCAGACCGCCTCTCATCCGGACGCCGGTGCGGAACGCAACGAGTCCACTGACGGACTCCCGGACCAGGACAAGGGCGAGGGCGAGACGAGTTGACGCAGTCTGCAGTGAATTTCGATCCATGGAACGAAGGAAAAAAGTGGCAAGAGTTTTCAACTTCAGTCCGGGACCGGCGGTCCTGCCGCAGGCGGTCCTGGAGCAGGCGCGCGACGAATTGCTCGACTGGCAGGGCAGCGGCATGTCGGTCATGGAAATGAGTCACCGCAGCAAGGAATTCATCGCGATCGCGCAAGCAGCGGAAGCCAACCTGCGCGCGTTGCTTGCCATTCCGGCGAATTACAAAGTTCTGTTCCTGCAAGGCGGGGCAACTGCGCAATTCGCCATGGTGCCGATGAACCTGTTGCGCGGAAAAAAGTCGGCCGATTACATTCATACCGGCGAATGGGCCAAGAAGGCAATTGCCGAGGCCGGGAGGTTCTGCAACGCCAACGTGGCGGCGAGTTCGGCGGACAGGAATTTCAGTTACGTGCCGAAACAGGCTGCGTGGAAGCTCAGCCCGGACTCGGGGTACGTGCACATCACTTCCAACGAAACCATCGGCGGCATCGAGTATCACTGGCTGCCCGATATCGGTGGCGTGCCGCTGGTGGCGGACATGTCTTCGCACATTCTGGCGCGGCCGCTGGCCGTGTCGAAATTCGGCGTGATCTATGCGGGCGCGCAGAAGAACATCGGGCCTGCCGGACTGACCATCGTGATCGTGCGCGAGGACCTGATCGGCCAGGCAATGCCGGGCACCCCGGCGATGCTCGACTACAAGATCCACGCCGATAACGAGTCGATGTACAACACGCCGCCCACGTACGCGCTCTATATTGCCGGACTGGTATTCCAGTGGCTGAAGAAAATGGGAGGGCTGGGCGAGATGGAAAAGGTCAACCTTCTCAAGAGTGGCCTGATTTACGAGTTTCTCGACGCCAGCCGGTTTTTCACCAGTCCGGTGACCAAGGAGGATCGCTCGATCATGAACATCCCGTTCCGGCTCAAGGACGACTCACTGGACGAGGAGTTCCTCAAACAGGCCAAAGGGCGGGGGCTGACCCAGTTAAAGGGTCACCGCTCGGTGGGCGGCATGCGCGCGTCGATTTACAACGCCATGCCGGTGGAAGGAGTCAGGGCACTGGTCCAGTTCATGCGCGAGTTCGAGGCCCGACATGGCTGACCGTCTGCGCATCCTGACGCTCAATTCGATTTCCCCGGTCGGCTTGAAGCGGTTGCCCGGGGAACGCTATTCGGTGGGCTCGCACGTACAGTCGCCGGACGCGATCCTTGTTCGTTCGCACGACATGCACGAGATAGACATTGCGCAGTCGGTGAAGGCAATTGGCCGCGCCGGAGCCGGGACCAACAATATCCCGGTAGCGGCGATGAACAAGCGTGGTGTGCCGGTGTTCAATGCTCCCGGCGCCAATGCCAATGCGGTCAAGGAGCTGGTTCTTGCAGGCATGTTGATGGCGGCGCGCAATCTGATCCCCGCCATGCGCTTCGTCGATGAGCTTTCCGGGGCCGACGAAGTGATCAACAAGGCGGTCGAGGAAGGCAAGAAGCACTACACCGGTATCGAGCTGCCGCACCATATGCTCGGCATCATCGGACTGGGAAGGATCGGCAGCCTGGTCGCGGACGCCGCGATCAAGCTGGGCATGAACGTGCACGGCTTCGATCCTGAAATCACGGTGGACGCGGCCTGGAGCCTGCCATCCCAGGTCAAGAAGGCGCACAGCATCGAGGAAGTGATGCGTAACAGCGACTTCGTAACCATCCATGTGCCCCTGCTGGACCAGACCCGCAACCTGATCGAAGCCAAACGCATCGGCCTGATGAAGCACGGCGCGGTGCTGCTCAATTTTTCCCGGGAAGGCATCGTCGACAACGGTGCGGTGCTGCAGGCGCTTGAAGCCAAGCGCCTCAAGGCCTACATCTGCGATTTCCCCAGCGACAGTTTTCGCGGGCATTCGGGCGTGGTCGCTCTGCCGCATCTGGGCGCTTCGACCCGCGAGGCCGAGGAAAATTGTGCGGTGATGGTGGTGGAGCAGGTGCGCGAGTATCTGGAAAACGGCAACGTCCGCAACGCGGTGAATTTCCCTGACGTGAGCATGGTGCGCGAGTCCCCCTACCGGCTCGGCATCGCCAATGCCAACGTGCCCAACATGGTGGGGCAGATCTCTACCGCGGTCGCGCAGGCCGGCCTTAACATTCACAACATGCTCAACAAATCGAAAAAGGACATGGCCTACACGCTGGTCGATGTGGACAGCCCGGTACCCTCAGAAGTGTCCGACAGGATAGCCACTATCGAAGGCGTGCTGGCGGTGCGCTACCTGCCCTCGGAGGCGTCGTGATGTCGGATGAGCTCAAGCAACTGCGCAGCCGCATCGATGCGATGGACCGGGAGATCCTGAAGCTGGTCAGCGAGCGCGCGGCGGCAGCGCACGCCATCGGCAAGCTCAAAGGCGATGGCCCGGTTTATCGGCCCGAACGCGAGGCGCAGGTGCTGAGGCACCTCGTCGAGCGCAATCCCGGCCCATTGCCTGACCAGGCCGTGATGCACCTGTTCACCGAGATCATCTCCGCGTGCCGGGCGCTGGAAGACGCGTTTTCGGTCGCCTGCCTGGGACCGAAAGGCACGTTCAGCGAGGAGGCGGTGGTGAAGCACTTCGGCAGCCAGGCACCGGCGACGCTTTGCGGTTCGATAGACGAGGTCTTTCGCACCGTCGAGGCCGGCAGCGTCGGATACGGGGTCGTGCCGGTGGAAAATTCCACCGAGGGCGCGGTCGGACGCACTCTTGACAATCTGCTGTCCACGCCGCTGAGGATCTGCGGAGAAGTGGTCCTGCCGGTCCACCAGAATCTGCTGTCTGGGTCGGCGATGATCAGTGCGGTCAAGCGGATTTACTCGCACGCGCAGAGCCTTGCGCAGTGCAGCCGCTGGCTGAACCAGTACTGTCCGCATGCCGAACTGGTGCCGGTGGCGAGCAACGCCGAGGCCGCGCGCATGGCGGCGGCGCAGGCCGATGCCGCGGCCATCGCCGGCCGTTCCGCGGCGGAGCACTACGGACTGCCGGTCCTGGCTGCCAATATCGAGGACGAACCGAACAACACGACGCGGTTTGCGGTGATTTCCAGGCAGGAGGTGCCGCCGTCCGGCAACGACAAGACCTCGCTCGTGATGTCCACCCGCAACATCCCGGGCGCGATTCACGAGTTGTTGACGCCGCTGGCGCGCTGCGGGGTGAGCATGACGCGGCTGGAATCGCGGCCGTCGCGCACCGGGCTGTGGGAATACGTGTTTTTCGTGGACCTTGAAGGCCACCAGACGGAGCACAAGGTCGCACGCGCGCTGGATGAAATGCGCGGGCTCGCGGCCTTCCTCAAGATCCTCGGTTCCTATCCGGTGGCCGCGCAATGAATACCGTGTCGTCGCTGCAGGGCATCGTCGACGTTTGCGAGCGTTCGCCGTCGTATGTCCGCGCCATTGCCCCGTATAAGCCGGGCAAATCCATTTCGGAGCTGGCGCGGGAGATGGGATTGAAGGAGGAGAGCATCGTCAAGCTCGCCTCCAACGAGAATCCGCTGGGCGCAAGCCCGAAAGCGTTGGTGGCGATGCGCGCGGCGCTCGAGGAAGTGGCGCGTTATCCCGACGGAAACGGTTTCGAGCTGCGCATGGCGCTGGCAAGAATGTATGGTGTCGCAGCCGAGCGCATCGTGCTCGGCAACGGCTCGAACGATGTGCTGGAAATGGCGGCGCACGCCTTTCTTGCACCCGGCGCGTCGGCGGTTTACTCGCAGCATGCATTCTCCGTATATCTGTTGGCGACGCAGGCCACCGGCGCCGCGGGGATCGAAGTGCCGGCTCGCGAATTCGGCCACGATCTCGACGCCATGGCGCGGGCAGTCCGAGGCGACACGCGCGTCGTCTTCGTTGCCAATCCGAACAACCCGACCGGCACCTTGCTGTCTCCGGACGCCCTCCATGCCTTTCTGCGCAAAGTGCCGGCGGACGTGCTGCTGGTGCTCGACGAGGCGTACTACGAATACCTCGATCCCGGGCTGCGCGGCGACAGCCTGAAATGGCTCGAGCGGTTTCCCAACCTGGTCGTCTCGCGCACCTTCTCCAAGGCTTACGGACTCGCAGGGCTCAGGGTTGGCTTCGCGTTTGCCCATCCGCGGGTTGCCGACCTGATGAACCGCGTCCGGCAACCGTTCAACGTCAGCAGCATCGCCCAGGCGGCTGCTATCGCCGCACTCGCCGACCAGGACTTCGTGCAAAAAAGTCGCGCGCTCAACGCTCAGGGCATGCAGATGCTGACCGCCGGCTTCAAGCGACTGGGGCTGTCATGGATTCCGTCCTACGGCAATTTCGTCAGCGTCAAGGTGCCGCGAGCCGCCGAAGTTTTCCAGCGCCTGCTCGGGCATGGCGTGATTGTGCGGCCGATCGCAAGTTACGGCATGCCCGAGTATCTGCGCGTGACCGTCGGAACGGAGGCGGAAAACGCGCGCTTTCTCGCTGTGCTTGAAACGGTCTTGGCGGACCTGCGCTGAGGTTTGGGCAGCGCACGTCGAAATCTCCTTGAGCAATTTCCATAGCGACAGACTGGTCGTCATTGGTGTCGGCCTGATCGGCGGATCGGTGGCGGCTGCGCTCCGGCGTGCCGGAAAGGTTCGCCGCGTGATTGGCGTCGGCCGCGGCCGCGCCAACGTCGCCCGGGCGCTCGAACTTGGTGTGATCGACGATGCGATCGAGGACATCGCGGTTGCGGTCAAGGGGGCCGACGCGATTCTGATTGCGGTGCCGGTGCAGCAGAACCAGCGCGTGCTGGGTGCGCTTGCCGATGCACTGACGCCGGGAGTACTGGTCACCGACGCCGGCAGCACCAAGCAGGATTTCGTCGCGGCGGCGCGGCGCATCGCCCCCCGGCATCTTGCGTACGTAGTTCCGGGACACCCGATTGCCGGTGCCGAAATGACCGGCGTGGATGCCGCCAATGCCGGCCTGTTCGATGGCAGGAACGTGGTGCTCACGCCTATCGAAGAAAACCAGGCCGCCGCGGTCGATCGCGCAGAGGCGATGTGGAAGGCCTGCGGTGCCCGAGTGAGCCGCATGACCCCGAAGGATCACGATCGCGTGTTCTCCGCGGTGAGCCACCTTCCACACATGCTTGCCTATACGCTGGTGCACATGATCGCGACCAGGCCGGACGCGGAAACGCTGTTCGGTTTCGCTGCGGGCGGCTTCCGCGACTTCACCCGCATCGCCGGCAGCTCTGCGGAAATGTGGCGCGACATAGCGCTTTCGAATCGTGAAGCCTTGCTGGCCGACATCGAGACGTATCAGCAGCAACTCGCGGAACTGGCGCAACACCTGCGTCAGGCCGATAGCGTGGAGATCGAGCGTATATTCGAAGCCGCGCGCAGCGCGCGCAATGCCTGGATACGCAACGGATCGTGAGGCATGGCCGCCTACCCTGAGTTCCTGGAACTTGGACCTTGCGAGCGGGCGGCGGGCAAGTTGCGCCTGCCGGGCTCGAAGAGCATTTCCAACCGCGTGCTGCTGCTGGCCGCGCTTGCGCGCGGGACCACGGACGTTCACGATTTGCTCGCCGCGGACGACGTGGACCGCATGCTCGAATCGCTCGAAAAGCTGGGCGTGAAGTTGCAGAAGGGGAAGGAGCCGGGGCGCCTGAGCGTCAGCGGCTGCGGCGGTCCGTTTCCGGTAAAAAGCGCGGATTTGTTCCTTGGCAACGCCGGCACTGTGTTGCGGCCGCTGACTGCGGCGCTGGCTCTTTGCGGCGGGCATTACCGGTTGTCCGGTGTACCGCGAATGCACGAGCGCCCGATCGGCGACCTGGTGGATGCGTTGCGCCAACTTGGCGCCGACGTGCGCTATCTGGGCAAGGAAGGTTTTCCGCCGCTGGAAATCCAGCCGGGAAAAATCCGCGATGCGGGCAAGGTGCGGTTGAGCGGCGAGGTTTCCAGCCAGTTCCTGACCGCGCTGCTGATGGCGCTGCCGCTGACCGGCAGGCAGACGACGATTGAAGTCGTCGGCGACCTGATTTCCAAACCCTACGTCGAGATCACCCTCAACATGATGGCGCGCTTCGGCGTGCAGGTGCGCCGCACAGGCTGGACGTCGTTCACGATTCCTGCGAACACTCGGTTCCACAGTCCCGGGGAAATGTTCGTCGAGGGCGACGCCTCAGGCGCTTCGTATTTTCTTGCTGCCGGCGCGATCGGCGGTGGGCCGGTGCGGGTGGAAGGCGTGGGCCGCAACAGCATCCAGGGCGACGTCAACTTTGCGACGGTGCTGGCCGGGATGGGGGCGCGCATCGACATGGGAGAGAACTGGATCGAAGCGCGCGCGCCGGTGACGGGCCGGCTGAAAGCCTTCGACCTGGATCTCAATTACATCCCCGACGCGGCAATGACACTCGCCGTGACAGCGCTGTTCGCTGACGGCAAGTGCCGGCTTCGCAACATCGCCAGCTGGCGCGTGAAGGAAACCGACCGCATCGCGGCGATGGCAACCGAACTGCGCAAGGTCGGGGCTACGGTGGAGGAGGGCGCCGATTTTCTGCTTGTTACGCCGCCTCTCGCCTCACGCCTTACGCCTGACGCAGTGATTGATACTTACGGCGATCATCGGATGGCGATGTGCTTCGCCCTTGTCGCGCTCGGCGGCGTGGCGGTTCGCATCATCGATCCGAAGTGCGTGGACAAGACGTTTCCGGATTTTTTCGATCGCTTTGCCGAGATCACGGCCGGCGCGGCGGTGCCGCTCATCGCCATCGATGGGCCGTCCGCTTCCGGGAAAGGCACGGTCGCGCGGCAGGTGGCGCAACGACTCGGATTTCATTATCTCGACAGCGGTGCGCTCTACCGGCTGGTGGCGCTGGCGGCGATGCGGCAAGGATTCGCGACGGAGGATGCGGGGGCACTCGGACGCCTCGCGCAATCGTTGCCGGTGGAGTTTCACGGCGACAACATTCATCTCGGCGGCGAGGATGTCACCGAAGCCATTCGCGCCGAAGAAGTCTCTGCGACCGCTTCCAGGATCGCGGCGATTCCTGAAGTGCGTCAAGGGCTTATTCCACGCCAGCGGGCATTTCGCCGTCCCCCGGGGCTGGTCGCCGACGGGCGTGACATGGGCACAGTGGTGTTTCCCGATGCGGTCCTCAAGGTGTTCCTCACCGCGTCCGCCGAGGAGCGTGCGCTGCGCCGCTATAAACAGTTGATAGACAAAGGTTTCGATGCTAATCTAGCCACCCTTTTGCAGGAGATCAGCCAACGCGACGCACGCGATAGCGCACGCAGCGTGGCCCCTCTGCAGAAGAGTGCAGACGCGCAAGTTCTTGACACCACTGGACTTTCAATAGAAGAGGCGGTCGCCCAGGTAATCCAGTGGTTCGAATCTGTGCAGCGCCGGGCCCCGTCCCGCTGAATCAGACCCGCAAACTGCCGGCAGTTGCACGCCCCAGGAGGGTTTTTTTCGCCGTTGACGGGTTCATTAACCAACCCCGTTTCAGGCAATAAATTTTTCCGAGTCCCCCCTTCTTATGACAACCGAAATCCAAACCCCTGACGTCGCCACCTCCGAGAATAACTTTGCCGCGATGTTCGAAGAAAGCCTGACGCGAAAGGAGATGCGTGCAGGTGAAGTCATCACGGCCGAAGTGGTGCGTGTGGATCCCAATTTCGTCGTGGTGAACGCCGGCCTGAAGTCGGAAAGCTTCATCTCGGCAGATGAGTTTAAGAACGACCGCGGCGAACTCGAGGTCAAGCCCGGCGACTATGTGACCGTCGCGATCGAAGCGCTCGAGGATGGCTACGGGGAAACCCGCCTGTCGCGGGAAAAAGCCAAGCGCCTGGCCGCCTGGCACGATCTGGAAAAAGCGATGGAACAGGGCACCCTGGTGCAGGGCCTGGTCAACGGCAAGGTCAAGGGCGGGCTCACGGTCATGGTGAACGGCATTCGTGCGTTCCTTCCCGGTTCGCTGGTGGATATCCGCCCGGTGAAGGACACCAACCCCTACGAAGGCAAGAATCTCGAATTCAAGGTCATCAAGCTCGACCGCAAGCGCAACAACGTGGTGGTATCGCGCCGTGCCGTGCTCGAAGCCAGCCAGGGCGCGGAACGAGAAGCGCTGCTCGCCAGCCTTCAGGAAGGCGCAACGGTCAAGGGTATCGTCAAGAACATCACGGATTACGGCGCGTTCGTCGACTTGGGCGGCATCGACGGCCTGCTTCACATCACCGATCTGGCGTGGCGCCGCGTCAAGCACCCCTCCGAGGTTCTCAACGTCGGTGATGAAGTCACCGCCAAGATCCTCAAATTCGATCAGGAAAAGAATCGCGTTTCCCTGGGGCTGAAACAGCTTGGCGAAGACCCGTGGGTGGGGCTCTCGCGCCGCTATCCTCCCAGCACCCGCCTGTTCGGCACGGTTTCCAACCTCACCGACTACGGCGCGTTCGTCGAGATCGAGCAGGGCATCGAGGGGCTGGTGCACGTGTCCGAAATGGACTGGACCAACAAGAACGTGCATCCCTCGCGCGTGGTGCAGTTGGGCGACGAGGTCGAGGTGATGATTCTGGAGATCGACGAGGACCGCCGCCGCATTTCACTGGGCATGAAGCAGTGCAAGCCCAATCCCTGGGAAGAGTTCTCCGCCAATTACAAGAAAAGCGACAAGGTCCGCGGCCAGATCAAGTCCATCACCGATTTCGGAATTTTCATCGGCCTGCCGGGCGGCATCGACGGTCTGGTTCACCTGTCCGATCTTTCCTGGAGCGTTGCCGGCGAAGAGGCGGTGCGCAATTACAAGAAGGGCGACGAAGTCGAGGCGATGGTCATTTCCATCGACGTCGAGCGCGAGCGCATTTCTCTGGGCATCAAGCAGCTCGAAGGCGACCCGTTTACCAATTTCGTGGCCACGCACGACAAGGGCGCGGTTGTTGATGGCGTTGTGAAGACCATCGATCCCAAGGGCGCCGTGATTCAGCTCGACACGGACGTCGAGGGTTACCTGCGCGCCTCGGAGATCGTACGCGACCGCGTCGAGGATATCCGCACGCACCTGAAAGAAGGCGACAAGGTGAATGCGATGATCATCAACATCGACCGCAAGAACCGCAATATCAACCTCTCGATCAAGGCCAAGGATGCGGCCGACGAGTCCGAGGCGCTGCAGAAACATGCCGCCGAGAGCTCGACGAATGCGGGCACGACCAACCTTGGGGCTTTGCTCAAGGCCAAGCTGGACAACAAGAACTCTGCGCAATAGGACGCGCCATGACCAAGTCGGAGCTGATTGCCAAGCTGGCGGCGCACTTTCCCCAGTTGGTCGCGAGCGACGCCGAGCTTGCGGTGAAGATGATCCTGGA
>CAZYTR010000052.1:0-1541 GCA_964650365.1 uncultured Alcaligenaceae bacterium | reverse complement strand
TCATGATCGCCTCGAAGTCGTGCTCGACCACGATGACCGAGTTGCCCAGGTCGCGCAATTCCTTGAGGGTGGCGAGCAGCCGGTCGTTGTCGCGCTGGTGCAGACCGATCGACGGTTCGTCCAGCACGTACATCACTCCGGTGAGGCCGGAGCCGATCTGCGAGGCCAGCCTGATGCGCTGCGCTTCGCCGCCGGAGAGCGTGTCCGCGGAGCGGTCGAGCGTGAGGTAGTCGAGTCCGACGTTGACCAGGAACTGCAGCCGATTGGCGATCTCGCGCACGATCCTCTCGGCGATCGCCAGCCTGGCGCCCTCGAACCTGGTCTCCTGGAAGAACTGCAGCGCCCGTTTCAGCGGCATGGCGCTCACCTCGTAGATCGGCTTGCCGGCCACGAAGACGTAGCGCGCTTCGCGGCGCAGCCGCGTGCCGTTGCACTCGGGGCAGGGCTGGCTGGCGAGGAACTTCGCCAGCTCCTCGCGCACCACGATCGAGTCGGTTTCGAGATGGCGCCGTTCCAGATTCGGCACGATGCCTTCGAACGGGTGCTCGCGCTGATACTTGTTGCCGCGCTCGCCGACGTAGAGGAAACGCACCTTGTCCCGCCCCGACCCGTACAGCACCAGGTTCTGCACGTTCTTCGGCAGCTGCTCGAACGGCGTGTCGACGGCGAAACCGTAATGTTCGCCGAGGCTGGCGAGCATCTGGAAATAGAACTGGTTGCGCCGGTCCCAGCCCTTGATGGCGCCGCCGGCGAGCGACAGGTGCGGAAAGGCCACCACCCTCTTCGGATCGAAGAAAGTGATGCTCCCCAGTCCGTCGCAGCGCGGACACGCCCCCATCGGATTGTTGAACGAGAACAGGCGCGGCTCGAGCTCGGGCAGCGAATAACTGCAGACCGGGCAGGCAAAGCGCGCCGAAAACAAATGCTCCTTGCCGCCGTCCATCTCGACCGCCAGCGCGCGCCCGTCGGCGTGGCGCAACGCGGTTTCGAACGATTCCGCCAACCGCTGCTTCGCTTCGGGCCGGATCTTCAGGCGGTCCACCACGATTTCTATCGTGTGCTTCCGGGTCTTGGCGAGATTGGGCACGGAGTCGATGTCGTGCACCTCGCCGTCCACGCGCAGCCGCACGAAGCCCTGCGCGCGCAGGTCCTCGAAGAGCTCCAGGTTCTCGCCTTTGCGGCCGACCAGCAGCGGCGCCAGGATCATCAGGCGCGTGTCTTGCGCAAGTTGCAGGACGTGATCCACCATCTGCGACACGCTCTGCGCCGATAACGAGATGCCGTGGTCGGGGCAGTGCGGCTCGCCGACGCGCGCATACAGCAGGCGCAGGTAATCGTGGATCTCGGTAACGGTGCCTACGGTGGAGCGGGGGTTGTGGCTGGTGGCCTTCTGCTCGATGGCGATCGCCGGCGACAGGCCTTCGATCAGATCCACGTCCGGCTTTTCCATCAACTCCAGGAACTGCCGTGCGTAAGCGGACAGCGACTCGACGTAACGGCGCTGACCCTCGGCGTAGAGGGTATCGAAAGCGAGCGAGGAC
>CAZYTR010000051.1:0-4131 GCA_964650365.1 uncultured Alcaligenaceae bacterium | reverse complement strand
TTCAGGCCGAAGATCTTCTGTTTGACCTCGCTGTTCGGCCCGCCAAGGTGGGTTTTCCACTTGAACTTCTTCATGATGTCGTCCGGAATCTCCAGCCGGCGCATGGCTTCGATCTGCCACTGCGGGCTGCCGTACCACACCGAGTCGGACCCCCAGACTACCCGTTCCGGCCCCATCAGGTTCACCAACTGACCGATGAACGCAGCGCAGAAACGCGGGTTGGTGACGGCGGTGCTTGCAAACGTGCTGCCTATTTCGCCATACACGTTGTTCACACCAAATTTGTCGGGGATGCGCGCCAGGTCGGTGGCCCACTCGACATAACCTGTATCCAGGAAGGATTGCAGATCCTTGTCGGGCTGGTCGGCCAGCCAGGGGCGCAGCGCCGAGTGGTAAATGACGAAATTCATTCCAGGCCAATCCTTGGCGGCCTTGCCCAAATCCTTGACCGTGGCGCTTTCCCAAGTACCCGCGAAGGCCTTCTCGTAGTCGCGCGGCATCAGGCCCTTGTGGATACAGATGGTGTTGATGCCGGACTTGATAGCCTTTTCGTAGAACGGGTACATCAGCTTTTCGTCGTCCAGGCGCCAGGCGTACTTGGAAGGTCCGAAGGGGTCGCCGATGGTGTAGGACTTCCAGGACACCGGATGAAGCGTGTCAATGGCGCGATCCACTTCGTCCATCCAGTTCGGGTACTTGGGCGTGATGATCGTGTGCCCAAGCATACGAGTACCGCCAGCCATCTTGTTCACCGAGCGACAAGCGTTCTGGATGGCGTCGTTGGACAGCAGCCACCACGTCGGATCGTCGAAAGGTGCGCCCGAAAGCAGCGAGATCTTGGTGTCGCTGTCGAGGAAGATCTCCTTCAGGTAGTTGTCCATCTTGTAGCGCGCCAGGGTCAGTGGCACCGACATGATGTCCGGGTTGACATTGGCGCCGACCGCCCACTTGGTCAGACCGAGCAGGCCTTCCTGCTTGAAGTCGTCGCGGATGAAGTGCGTCTGGTCATCGAAAATGAACTGATTGGCAAGTTGCGCCGAACGGTAGCTGGACATCTCCATGTCGGCCGCCTCGGCCTCGGAGACGTCCCAAACCGGGCCGAAAACCTTGTTCATTGCCAGGAACGCCGCAGCCATACCGGCGCTGGAGGCCAGGAACTGGCGGCGATCCATGTTGTGGCGTTTGGCCTGGGTATCCGCGATTTCCTTGATCAGGCCTTCGACTTTCTTCTGGTCTTCAGTCTGGGGCAGCGGGTTGTACTCGCCGTTGGAGACGACCTGCGTTGGAACCGGCGACCGAAATGCCACCTCGTCTGCCGGCGCGACAAGTTTCATCTCGTCGTCGCTCATGTGCACGCCAATATTTCTTTGAACTGTCATGACTCCTCCTTGCTGGGTGTTACGTTGATATTAGGTCACGCTGAACTTTCGACACGACTGCTTGAAGCAGACTCAAACCGGAATTTGGCGTCCGGCCGAAACCTGCGGCTTCACTTCTTATCCTCGAACTTGTACTCGGCATCCGGCTCAAGCTTGCCTTCGCAGGCCGCGGCCATATTCCTCTTGGCGTTGTTACACGCGATGTTTGCCTGGGTGAAAATGTCGTTTGGATCATTCTTGCCTTCACAGTAGTACTCGTGCTGACTCTTGGCGTCCTCGCAGGTGCCGCCTCGCGTGTCCTTCTCCTCCGCAACACCAACGGTCGCGGCAAGTCCCAGGACTAACGCACTAATCAAGGAACGTGTTTTCAAAGATCCCCCTTTCGTGGCGCAGCGTTCGCCAGTGCAATTCAAATGGTGGTTTGAGCCCGACACCTACTTCTTGTCGTCGAACTCATAGGTCTTGTCCGGCTCAACAATGCCTTCACAGGCTTCTTTGACGTTGTTTTTGGCGTTCGTGCAGGCGGTGCCGATGGCTACCATGCTGTCGCTCGCCGCATTAGCGGGATTGCAAAAGTATTCCCTCTGGCTCTTGGCATCGTTGCATGTGCCGACGCGCGTTTTCGTCGAATCGTCGGCGGCAACAGACAGTGAAGTGAGCAACAGAGGCAGGGCAAGCAAAAAGCCGAGTCGCATCATTTTTACTCCTCCCAAGTTGAAAAATACGCAGCTCGTAAAAAGCTGGATTCGATCCGTCGGAAATTCGGGAGGGGCTTGCGTAAACGGCCTGTTGCGTTAAATGCACGCGCGCGACCACTCAACGTCGCGTCCGTTAGCGCCGTCTGTTGCGGCGCGTCAACGCTCGTTTTAAACAGGCTAAAGAAACCAGCCGCTCCTCCGCTTCCACTCTACGCTCACCAAAATTGCATCGTCAACGAAAATTCACTTTGCTGGTGCGGGTTCATTGCCTGGAACGGCGCGGATGGAGAATTCGGCGGTCAGCGGCTGGCGGGAACAGCGCTCAGGAGGCAGGCACGCGGACCGAGGTACCGCTCGTTCACGAACCCGGTCTTCCGTGACCGTACAGAGGGGAAATACATCAGGGCGTACGCGAGAAGATTAATATAACTGTCTAACGCTAGAGGGGTTTTAAATAGTCCCCGCCCCCATCCCCGCGGCCCGAACCGCCAACTACCGGCTGGCTCTACGCGGCGGCGAACCGTTGGACAGCGGCCTCGTTCCAGTCGAAGCCCACGCCCGGCCGGTCGGGGATGATCACGTTGCCGTTCTTCACCTCGAAAGGCTTTTGCAGGATCGGATTGGCCCAGTCCATGTACTCCAGCCAGTGGCAGGTCGGCGTCACTGCCAGCAGATGAGCACTGATTTCCGGGAAAAGGTGGCTGGACATATCGAGGTTATGAACCTGCGCTATGGCGGCCGCCCGCATCCATCCGGTGACGCCGCCGATGCGCTGCACGTCGGGCATGTAATACTCGGCCGCCTCGGCGTCGATCGCCTTCTGCATTTCGGCGGTGCCGAGCAGGTTTTCGCCGATCTGGATCGGTGTTTGCACTTCGGCGGCGATCTTGGCGCAGCCGGTGTAATTGTCGTGGCGGATCGGTTCCTCGATCCAGTACAGTCCTTCATCGTCGAGCGCGCGCCCGCGCAAAATGGCCTCGTTCACGGTCAGGCTCTGGTTGAAGTCGGTCATCAGCGGGATGTCGTCGCCGATGCGCTTCTTCACGTTGCGCACCGCCGACAGATCATCCTTGAAATTCGGTCGCCCGATGCGCAGCTTTACCGCGCTGAAGCTGCCCTCAGAAAGCAATTCGGCAGCTTCGTCCGCGAGCAACGCTGGATCCTTGATCCACAATCCGCAACTGTTGTACGCGCGCACCGGCCTGATCTGTCCGCCCAGCGCGCAGACCAATGGCACTTCGAGTCCCTTGGCATAGGCGTCCCATGACGCCATGTCGATTCCCGCGAGCGCAAGTCCGACCAGTCCCGGCGTGTCGAACAGCGTGAAGCGCTTGCGCAGCTTGGCGTCGATCTCGTACGGCACCAGCGCATCGCCCTTGATCATCTCGGCCACGGCCTCGATGGTGCTGACCAGCGGCTTGAGCATCGCCTTGCTATACGCGGACAGATACGAATGCCCGGTGATGCCTTCGCCGGTTTCCACGTCCACCAGCACCAGTGCGGCTTCCGGCAGCGCGCCCGACGCCGATATCGGCGGGCGCTTCAGCGGCACCAACACAGCTCTGGCACGGATGCTCTTTATTGTCAGTTTCATTGTTACCTCCGAAAGTCAAAACCTCAACGCAGAGGCGCGGAGAGCGCAGAGGACGCAGAGAAAAACTAAATGCGTGAACGAAACTTAACCCCTTGATGAGCGTGATATGGATGGCGGATTCGGAATGGGTATGGCCAAAACGCCCGTTCATCATTGCAGGTTCAGGAAGGGTCCACTGATTCGCTATCTCTTCAACTTACCCCGATCCACAAGACATTCCTTCGCAAGTTCTTCTCCGCGTCCTCTGCGTCCTCTGCGCCTCTGCGTTGGGTGTTGCCTTAGACCTGCGCGTCGGCGGGACGGCCGTTGGCATAGTGCTTGAGCGCGGCGTACACGAAATGGTTCGCCGGTGTCGGGATGCCGAGTTCGTCACCGAGCTTGGCCACGGTGCCGGACAGCCACGGCAGTTCCAGCCGGTTGCCGCGGCGCAGGTCGCCGCACATCGACGCCACCATTCCGG
>CAZYTR010000050.1:0-5500 GCA_964650365.1 uncultured Alcaligenaceae bacterium | reverse complement strand
TCAGGGATTTCAAGACATGGCAAAGGTAACGACTACCGCAACCCGGGTCAGGAAGAAGGTCAAGAAGAATGTGGCCGAAGGCATCGCCCACATTCACGCCTCCTTCAACAACACCATCATCACTATTACCGACCGCCAGGGAAATGTCCTGTCGTGGGCGACTTCCGGCGCCGCCGGTTTCAAGGGCTCGCGCAAGTCGACCCCGTTCGCCGCCCAGGTGGCCGGCGAGCAGGCCGGCCGCGCGGCGCAGGAATGCGGCGTGAAGAATCTGGAAGTGCGTATCAAGGGCCCCGGACCGGGGCGCGAATCCGCGGTGCGGGCATTGAACGCGGTTGGTTTCAAGATCACCAGCATCTCGGATGTGACGCCGGTACCGCACAACGGCTGTCGCCCGCCCAAGAAGCGCCGTATCTGATCGAAGGAGACTGTAGTGGCAAGAAATCTGGATCCTAAGTGCCGCCAGTGCCGCCGTGAGGGCGAAAAGCTCTTCCTCAAGGGCGAGAAATGCTTCACCGACAAGTGTGCCATCGAACGCCGTTCGTACGCGCCCGGCCAGCATGGCCAGAAGAACCTGCGCCGATCCGACTACGGCACGCAATTGCGCGAGAAGCAGAAAATCCGCCGCATTTACGGGCTGCTGGAGCGCCAGTTCCGCAATACCTACAAGCTGGCCGCGCGCGCCAAGGAAGTGACCGGCGAGGCGCTGCTGCAAATGCTGGAAAGCCGGCTCGATACGGTGGCCTACCGCATGGGCTTCGGTGCTTCACGCACCGAGGCGCGGCAGATCGTGCGCCACAACGGCATCCTGGTGAACAGCAAGCGGGTCAACATTCCCTCCTACCAGGTGCGCCAGGGCGACGTGATCGAAGTGGCGCAAAAGGCGAAGAGCCAGTTGCGCATCAAGGCCGCGACCGAAGCCGCTGAAGGCCGCGGTTACCCGGAATGGATTGAAGTAGACATCAAGGCGCTCAAAGGAACGTTCAAAGCGAAACCGCAGCGCTCCGAATTGCCCGCCACCATCAACGAATCGCTGGTTGTGGAACTGTACTCGAAGTAACAGCGGCCTGATCGCCGCCCGCCATTCCTGATGCTGACCGGCAGGGCCGTGCGGTTTTTGGGCCGTAACGATCCGAATTTCTCGTAGAGGGCCACCTTTATGCAAAGCAGCTTTCTGAAGCCGCGAATTATCGATGTTCAGACCATCTCGCCTTTCCACGCGAAAGTGACGATGGAGCCGTTCGAGCGCGGCTATGGGCATACGCTGGGCAACGCGCTGCGCCGGGTGCTGCTGTCCTCGATGCCCGGCTTCGCGCCGACTGAAGTCAAGATCAACGGCGTGCTGCACGAATACTCCACGATCGACGGGGTGCAGGAGGACGTCGTCGACATCCTGCTTAACCTCAAGGGCATCGTGCTGAAAATGCACAACCGCGATGAGGCGGTGCTGAACCTGAAGAAGCAGGGCGAGAGCGTGGTGACCGCGGGAGACATCGAAGTCTCGCACGACGTCGAGATCATCAATCCCGACCACGTGATCGCGCATATCGCGCCAGGCGGCAAACTCGACATGCAAATCAAGGTCGAGGGGGGGCGCGGCTATGTGCCGGCCACCACGCGGGCGGCTGCCAAGGAAGGCCGCGTCATCGGCAACATCATGTTGGATGCCTCGTTCAGCCCGGTAAAGCGGGTGAGCTACGCGGTCGAGTCCGCGCGCGTCGAGCAGCGCACCGATCTCGACAAGCTGATCATGGATATCGAGACCAACGGCGTGGTCGAACCCGAAGAAGCGATCCGTTACGCGGCGCGCATCCTGGTTGACCAGCTGTCGCTGTTCGCGGACCTCAAGGGAACGCCGGCGCCGATCGAGCAGCCGAAGATCCCGCAAGTCGACCCGATCCTGCTGCGCCCGGTGGACGACCTGGAACTCACGGTGCGCTCGGCGAACTGCCTCAAGGCGGAGAACATCTATTACATCGGCGACCTGATCCAGCGCACCGAGACCGAGCTGCTGAAGACGCCGAATCTCGGCCGCAAGTCGCTCAACGAGATCAAGGAAGTGCTCGCTTCGCGCGGATTGACCTTGGGGATGAAATTAGAGAACTGGCCCCCGGTCGGCCTGGAGAAAGTTTAAGAAGATGAGGAACGAATCATGCGCCATCGTCTGGGACTGAGAAAACTCAACCGCACCAGCAGCCATCGCCTGGCGATGCTGCGCAACATGACCAACTCGCTTTTGCGCCATGAGGTCATCAAGACCACGTTGCCGAAGGCGAAGGAGTTGCGCCGCGTGGCCGAGCCGATCATCACGCTGGGCAAGAAGCCCTCGCTCGCCAACCGGCGCCTGGCTTTTTCCCGGCTGCGCGATCGCGACATGGTGATGAAGCTTTTCAACGAACTGGGCCCGCGCTACGCCAAGCGCAGCGGCGGCTATCTGCGCATCCTCAAATTCGGTTTCCGCCAGGGGGACAATGCCCCGATGGCATTAGTCGAATTGCTCGACCGTCCTGCGCAGACTGAGGAAACCAAGCCCGCCGAAAAGTAAGGCCGATTCAAAACGCACACCGCAGAGGACGCGGAGGACGCGGAGGAAAAACAAGAGAAAAAAATATTCGAATGTTGAAACCCGGTATCGATGGTCACTTCAGCACCGGACCTGATTTTAACTTCCACACGTTTTTCCTCGTTTTTGGTTTTCCTCCGCGTCCTCTGCGTCCTCTGCGGTTAGCGTTGGTATTTCGTCCCGTGCCAGCGCGAAAATCAGCGCGCGCCTGAGGCGCGTTTCTCGACCTTGTCCAGACCGAGTATCGGCCGCAGGTAGCGGCCGGTGTAACTGTCGGGGTAGCGGGCGATGTCCTCGGGAGTGCCTTCGGCGACGATGCGCCCGCCGCCATCGCCGCCCTCCGGACCGAGGTCCACGACCCAGTCGGCGGTCTTGATCACGTCGAGGTTGTGCTCGATCACTACCACCGTATTGCCGTGGTCGCGCAAGCGGTGCAATACCTTCAGCAGCATCTCGATGTCCTGAAAATGCAGCCCCGTGGTGGGCTCATCGAGTAGGTACAGCGTGTGCCCGGTGTCGCGTTTCGACAGCTCGAGAGCGAGCTTGACCCGCTGCGCCTCGCCGCCGGAAAGCGTGGTCGCGCTCTGGCCGAGGCGGATGTAACCCAGCCCGACGTCGTGCAGCGTATCGAGCTTGCGTGCAATCGCCGGCACGGCGCTGAAGAACCCGTGCGCCTGCTCCACCGTCATTTCCAGCACTTCGTGGATGTTCCTGCCCTTGTACTGAATCTCCAGCGTCTCTCGGTTGTAGCGGTGGCTGTGGCAGACGTCGCAGGGTACATAGATGTCGGGGAGGAAATGCATCTCCACCTTGATGACGCCGTCACCCTGGCAGGCCTCGCAGCGGCCGCCCTTGACGTTGAAGGAGAAGCGCCCTGCTCCATAGCCGCGCTCGCGCGCCAGCGGCACGCCGGCGAACAGGTCGCGGATCGGCGTGAACAGCCCGGTGTAAGTGGCGGGGTTGGAACGCGGAGTGCGGCCGATCGGGCTCTGATCGACATTCACCACCTTGTCGAAGAGATCGATTCCCTGGATCTCGTCGAACGGCGCCGGTTCCGCGGCGCTGCCGTAGAGATGCTGCGCCACCGAGTGATAGAGCGTGTCGTTGATCAGGGTGGACTTGCCCGATCCTGACACACCGGTCACGCACACCAGCAGCCCGACCGGCAGATCGAAGTTCACGCCCTTGAGATTGTTGCCGCGCGCGCCCAGCAGGCGCAACGTGTTCTTGGCCTGAGGTTTGTGGCGCAGGCGCGGGATGGCGATCTGCTTCTCGCCGGACAGGTACTGTGCGGTCAGCGATTTGGGGTGCGCCATCATCGCCTGCGGCGTGCCTTCGGCGACGATATGGCCGCCGTGCTCGCCGGCTCCCGGTCCCAAATCCACCACGTAATCCGCACTCATGATCGCTTCGAAGTCGTGCTCGACTACGATGACCGAGTTGCCCAGGTCGCGCAGTTCCTTGAGGGTGGCGAGCAGCCGGCCGTTGTCGCGTTGGTGTAGTCCGATCGACGGTTCGTCGAGCACGTACATCACTCCGGTGAGACCGGAGCCAATCTGCGAGGCCAGCCTGATGCGTTGTGCTTCACCGCCGGAGAGCGTGTCCGCCGAGCGGTCGAGCGTGAGGTAGTCGAGGCCGACGTTGACCAGGAACTGCAGCCGACTGGCGATTTCGCGCACGATCCTCTCGGCAATCGCCAGCCTCGCGCCCTCGAACGCGGTCTCCTGGAAGAACTGCAGCGCCCGTTTCAGCGGCATGGCGCTCACTTCGTAGATCGGCTTGCCGGCCACGAAGACGTGGCGTGCTTCGCGGCGCAGCCGCGTGCCATTGCACTCGGGGCACGGCTGGCTGGCGAGGAACTTCGCCAGCTCCTCGCGCACCACGATCGAATCCGTTTCGCGATAGCGCCGTTCCAGATTCGGCACGATGCCTTCAAACGGGTGCTCACGCTGGTACTTGTTGCCGCGCTCGCCGACGTAGAGGAAGCGCACCTTGTCCCGCCCCGACCCATTGAGCACCAGGTCCTGCATATTCTTCGGGAGCTCCTCGAACGGCGTGTCGATATCGAAACCGTATTGTTCGCCGAGGCTGGTGAGCATCTGGAAATAGAACTGGTTGCGCCGGTCCCAGCCCTTGATGGCGCCGGCGGCGAGCGACAGGTGCGGAAAGGCCACCAGTCTTTTCGGATCGAAGAAGGTGATGCTCCCCAGTCCGTCGCAGCGCGGGCATGCCCCCATCGGATTGTTGAACGAGAACACGCGTGGCTCGAGTTCGGGCAGCGAATAACTGCAGATCGGGCAGGCGAAGCGCGCCGAAAACAGATGCTCCTGGCCTCCGTCCATCTCCACCGCCAGCGCGCGCCCGTCGGCGTGGCGCAGCGCAGTCTCGAACGATTCCGCCAGCCGCTGCTTCGCTTCGGGCCGGATCTTCAGGCGGTCTACCACGATTTCTATAGTGTGCTTGCGGGTCTTGGCGAGCTTGGGAACGGAATCGATGTCGTGCACCTCGCCGTCCACGCGCAGCCGCACGAAGCCCTGAGCTCGCAGGTCTTCGAACAGTTCCAGGTTTTCGCCTTTGCGGCCGATCAGCAGCGGCGCCAGGATCATCAGCCGCGTGTCTTGCGCAAGTTGCAGGACGTGGTCCACCATCTGCGACACCGTCTGCGCCGACAGCGAGATGCCGTGGTCGGGGCAGTGCGGCGAGCCGACGCGCGCATACAGCAGCCGCAGGTAATCGTGGATCTCGGTGACGGTGCCTACGGTGGAGCGGGGGTTGTGGCTGGTCGCCTTCTGCTCGATCGCGATCGCCGGCGACAGGCCTTCGATCAGATCCACGTCCGGCTTTTCCATCAACTCCAGGAACTGCCGTGCGTAAGCGGACAGCGACTCGACGTAACGGCGCTGACCCTCGGCGTAGAGGGTATCGAAAGCGAGCGAGGAC
>CAZYTR010000049.1:0-4194 GCA_964650365.1 uncultured Alcaligenaceae bacterium | reverse complement strand
CCGGCTTCTACATCTGAGAGTCCGCTGCTTTGCCAGGTTTGAAATCTTTTGTATTTAAAGCCAGGAATATCGACTTTGCCGTCGCCGTTTACGTCCAAACCTGGCCCGAGGAGATTCTGCACGTCCTCGTTGGTAAATCGCTTGGTACCCGGAACCGGCAGGGGACAAACCGCGGAGCCACAGGCGAAGAAGGCATTGGTGCCGACGTTCGCGCTCGACCCGACACCCGAATTCACGTTGGCCTTAACTTTGTTTCGAAACCGCCAAACAGGCACTTTGACGCCTACGGTGATGCTGTCCGTGAGGCCGTATTGCAAACCGTACTCTACAGTTTGAACATCGTATTGAAACGAAACGATGCTGTTGCCGATGCTTGGCAATCCCGGCACGAACGGATCTAAAGGAGCCAACGCCGGGAAAACATTACTATTGAGCGAGGTGTTGAAATCGGTCGCTAACGGCTCAATCTTAGCGTCTGGATTGTAGCGGCTGTTGATCGGTATATAGAAATTACCGTCCGCAATCCCCCTGAATATCCCTTTCGGCAAGACTTGCGCGTCATCGGCGCGGGCGACACTGACCACGGTCAAAACCAAAAGCACAATAGAAAATAGATTAGCTGCCGAGACGCGCTTGATGTTTTTGGCAAAACTCATCTTCTCACCTCACGGAGTAAAGCGAAGAATTATTGGTCTACGATATTTCCATGCACAGGGCCTGATAAACCCAGCCCGTCCAACCGGTCTAAATTATCGAACTAATAGAAACCAGCCAGCACTCTATGACACCGCGATCTGTAAGTCAGCCAGAACGAAAGCAGCCCCGGATGTCGCCGATCTCGGTGTCTCGTCGGCTTGGTCGCCAGCTTTTGGTTCTGTAAGAAAGCTCTGATCTGCTCCCGAAGCTGTGCCTGCTCTCCTTTGATCTGCGCTTTATTGTCCTGGTAGAATTTTTCGATCTCCTGCTCTGTGACCAGGCCGACTTTCGCCGTCACCTCAGCGTCAAGCAGCGCCGGCACCGTGAGTTTTCAGTTCGCTGCTTCCCTTGCCAGGAGCTTCTCGTTGATCAGCGCATCGAGCCTCTGGCGCTTTAGATTATAGATCTGCTCTTCGAGTTTGCTTAATCGTCCCGCCAGACTCTTTTCGACCTCCTCGGAGCTGATCGCTACAACGTCAACTACGGCGAGCGGTTCGTCGGCTGCATGGACCAAAAAGGGAAATCCAAACCCTGCCAATAGCAGTAAGATCCAAAGAACCGTCACGGGAGATAATCCTCTCTTACCTCTGTCTTTAGTTACTGACTCTTACACGCCCGGGTTTGAATCCGCAAGACGAAAACGACAGAAGGGGGTGGCCCCGCTCTACAATTGACACGCAGCCGGCTATTTTAAGCGCGACTTATCAACGCCTTCGTTTCGGATAAAGAAACTTGAGGAGCGAATGAAACAGGAATCAGGGCTTAAGCAGCAGATAAATCAACATTCCCCTGACCGCTGCTTCTTGTGGCTGCCGACTCGCTGCTACGCAACCTGTGGGGCCGAACACCGGACAAGGGGAATCAAGTGCATAGGCCTAATATCAAATAACCAATGCCTGACACCGAACTGACTGAGCCAGGGGTTAAGAAGCAGTCACCCTATCATTTCTCGTGCATGACCACCAAGACTCCGTTTTCGCCCGCCGCCGCCCGCCTGGCATGAAAGGCTGCGGGCGCGTCGGCCGGAAAATCGCGATGCAGCGCAGAGAAAAGTTCCGCGGCTTCAGGTTTTTCCTGGCTTAGCGCGGCATAGGCTTCGGCGTAGCGAGCCAGCAGCGCCGGCGGGTCGGCCGGGGAGACCGGCGCTAGGATGGGTAGGGCATTCTTCCGGCCCTTCACGATTATGTCACCGACTGGACGAAACGCCTGGCGCCGGCACTGCGCGGCGGTCTCGCCGGTCACCGCCACACGGCTGCCGATATACTTGTTTAACCCCTCCACGCGGGAGGCGACGTTCAGCGAATCGCCCAGCGCGCCGTATTTCAGCTTGCCGCGGGTGCCGATATTGCCGACCAGCGCCATGCCGGTATGCACGCCGATGCGGGTATGGCCCCATTTGATGCCGCGCGCCGCCAGCCCGGCATTGAAGCGCTGGGCCGCCTCGTCCATCGCCAGGGCGGTGGCCACGGCGCGGTCAGCGTGGTCCGGCTGGTGCATCGGCGCACCGAACAGCACTAGCAGGCCGTCGCCGATGAAGTCGTTCACCAGCCCGCCATTCTGCACCACCACTTCGCTCAGCACAGCGAAATAGTCGCCCAGCAGCCCGGCCACGGTGGCGGCGTCGATGGTCTCGGCCGTGGTGGTGAAGTCGGCGATGTCGGTGAAGATGGCGGTGATCTCGCGATGCTCGCCGCCGAAGCTGGGCAGGGTTTCGCCCTGCATCATCTGGTTGATGATACGCGGGTCCAGGTAGCTCTCGAAGCTGCGGCGCAGTTGGGTGCGTTCCCGCAACCCGGCCGAGTGCATGACGAAGTTGCAACCTGCCGCGCTGAGCACCCAGGCCAGCGCCACCGGCACGCCGGGCAGTAGCAGACCGGCGCCCGCGAAGCCCCAGGCGGTGGCGCCGCCCACCAATCCAAGGCCCAGGAGCAGCGCCACCAGCACTACAAGCACGCGCCAGACCAGCAGCGCCAGCACCGCGCCAGCCATAGCCGCGGCCCAGATGGCGACATGGTCCACCAGGCGCGGCAGCGGCACGGGGTTGCGCGATTCGCCATTGGCCAGGCGGATCAGCTGATCAGCGGTGTGCGCATGCAGTGCCATCCCGATCAGTGGTCCCTCCCCGCCCCAGCCGGTGCTGAACGGCGTGGCAAAATGATCCTTGATGGAAAGCGCCGCAGTGCCGACCAGCACAATGCGGTCGCGCAGCGTCGCCGCCAGCTCCGGCCGGTCGATGATCTCGGCGAAGCTGATCTGGCGGAAGCGTCGATGGCCGCCGCGGTAGTCGTACAACATCTGGTAGCCAGCGGCATCCACCTTTGCGTAGGGGCCATAGGGCTGCTCCAGCAGCGGGATGCGGCCCTGGCCCAGCGCCAGGTCGTCGTCCATCGGGCGCAGCCGCTGGCCGGTGTAGCGTTCGGCCAGGGAGACGCCCAGGGTGCGCCAGTTGGTGCTGGTGCGTTCATCGGCGGCCAGCAGTAAGGCCCGGCGCACCACGCCACCGGCATCCGTCACATGGTCGGCCAGCACCTCGCGGCCAGTCTCGCGCAGCACCGGCGGGGGCGGAATGCCGATATTGCCCTCGTCCGGCAGCTTGAAGACCCAATAGAGGTTGTCCTGCACCCGCTGGATCGCTTGCAACTCCGCGTTGCCCGGCGGCATGGGCAGGTCGCGGTACAGATCCACGCCCACCGCCTTGGGCGCGCCGGCGAAGACGTGTGCCAGCACGGCAGAAAGGTCGTTGTCGCGGATCGGATAACCGAAGCGGTTAATGTCCGCTTCGGTGGTGACCACCAGCACCACGCGGTCGCTTTGCTGCGACCCGGCAAAGAAGGTCACCAGCGTGTCGTACGACGAAAGCTCTAAACCTTGCAGCCAGCCGGCTTGCCGCAGCGGCAGCAGCAGCAGGGCCACCAGGTTGGCCACCATCAGCGCTTTGACGAAACGCCGGCGCAGCAGGGCGAGCAGCCAATGCCGTGTGCGTGCTGGCGCGCCTTGCGCCGCCTGGCCTGCGCCGTCATCCATGTGCGTTAGCTTTCCCGTTCCCGGTGGTTTTTTTGGATTGTGAGACAGACTTCGAAAGAGTGCATTTTCTTCACGACCCGAGAGCAATGTCAAGACTTTCGGTCTGTCATGATATTAGCGAAATGATTATGTCATGGGGGTTGATCGTGAAAATGATTTGGTGGTAGGATCCCACTCGCTTCGAGCCAAAGAGCCTAAAGTGATGCGGCAAAATCACTCGGGGGCAGGACGCGTGCAGATTTTCTGTTCGCGCTATAGAGGTCACATGAACAAGCCGGCGCTCGGGTTCGCGGTTATCTTCAGTTGTATCGGGATTTTATTATCACCGGTCGATCCCGCTTGGGTGGCCCGTCTATCCGCGGCGGAAAGCTTGTCGGCGGCGCAACAGATGGAACGGGGTGTGAATTCGTTCCAGCGCGGCGACTTTGAGCAGGCGGTTTCGAGTTGGTCTCAAGCTGCGCAATTGTACGAAGC
>CAZYTR010000048.1:0-5038 GCA_964650365.1 uncultured Alcaligenaceae bacterium | reverse complement strand
TTTCGCGGTGCCGACGATGCGGGCGTTGTGGCACGCGCGCAGGAAGATCGACGCGGCATTTCGCCGCGATCCGGTGAATCGCGCGCTGTTCATGGAGATCCTGCGCCGCCCTTCGGGACTCACTCACGCGCTGCGGCGGATGAACCAGTACGGCGTGCTGGGGCCTTACATTCCCGCATTCGGGCGCATCGTCGGGCGCATGCAGCACGACCTGTTTCACGTCTATACCGTGGACGAGCATATCCTGATGGTGGTGCGCAATCTGCGGCGCTTCGCCATCGCCGAGATGGCGCACGAGTATCCGCTATGCAGCCGGCTGTTCGCGGAGTTCGAGCGTCCGGAAGTGCTTTACCTTGCCGGGTTGTTTCACGACATCGCCAAGGGTCGCGGCGGCGACCACTCGACGCTGGGAATGACGGATGCGCGCAGGTTCTGCAAGGCGCACGGGCTGTCCAAGCCGGACACCGACCTGGTGGCCTGGCTGGTGGAACACCATCTCACCATGTCGGCAACCGCGCAGAAACAGGATCTGTCCGACCTCGATGTAATCGGCGCATTTGCCGCGAGAGTGGGCGACGAGCGCCATCTGGTGGCGCTGTATCTGCTGACCGTAGCCGACATACGCGGCACCAGCCCGAACGTGTGGAATGCCTGGAAGGGCAAGCTTCTGGAAGACCTTTTCCGGGCCACTCGGCGATTGCTCAATCCGGCCGCCGTGCCCGCCGAAAACACCTTGCTGGCGCGCCAGGAACGCGTGCTGGAGAAATTGCGCGCCTACGCGATTGCCGAGGGCTCCCAGCGCGATCTTTGGAGTCAACTCGACGATTCCTATTTTCTGCGCCACGACGAACAGGACATCGTCTGGCACACCCGGCTGCTCAACTATCGCATAAATTCCCCAACGCCAGTGATCAAGGCGCGGCTTTCGCCTATCGGTGAGGGACTGCAGGTGATGATCTATTCACGCGATGAGAAGTCCCTGTTCGCACGCATCTGCGGCTTTTTCCAGAGCATCAACTTCAGCATCGTCGAAGCCAAGATCTACACCACCAGGCACGGTTACGCGCTGGACAGCTTCCAGGTCATGGACCCGGCACGGGCGACACTGCATTACCGCGACCTTATCAGTTACGTCGAGCACGAACTTGAAGGCCGGCTGCGCGCGCACGGCCCGCTGCCGCCTCCATCGACCGGCCGGATGTCACGACAGGTGCGCTACGTGCCGATCACGCCGGAAGTGCATATCCGTCCCGACGAAAAAGGCGCCTACTACTATCTGAACGTCACGGCGGGCGACCGCCCCGGCCTGCTATACCGGATTGCTCGCGTGCTGGACGGCTACGGCATCAATGTCTACAGCGCGAAAATCAATACCCTGGGAGAGCGTGCCGAAGACAGCTTCCTGGTAACCGGAGAGGCATTGCACGACTCCAAGCGGGTGGTCCGGCTCGAGACGGAACTGATGCACGAATTGCAGCCCGCCTGATCACTCGTCGACGACCTGCTGGCCGGGAAAAAGTTCTTCGTTGAACCCAAAGTTGCGCAGGTCCGGTATGCGCATCGGATAGAGGATTCCCATCAGGTGGTCGGCTTCGTGCTGCACCACCCGGGCGTGAAAACCCGTGACGGTGCGCTCGATCGGATTGCCGAATTGATCGCAACCCTGGTAGCGTAGCTTGGTATGCCGCGGCACGACTCCGCGCATCCCCGGCACCGACAGGCAACCTTCCCACCCCTCTTCCATTTCGGCCCCGATCGGCTCGAGCACCGGATTGATCAGCAGCGTGTAAGGCACCTCTTCGGCGTCCGGGTAACGCGGATTGAAGCCGACGCCGAAGATCACCACTTGTTGGCTGACGCCGATCTGCGGTGCGGCGATGCCCGCGCCATTCTTCGCCCGCATGGTGTCTTCCATGTCCTGGATCAGCGCATGCAGTTCCGGGGTATCGAGCTCGACCACTGGTGCCGCGCGTTGCAGCAAGCGCGGGTCGCCCATCCTCAGTACCGGCTTAATCATCGCGTTCCATCAGTTTTTCCAGCAGTGTCCGCACCTTCACCATGGTGGTCTTGATGACCGCATTGATGTGCTCCAGATGGATCGCATCGGCGCTGTCGCCGCGCCCCGCCGCATAGTTCACCACCACCGCGACTGTGGCATAGCACAAGCCGAGCTCGCGCGCGAGCGCTGCTTCCGGCATGCCGGTCATTCCCACCATGTCGGCGCCGTCGCGCTCGATACGGTCGATCTCGGCGGCAGATTCCAGGCGCGGGCCCTGGGTAGCGGCATAGACCCCCCCATCCACGATTGGCTGCTTCGCCCGCCTTGCCGCATCCAGCAACTGGACGCGCAGCTTGTCGCAGTAAGGGTGGGTGAAATCCACATGCGTGAGCGGCTGATCCGGACCGTCGAAGAAAGTATGCTTGCGCCCGTAGGTGTAGTCGACGATCTGGTTGGGAATTGCCAGCGTGCCCGGCTTCAGGTCCGCGCGGATGCCGCCGACCGACGCTACAGAGACCACCCGCGAGACCTGTTCCGAATGCAGCGCCCAGATATTGGCCTGGTAGTTCACCGCGTGAGGGGGAATGGTGTGCCCATAGCCGTGACGGGCCAGGAACACGACTTCGCGGCCGCCGAGTCTGCCGAAGGTCAGCGCGCCGGAAGGTTCGCCGTAGGGAGTGCGCACCACCTGGCGCCGCGTGATCTCCAGATTAGCGAGTTGGGTAAGGCCGGTGCCGCCGATTATACCGAGCATGATTTTTGTTTCAGGATTTCAATGCGTAGATTGCCGGAAGGTTGCGCCAGTACTCATTGATGTCCATGCCAAATCCGAAAACGTAGCGATTGGGTACGCGCACGCCGACAAAATCCGCCCGGATCGGCTTGGCGCGGCCGATATCCTTGTCGGCGAACACCGCGCTGAAAAAGGCAGCCGCACCGTCGGCCAGCAGTCTGTCACGCACCGCGGCCAGCGTGTCGCCTTCGTCGAGGATGTCATCCACCACCAGCAGCGTGCGGCCGCGAATATCGGTGCGCGGTCCGGCTTTCCATCGCACTTCCGAGCCACGGGTCCTGCCGTCGTAGCGGGTTACGTGCAGATAATCGAGTTCCAGCGGGAAATATAGCAACGGCAGCAGCCGGCCGGTGAATACCACGGCTCCGCCCATCACCGACAGCACCAGCGGATTGGCATCGGCAAGCCTGCCGGTAACTTCTGCCGCGACGCGTTCGACCGCGCGGCCCACTTCCTGTTCGGAACACACCAGGTCCGCTTCGCGCAGCACCTGCCAGGCCCGGTTCTTATCCAGCATTAGACCGGGGCTTCTTCGATCCGGGACGCAGCGAATCGAGAAAAGCGGAAAAATCCTTGCCGATCTCGGGATGACGCATCGCGTACAGCACATTCGCCTGCAGGTAGCCGAGCTTGGATCCGCAATCGTGGCGCACGCCCTGAAACTCGTAGGCGAGCGCACGTTGGTCTTTGAGGAGCGCGGCAATGCCGTCGGTGAGCTGGATCTCGCCGCTCGCTCCTGGTTTGACCCTCTCGAGGTGACCGAAGATCTCCGGCGTCAGTACATAGCGCCCGACCACCGCCAGGCTGGAAGGCGCGTTCTCCGGCCGCGGCTTTTCGACGATGCCGGTTATCCGGTGCAAGCCGCGTTCCCCCCGCTCGGTCTTGACGATGCCATAGCTTGAGGTTTCCTCCAGCGCCACGGTTTGCACCGCGAGCAACGAGCAGCGCTCTCTGGCATAGACGTCTACCATCTGCTTCATCACCGGCGGATTGCTGTCGATCAGATCGTCAGCGAGGATTACCGCGAACGGGGCATCGCCGACCACCGGCCGGGCGCACAGGATCGCATGGCCGAGACCGAGCGCCTCGGTCTGGCGCACGTATATGCAACTGACGTGCTTGGGCACGATGTCCTGCACCTGCTCGAGCATCTTCAGTTTGCCGCGCGCCCGCAGTTCGGTCTCCATCTCGTAGGCCTTGTCGAAATGGTCCTCGATTGCGCGTTTGTTGCGCCCGGTGATGAACACCATCTGGGTGATGCCGGCGGCGACCGCCTCCTCGACGGCGTACTGGATCAGCGGCTTGTCGACCACCGGCAGCATTTCCTTCGAGCTCGCCTTGGTCGCGGGGAGAAAGCGCGTGCCCATTCCGGCGACCGGGAAGACAGCTTTGGTGATCATGTTCAATGCGGGCTCCGCGTTGCTCAGTTGTCTGGGTCGAGCAATTCTAGCAACCCCTGCTCGTCGAGCACAGCGATACCGAGTTCCCGCGCCTTGTCGTACTTGCTTCCCGGCTCCGCCCCGGCAACCACGTAATCGGTCTTCTTGGATACGCTGCCGGAAACCTTGCCGCCCTTCGCTTCAATGCGCTCTTTCGCGTGCTCGCGCGAGAGTTGAGGCAAGGTACCGGTCAACACAAAGGTTTTTCCGGCGAGCTGCTGAAGCGGCGGTCTGATGGCAGGCGAGTCCGGCCACGTGACGCCGAGACTGCGTGTCTGCGAAACCACGTCGCGATTATGACGTTCGCCGAAGAACCGGGCGATGCTGCGCGCCACCACCGGGCCGACATCAAGTACCTGCTGCAGTTCATCGTCGCCTGCCTGCATGAGAGGGTCCAGTTTGCCGAAATGGCGCGCCAGGTCCCGGGCGGTCGCTTCTCCGACGTTGCGAATGCCGAGGGCATAGATGAAGCGCGCCAGCGTTGTGCTCTTGCTCTTCTCGATCGCATCCAGAACGTTCTGGGCCGATTTTTCCGCCATGCGTTCCAGGCTTGCCAGATTCTTCGCGTCGAGACGATAGAGATCAGCAGGCGTTTTCACCAGTCCCTGGTCCACCAGTTGGTCGACCAGCTTCTCGCCCAGGCCTTCGATATCCATCGCGCGACGTCCGGCAAAATGCAGCAACGCCTGTTTGCGTTGCGCCGGGCAATACAGTCCGGCAGTGCAGCGCGCCACTGCCTCGTCCTCCGTTCGCTCGACGTTCGACCCACACACGGGGCACTTGGAGGGCATGCGGAACGCCCGCACA
>CAZYTR010000047.1:0-4346 GCA_964650365.1 uncultured Alcaligenaceae bacterium | reverse complement strand
CAAAGACGGACCCGGCGAATTCCACGTCATCATCGTCGACGCCGGGCGCACCAGGATACTTGGCTCCGAGATCCGCGAAGCGCTGCGCTGCATCCGCTGCGGCGCCTGCATGAACCATTGCCCGGTGTATCAGAACATCGGCGGCCACGCCTACGGCTGGGTTTACCCGGGGCCGATCGGCTCGATCCTGACGCCGGCCTACGTCGGCATCGAGAACGCGCTCGATCTGCCGAACGCGGCAACGCTGTGCAACCAGTGCGGTGTGGTATGCCCGGTCAAGATCCCGCTGCCGGACCTGATGCGCAAGCTGCGCGAGAAGCAGGTCGAGCGCAATCTGCGCCCGTGGACGGAGCGCTTCGGACTGAGGCTGTGGGCCTGGGCGGCGACCCGTCCCGCCGTGTACGCGCTGATGACGAGAATCGCGGCACGCGTGGGCAGGATGATGGGCGGGAAGTCCGGGATGCTGCACAAGCTGCCGGGCGCGGGCGGGGAGTGGACCAGAGGCCGCGACCTGCCAGCACCGAAAGGCAGGACCTTCCGAGAATTGCACGCGCGGCAAAAACACCGATGACGCAGAACGCGATGAATGCGAGAGAAAACATCCTGCAGCGCATACGCGCAGCCAATGGCCGGACCGGGGCACTGAGCGCGCCAGAACGGGAAGCTGCGCTGGCCAGATTGCGTGCGCATCCGCGCGGCCCGCTTCCCGACATGGGCTGGGAGTTGCTGCCGCGTTTCAAGGAACGCTGTATCGCCATGATGTCCAGCGTTGCTGAAGTCAACTCGGTGGCGGATGTGCCGCAGGCCGTGACGAAGTACCTGACGGAGAACAAGCTGCCGCTGAGCGGGGTGTGTTGGCCGGAATTCGCGAACCTGGATTGGGCGGGGGCAGGGCTGAGAGTCGAGGCGCGTCCCGCCATCGGCGACGACAAGGTCGGCATCACCGGTACCTACTGCGCGCTGGCAGAAAACGGCACGCTGATGCTGCTGTCGGGCCAGGACACCCATGCCACCACAAGTCTGCTTCCGGACAACCACATCGCCATCGTTCCGGCATCGCGTATCGTGCGCGGCATGGAAGACGGCTGGGACCTGTTGCGGCGCGAGCGCGGCAGCCTGCCGAGGCAGGTGAACTTCATCTCCGGACCTTCGCGCACCGCGGACATCGAGATGACGATGGTACTCGGCGTGCACGGGCCTTTCCGGGTTCACGTCATCATCGTGTCCTGACGGCGATTGTGTGCATGAAGCCGGCCCTTGGCCGGCATGAAGTGTATTCGACGCGTCTACCCGCAGCCGCTACACTCGACCCTGCGTGTCGCGGTAACGCTTTCGGGCTGCCGGCGGCAGCAGTAATGTTCGCGTCCGAAGCGCCGCGTGTTCGCGCGGCATGCAGGCCTCGGGGAGCGGATTTTTAGATTCAAAAAAAAGGAGGAGGAGACTCTCGTGGCAAAAGCCAAACGTACCGACAAACCTGCCGGCGCGGCAGCGGGCTCACGGCGCCGTTTTCTGGGCAGCGCTGCAGTCGTGGGCGGTGCCGCCGCGCTCGCCGCGCTTCCCGGCTGCAGGGGCTCCGAAGCCCCTTCATCGAGCGCTGTTACCGCACCGGGCGCCGCCGCCGGCCCCTCGGTGACGCTGCGCATGCAAGCGGCCAATCCTTCCGGGGATTTCTTCTTCGCACTGGTGAAGGACTACGCGCGGATCGTATCGGATCTCTCGGGTGGTGGATTGAAAATCGACGTGCTGCCGGCGGGTGCGGTGGTGAAGGCCTTCGACATGGCCGACGCCGTGCACAAGGGCACGTTGGACGCCTGTTCCGCAGTGCCCGCCTTCTGGTACAACAAAAACTCGGCGCTGTCGCTGTTCGGCACTGGGCCGGCGCTGGGCCACGATGCCAATACCTTCCTGTCGTGGTACGAGCATGGCGGCGGCAAGGCCCTTTACGAAGAGCTGTATCGCGACGTCCTCAAGCTAGAAGTTACGCCCTTCCTGTACGGACCGATGGGCGTCCAGCCGCTTGGCTGGTTCCGCAAGGAAGTGAAGAGTGCGGCGGACTTCAAGGGGCTCAAGTACCGCACCGTGGGATTGTCCATCGACGTGTTTACCAACATGGGCGCCGCGGTGGTGTCCATGCCGGGCGGCGATATTGTGCCGGCGCTGGACCGCGGCGTGATCGATGCGGCGGAGTTCAACAACCCAGCGGTGGACGCCGGACTGGGCCTGCCCGACGTAGCCAAGATCTGCATGGTGCAGAGCTACCATCAGCCTGCCGAGTGCTTCGAGGTGCTGGTCAACAAGAAAGTATTCGACGGCCTGCCGGAGCAGTACAAGACGGTGCTGCGATATGCGCCCAAAGTGGCGAGTGCGGAGATGACCTGGAAGATCCTCGACGTCTACTCGCAGGCTTACGTCGACCTGCGCGACAAGCGTGCAATCAAGTTCATCGAGACGCCACGCGACGTTCTCCAGGCCCAGCTCGAGGCTTGGGACAAGGTGATTGCCCAGAAGAGCCAGGAGAATCCGTTCTTCGCCAAGGTCCTCGATTCTCAGAAAACGTACATGCGGCGTGTAGTGGACTACAAGATCAAATTCGACGTCCCCGCGGGTCTCGCTTACCAGCATTTCTTCGGAAAGGCCTGACCACCTCACCCCATCCCTCTCCCCCTGAAGGCGGAGAGGGAGGAAAAAACTCCCTCTTCCCGCAGTGCGCGGAGAGGGAAGCGATGGCAGCACATAGTAAGGGTGCAACCACTGATGAGCCCCTATCTCCTAGTGATCGACCGGATCAGCGCGTGGGTGGGAAAAGCGTCCGCGTGGTGCATCGTCGGCCTGACCGCAGTGGTCTGTTTCGACGTGGCCGCGCGCTACTTGTTCAACGCGCCCACTCAATGGGGCGGGGACGTGAGCCTCATGCTCTACGGCGCGCTGTTCATGATGGCGGGCGCGTACACGCTCTCCCGCAACGGTCACGTGCGCGGCGACGTGCTGTATCGCTTTCTTCCCGCACGGCTGCAGGCCGGACTGGACCTTGGCCTTTATCTCCTGTTCTTCGTTCCGGGCATCGCGGCGCTCGCCTGGTTTGGCGTCGGGTTCTTCTGGGAGTCCTGGGGATTCTCCGAAAAGTCGCAGATCTCGAGCAGCAGCATACCGATCTATCCGCTCAAGTTGGTGGTCCCGCTCGCGGGCGCACTGTTGCTGCTGCAAGGTGCGGCGGAGATCGCGCGTTGCGTGATCTGCCTGAAGTCGGGGCAATGGCCGCAGCGGTTGCAAGACGTGGAGGAGATTGACGTCGAGGAATTGAAGGCGGGGCTTGCCGCCGAGCATCAGAAGGACGGCAGATGAGGGCGGCTCGCTTCGGACTGGGGTTTCTCGCCCTCAGCATCGTCGTCATCCTGCTTCTGCTGCTCGTCCCCGAGCAGATCACCCGCCCGCACCTCGGACTGCTCATGTTGGGCTTGATCGTGGTGGCGATTCTGCTGGGCTTCCCCACCGCCTTTACCCTGATGGGGCTGGGCATGGTGTTTGGCTTCATCGCGTTCCATCGTCCCGGGCAATCCTTTTTCTCCAGCCCGATTTTCGACCAGATGGTGCTGCGCACCTTTGGAGTGATGACCAACGACGTGGTCATGTCGGTGCCGCTGTTCGTGTTCATGGGCTATGTCATTGAGCGCACCAACATCATCGATCGGCTGTTCCGCAGTCTCCAACTTGCCCTGGGAGGGCTGCCGGGCAGCCTGGCTGTGGCTACAGTCATCACGTGCACCATTTTCGCCACCGCCACGGGGATCATCGGGGCCACGGTTACGCTGATGGGGTTGTTGGCGCTTCCCCCGATGTTGCGAGCGGGCTACGACGTCAAGCTTTCGGCTGGCGTAATCACCGCTGGAGGCTGTCTCGGAATCCTCATTCCCCCAAGCGTCATGCTGATTCTTTACGGCGCCACGGCACAAGTCTCCGTGGTTCAACTTTATGCCGGCGCGCTGTTCCCCGGACTGTTGCTCGCCCTGCTTTACATCCTCTACGTGATCGGCCGTGCGACGCTGAATCCGGCACTGGCGCCGCGACTTCCCGAGGAGGAGCGCAACGTCCCGATGCTTGAGCTCCTGAAGATGCTGGCCGGCTCCTTCCTGCCGCTCGCGGTGCTGATCTTTACCGTTCTCGGCAGCATTGTCGGCGGTGTCGCCACTCCGACCGAGGCGGCGGCCGTGGGGGCGTTCGGGGCCATCATTTTGGCGGCTGCCTACCGGCGGCTGAATTGGGCGCGCCTCAGGGAGTCGGTGTTCCTCACCGCCCGCACCACCGCAATGGTGTGTTGGCTGTTCGTCGGCTCGCAGCTGTTTTCCTCC
>CAZYTR010000046.1:0-8209 GCA_964650365.1 uncultured Alcaligenaceae bacterium | reverse complement strand
TCGATCATCAGTAACATGGAATTCTCACCATTTAAGCACTCACCGCAGAGGACGGTCCGAGGCAAAAACCAGCTCTCACCGCAGAGGACGCGGAGGACGCAGAGGAAGGGCAAGAGCAAAAACAATATACGGGGTTCAGACCCGTCAATGACTGATGACCCATCGTAGTAAAAGTTGCCGATACAGGTTCGCAAACAATCACCCCGCCTCTAACTCCAGTTCGCTTTTCCTCGTTTTTGCTTTTCCTTTGCGTCCTCTGCGTCCTCCGCGTTGAGAGCTTGTTTAATCCAGTCGTGCGTTCAAACCGGCCTGGGCCATTTCCGCGGCGCGCAGCAGCGCGCGCGCCTTGTTCTGGGACTCGATCCATTCGTTCCTGGGCACCGAGTCGGCGACGATGCCGGATCCGGCCTGCACATACAGCGTGCCATCCTTCACCACCGCGGTGCGGATCGCGATCGCGAGATCCATATCGCCGTTGAACCCGAGGTAACCCACGGCGCCGGCGTAGATGCCGCGCTTGGCCGGTTCCAGTTCGTCGATGATCTCCATCGCCCGCACTTTCGGCGCACCGCTCACCGTCCCGGCAGGAAAGGTCGCTTTCAGCACCGCCATCGCATCCAGCCCGGGTTTGAGCTTGCCCTCGACGTTGGAGACGATGTGCATCACGTGCGAATAACGCTCGATGGTCATGTTCTCCGTCACGCGCACGCTGCCGATCTGCGCCACCCGGCCGACATCGTTGCGCCCGAGGTCCATCAGCATCACGTGTTCGGCGCGCTCCTTGGGGTCGGCGAGCAGTTCGCGCTCCAGCGCGAGGTCCTCGTCGCGGCCGGCGCCCCGCGGGCGCGTGCCGGCAATCGGCCGCAGCGTCACCACGCCGCTTTCCAGCCGCACCAGGATTTCCGGCGAGGCGCCGACCACGTGAAAGCCGCCCATGTCGAAATAGAACATGTAAGGCGAGGGGTTGAGCGCACGCAGGGCACGGTACAGCGACAAGGGCGAGGCTTGGTAAGGCAGGCTGATGCGCTGAGACAGCACCACCTGCATGATGTCGCCGTCGAAAATGTAGCGCTTGGCGCGCTCCACCGCCTCGATGAAAGCGCCTTCGCTGAACTCGGACCGAGGTTTTGACGGCGCCGAGGGCGCTTCCGGCGGCACCACCACGGGCTGGCGCAGCATCCACAGCAGTTCCTGCAGGCGCTGCTGGGCACGGGAATACGCGCCGGCTTCGCGCGGATCGGCATAGACCACCAGAAACAGCTTGCCGGAAAGATTGTCCAGCACCACCAGTTGCTCGGAGAGCAGCAACAGGATGTCCGGGGTATGGAGGGTGTCTGGCTTCTGCGTTGCAGCGAGCTTCTTTTCCACGTAACGAACCGTGTCGTAGCCAAAACAGCCGACCAGGCCGCCAAGGAAGCGCGGCAACTCGGGCCGGGAGGCCGCCTTGACGCGCGCATGGCACGCAGAGATGAAATCGAGCGGATTGTCGTGCTCGGTCTGGCTCACCAGCGTGCCGCGCCGGAACTCGGCACAGGTATGGCCGCGCACCTCGAAGCGGGTCTCCGCGGGCAGGCCGATGAAGGAGTAGCGGCCGAAACGCTCGCCGCCCTGCACCGATTCCAGCAAATAGGAATAGGGTTTGTTGGCGAGCTTGAGATAAACCGAAAGCGGGGTGTCGAGGTCGGCGAAGGTTTCGAGCACAACCGGGATGCGGTTGAAACCCTGCGCGGCAAGCTGCTTGAATTCCTGCTCAGTCATGGCGAACTCCTGAAACTGCGAAAAACGATGAAACGCAAACCGGCGACGCTCAGACGCAGCGCCAGAACACGGACGGGCGCCACCAGCGCCAGCCAGTTCCGATTTTCAGCCTCAGGTTTTCGAGTTTCAAAAAGTTCATGACCGCGGAATTTCGACCAATCTTAAGGATTCGAGTAGCGACGGTACTATAGCATCGCAGTCCAGTTCGTGCACTCCGAGCTTCCCCAGAAAGAAAACTCTCACCGCAGAGCAGCGCTAACCGCAGAGGACGCGAAGGACGCAGAGGAAAGGCAAGAGATAAAAAGCCTACCCGGGTTCAAACCTCTCATTGGCCGATCATCCATCGCAGTGAAAGTTGGCGGCACAGGTTCACAAACAGCCCACTTTTTAACCCCATATCGTTTTCCTCGTTTTTGTTTTTCCTCTGCGTCCTTTGCGTCCTTTGCGGTTAGCGCTTAATCAAGCTCTGCGGTTAGCGTCGGGTTAAGCACGAATAAATCACACTTTCGCAAGCTCGGCGCGCATGGCCGCGATGGTGACCTTGTAGTCCTTGGTGCCGAAGATCGCCGATCCGGCGACAAACGTGTCCGCTCCGGCGCGGGCAATCTCGGCAATGTTGTCCACCTTCACCCCACCGTCCACTTCGAGCCAGACGTCGCGCCCGGATTTCTCAATGCGTTCGCGAACTGCGCGCAGCTTGGCGAGCGCGGCGGGAATGAACTTCTGTCCGCCGAAACCGGGATTGACCGACATGACCAGCACCAGATCCAGTTTGTCCAGGGTGTAATCGAGCGAGGACAACGGGGTCGCCGGATTGAGCACCAGTCCGGCCTTGCAGCCGCATTCCTTGATCAGCCCGATGGTGCGGTCGACGTGCTCCGAGGCCTCCGGATGGAAGCTGATGATGTTGGCGCCGGCCTTGGCAAAATCGGCAACGATGCGGTCCACCGGACTGACCATCAGGTGCACGTCGATGATCGCCTTGGTCAGCGGCCGGATCGCTTCGCACACCACCGGGCCCACCGTCAGATTGGGCACGTAATGGTTGTCCATCACGTCGAAGTGCACGATGTCGGCCCCGGCGCCGATCACCGACTGGACTTCCTCGCCGAGCCTGGCAAAGTTGGCGGACAGAATGCTTGGGGCGATTCGATACATGGGCAATTCGATCTGCGGCGGTGCCTGCACGCGAAACGACGCGGCATTGTAGCAAACAGGGCCAACCAGCTCTCACGGGAATACTCCCCGCGGCCGGTCTTGCCGCCCCGTCGCGTTTAATGTCCAATGCCGGGCATGGCCGAACACAAAAAATCCGAAATCACCGTGACCGCGCGGACATCCTATGTCCCGGACCAGTCCGATGAAGCCGCCGGCCGCTACGTCTTTGCCTACACCATCACTATCGTGAATACCGGCACCGTCGCTGCCCAGCTTGTCAGCCGTCACTGGATCATCACGGACGCCAATGGCAAGGTCCAGGAAGTGCGTGGCCTCGGCGTGGTCGGGCAGCAGCCGCTGCTGCGACCGCAGGACAAACACGAGTACAGCAGCGGCACTGCGATCGCCACACCGGTGGGCACCATGCGCGGCAGTTACCAGATGGTCGCGGAGGACGGGGTTGCTTTCGAAGCACCGATTCCCGAGTTCACGCTGAGCGTGCCCCGCGTGCTGCACTGAAACCAATACTCGCCAACAAGACACCAAGGCACGAAGAAAACCAAGCGAACGAATGCAGAGAAGAAAATGGCTGGCGGTCACGTTGTGCACGCTCGGGTTGCTTGCCGGCGGTTGTGCGAATTTGCCGAGGACCCCGGCGCAAGCGCCACCGTCTCCGGTTGAGCCGCTTCCCGAAACGCCGGCGCCGGTTCTCACCGCGCCCGAACCCGCACCGGCTCCCGCGCCGACCCCGCAACCGCCACCACAACCGCAGACCTTCCACGCCGCCGATTGGAGTGCGCTGCCCGATTGGGGAGCCGATAAACTTGCCGAGGCATGGCCGGCTCTGCAGCTCTCGTGCGGCAGCCTGAAATCCCAGGCCGAGTGGCAGGCGGCTTGTACGGCCGCGGCGCAAATCCCCGGCGAAGATCCGGCGGCAGTGCGGCAGTTTTTCGAATCCAGCTTCGTTCCTTACGCCGTCCACAATGCCGACGGAAGCACGGAAGGCCTGGTCACCGGATACTTTGAGCCGTTGCTGCGCGGCAGCCGCACACCGGGCAAGACGTATCGCTTTCCACTGTACGGTGTTCCGGACGATCTGCTGGTCATCGACCTCACGGAAGCGCAGCCGAATCTCAAAGGCATGCGGCTACGCGGCCGGATGCAGGGAAACAAGGTGGTGCCGTATTACACGCGCGCAGAAATCGAGCGCGGCGAAGCCGCGGTGCGCGGTCACGAAATCCTCTGGGTGGATGACGCGATCGATCTCTTCTTCCTGCAAGTCCAGGGATCGGGCCGGGTCAAGTTGCCCGGCGGAGAGGTCGTGCGCATCGGCTTCGCTGAGCACAACGGGCACCCATATAAATCCATCGGGCGCGTGCTGATCGAACGCGGGGAATTACCGCAGGACAAGGCCTCAATGCAGGGAATCAAGCAATGGGGCAAGCAGAACCCGGACTTGCTGCCGCTGTTGCTGCAGCAGAATCCTGCATATGTGTTCTTCCGTGAATTGCCGTCTTCGTCGCCCGGCCCGATTGGCGCCCTGGGTGTCGCCCTGACTCCGGGCCGCAGCATCGCGGTCGATTCTTCGATAGTGCCGCTTGGTGCCCCGGTTTTTCTTTCCAGCACCTGGCCGCTTTCCGCGCGGCCGCTGAACCGCCTGGTACTCGCGCAGGATTCCGGCAGCGCGATAAAGGGAGCGGTGCGGGCGGATTTCTTCTGGGGTTTCGGCGACGAGGCCGGGCAGATTGCCGGGCGCATGCGCCAGAGCGGCCGGATGTGGCTGCTCTATCCGCGCGGCTTCGAGCCTCGCCTGCCCTGACAAGAAAACTCTCAACATGGAGGACGAAAAGAAACGCTCAACGCGGAGGACGCAGAGGACGCGGAGGCAAGGCAAGAGGAAAAGCATACCTGGGTTGAAACCTTTCATTGGCCGATGATCCATCGCAGTTAAAGTTAGCGGCACAGGTTCACAAACAGCCAGCTTTTTAACCCCAAATCGCTTTTCCTCGTTTTTGTTTTTCCTCTGCGTCCTCCGCGTCCTCTGCGTTAAGCGCTTTACTAGTCACCCCTGGCTGGGTCGAAATCGACTTTGACGAGGATGCGGCTGCGCACCGCGTGGCCGTTCTTCTGCGCGGGAGAGTATGCGGTCGCGGTCAGTGCCCGCAGCGCCGACTCGTTGAATTCATCCTGCGCAGACGCGTCCACCACCGATGCGTCGGTAACCTGCCCGCTTTCATCGATCAACAGCAGCAGCGTCACCGAAGCGCCGATTTCGCCGGCGAGTGCTGTTTGCGGATAGGCGGGCTCGATGCGATTCAGCGGTTGCGGATAGACATCGAGGTCTCTTGCGGCGTAATGAACCGGATCGGGAAGGCTCACGGCTGAGACTTCCGTCTCCGGACTGGAATCCCCGTCGGGCAGGGACTGCGCAGCCGGCGCCATCGTCTCTGTCGGTTCGGGCAAGGGTGCAACCTGCGGCTGGGCAGGAGGGATGCGCCTGCGCTGCGTTGCAGGCGTGGACAACGTTGGCCGCTTCACCACGGCGGCTTCGGGAATTAGCCGGGCGTTGATGATGCTCGGATGATCGGCGGGGCCGTGGGTCGGCTGCAGCGCCAGCCCGTAGATAAGGTAGGTATGCAGCGTCGCGGACAACACCACCGCAACAGTCAGGCGCGCGAATGCCGCCTGGGACACGCCTTGGGGAATCTGCCTGATCCTGCGCATCGCCCGATCCCGTACTGGTAACGCCGACGCCCTCGATTCTAGAACGTCAGCGGCGATGCCTGGAAGAACTTACCGGGTCTGCGCCTTCGCGAGGATATCTTCGATCTGGTCGACCGGAATCGCCCCGGGGACGCGCTTGCCGTCCGTGAAAAACAGCGTGGGCGTGCCGGAAATCTGTTTGGACTGGCCGAAGGCCACGACCTTGTCGACCGGGTTATCGCAGGTTCCGGCGGCCTTTGGCGCCACTCCCTTGAGCATATAGTCGTCCCAGGCCTTGACGCGATCCGGCGAACACCAGATTGCGCGTGCAACTTCGGGGGCTTTCGGATGCAGTTGTTTCAGCGGGTAGAGGAAGATGTAAATCGTAACGTTGTCGAGCTTGGTAAAACTCTGCTCCAGCCTCTTGCAGTACGGGCAATCGGGATCGGAAAAGACGGCGATCTTGCGGGTGCCGTTGCCCTTGACCTTCTTGAACGCCAATTCGAACGGCAGTTGCTCGAAAGGAAAGGCCAGCTTCCTTAGCTTCAACTCCTCCAGATCTCTCTGCCTGGCCGCCGTTACGTTGACCATGCTATTGGTGTCGATGATGCTGCCATCGATCAGGTAATTCAGGTCTTCATCGGCGTAGAACAACTGGCCGTCGACAACGAGTTCATACAATCCGAGATGGGGTGTCTTGGTAACGCTGTCGACGTTGGCTTGGGGAAACTTCCTGGCGAACTCGGAGCGAATGGCGGCCTCATCCGCGCTGGCGACGCCGGAAATCAGCAGGAGCGTGGGAAGAATAACGGTCAGGGCGCGAATGATCATCATGGGTCGGTCAAAGAGGGTTCAGGAACTCGGTTTAGATGCAAGAATCAGGCCGTGTCTCCGAGCGCTCGTTTCACCAATAGTTTCTTGAGCGGCCCGAGTCGATCGGTAAGATTCAGTCCCGCATTACGCAGCCACGGCAGGCCCGGAAGAGAGCTGCCGAAGAGCCTGTGCAGTCCATCGGTGACGCACTCCATCGCCAGAATGTCTTCCCTGCGGCTGCGTTCGTATCGCCGCAACAGGGCTTTTGCCCCGCAGTCGCTCTCCAGGCCGCGACTGCCGATGACCGCGGCAAGCGATTCAACATCGGCGATTCCGAGGTTCAATCCCTGTCCGGCAAGCGGGTGCACATTGTGCGCGGCGTCCCCCAGCAGGGCAAGGCGCGGCGCGATCAAGCGCGTGGCACGCAGGCGCCGCAACGCAAATGCGGCGGCGGCGCCGTTGATCCGCATTGCGCCGAGCCTGTGTGAGGCCGCGTCCCCGACCGCTCGCGCAAGTTCCTCGCCGCGCATTGCCAGCAGATCCTCTGCGTGCGCCTCCGCGGTGGACCACACCATGGACATCTGGCCATGCGGCAGGGGCAGCAGCGCGAGCACACCATCCTTGCGGAACCACTGGTACGCGACGTTGCGATGCGCCTTCTCGACATGAAAATTGGCAACTACGCCCCTCTGGCCGTACTCGTGGACCTCGACCTCGATTCCTGCCTGCGAACGCATTCTCGACTCGGCACCGTCGGCCGCTATCACCAACCGCGCTTCCAATTCCGCGCCATTGGAAAGCGCAAGCACGGCTGCCGACTCCATCCAGTCCACGCGCAGGCATTCGACACCGCTCAACATTGCGAGATTTGCCTGCCCCTCGAAAGAGGCCATCAACGCCTGCTGAAGATTGGATTCTTCCGCGATTGCCGCAAGCTCGAAGACATGGTTGCGGTAGGCGCTGAACTCGAGCTTGGAGCTACCGTCGTCGCCGAATACGAGCATTTCCTGTACAGGCGCGACACGATCCTGCGCGAGCCGCGGCCAAACGCCCCAGCCCTCGAGACAGCGCACGCTTCGCGGATTGAGCGCATACACGCGCAAGTCGAATTCCGCGGCAGCCAACGGACGCGGCAATCTCGGCTCGACGAGCGCGAGGCTCAGTCCGCTTTGGCAAAGCGCGCGCGCGATGCTGCCCCCGACCAGACCTCCGCCTACAATGGCAATGTCGACTTTCATGCTGCCAGTCTACTACTTGGCGCGCGGTTCCTGCCTTGACAAGGCAGGGGGCCGTCAGTAACCTTTCGCTCCCTTTTCCTCCCCGCTGCAGAATGAGGACAGGCCGCTTTCCGGTGATATAGCTCAGCTGGTTAGAGCACAGCACTCATAATGCTGGGGTCGGTGGTTCAAGTCCACCTATCACCACCACCGAACGTGGCAAGCAGAGGGCTTGCTTGAGATGCAAGCGCCTGCGGAAGTGCCCAAACGTGGCGGCAATCTGCCGGTGCCACCCAACCTGAAGTTGCCCGGCGCTGCCAACATGAGCGCAACGCGGTATACTTCGAAGGAAGCTCTGATCAGGTTCCGCGACGCGCGTTGCGCCAGATGCGGATGACTGCTAGGCGTCGCTCCGCAGATGCGGCTGAAGCCCCAGCAAGGAGCGTAACAACGCAGGCGCCGCACCTGGCACAACCCAATGACATTTCGACTCTTTCGAGGGACCGGGCGATTCGGGCCGATGTCTGCGTCGGCTCCTCCTTATGTAGGCCGGCTACACG
>CAZYTR010000045.1:0-9247 GCA_964650365.1 uncultured Alcaligenaceae bacterium | reverse complement strand
CGGCCCGCATAGTCGAGGATTTTTCGCGCGTTGCCGGAGAGATCCCCGACCGTACAGTTGATCTGGCCAATCGCGATGCGCATGGCTGCTACTATATCATCCGGTCATTCGCAAAATGAAAACGCGCAACGGCGTCCACATTCTCGATTCTCTCGCGACGGTCGCCGCTTCCGAGTGGGACGCGCTGGGCGAAGGCCACCCTTTGCTTTGCCACGCTTTTCTGCACGCGCTGCACGAGACCGGCTGCGCCAGCGCCGAAACCGGCTGGGCGCCTTGCTACGTCACGCTCTGGAAGGATGGCACGCTTGCCGGCGCCATGCCCCTGTACCTCAAGTCCCATTCCTATGGCGAGTACGTATTCGACTGGGCGTGGGCCGACGCTTATCAGCGCAATGGGCTCGACTACTATCCGAAGCTCCTGTGCGCGGTGCCGTTTACGCCGGTCGCCGGCCCGCGATTACTGGCGCATTCGGCAGCCGACCGGGAGGCTCTCGCCAACGCCGCGCTGACATTTGCCCGCGACAGCGGGCTGTCATCGTTGCACTGTCTCCTTCCGCGCGCGTCCGAGGCCGCGATCCTGGAGTCGGCCGGGATGATGCTGCGCGCCACCGTGCAGTTCCACTGGTGCAACCAGGGTTTCGCCGATTTCGACGATTTCGTCTCGCGCATGAACCACGAGAAGCGCAAGAAGATCCGGCAGGAGCGGCGCCGCGTGCGCGATGCCGGAATCAGCTTTCGCTGGATCCTCGGCGCCGAGGCGAGTCAGGAAGACTGGCGTTTCTTCGTGGAGTGCTACAACCGCACTTATCGCAGCCACCACTCCACGCCCTATCTGAACCTCGAGTTTTTCCTGCGGCTGGCCGCAACCATGCCCGAGAACCTGCTGCTGATACTTGGTTACTACAACTCTCGACCCGTCGCGGCCGCATTCAACATCATCAGTCCGGCGGCGCTGTACGGCCGTTACTGGGGCGCGACGGAATTTCACTCCGGCCTGCACTTCGAAACCTGCTACTACCAGGCCATCGAGTTCTGTATCGCCAACAAGATTACGGTGTTCGAGGGCGGCGCGCAGGGCGAACACAAGCTTTCGCGCGGCCTGCTGCCAGTGCGCACCGTGTCTGCGCATTGGCTGGCGCGGCCAGAGTTCGCCGACGCGGTGGCAAAGTTCCTTAAGAGGGAAACGCGTGGCATCGAGCACTACGTCGACGAACTTGCCGAGCACAGCCCGTTCAAGCAAACCGACCCGGCCAATGCTTAGATCACTGCCGTTTTGGATACACTAGTGCGACTTCCATTAACCCGCGCAAGGATTCAACAGGAGACCAAAGAAATGATCGGCGATCCAGTCATGCTCACGATCCGGCGCAACATCGAGCGGCCGGCGAAAGCGCTTCTGAAGTCGTTCGATGGCATGCCCACGGGGTTCGTCACGGATGCCTACAACGGCAAGGGTTGCCTGGATTTCGAAATCAAGCCGCTCATGCCGGCGATGACCTTCCACGGGCCGGCGATCACGGCTTTCTGCGGGCCGATGGACAACCTGGCGGCGATGGCCATTCTCGATTTCGCAAAAAAAGGTGACGTCATCGTGATCGCCACGAGCGGCGACGATACCGCGGCAACCGTCGGCGATCTGTGGGCCTTCTGGGCGAAGAAAATCGGCGTGGCGGCGATCGTGTGCGACGGCCTGGTGCGCGACGTAGTCGGGCTGCTCAAAGTCGGCATTCCGGTGTTCGCCCGCGGCATCAAGCCGAATTCGGCGTTCAAGCACGGCCCCGGAGAAGTCAACATGCGCGTGACCTGTGGCGGCGTGGCGATCGGCCCCGGGGACATCATTGTCGGCGACCGCGACGGCGTAGTAGCCGTGCCGCTGGCGGAGGCGGAACAAGTCGCGGCACAGCTCGAACTGGTCAGAAAGAAGGAGGCGGAAGCCGAAGCCAAGGTGAAAGGCGGCGAGAAGCTCAAGTTCTGGGATCCCGTCGCCCTCGGCAGCCGCGTCCGCTACATCGACTAGAAACTTTGGTTTTCGACTACTACAACCGCCTCTCTGCGAAAAAGCAGAGTGTCTACCGGCAGAGCGACGCGATCACCGCAATCCGGTTGCCGGATCCGCAGCCGTTGCGACCGGCCGCGCAATTGCTGGTGGATGCACTGAAGTCCGAAGACCGCAACACCGTTCAGTCGCTGTCGCAGCAGATTGCCGACGGCATCATCGCCCAGCTAAAGGTGCCCAAGCTACGCATCCAGGTGCTCGCGGTGCGGCCGAGCGACGATTGGGGCGAACTGCACGGCCTGTACCTTCCCGAGGAGGACGGCAAGACCGCGAAAATCCAGCTATGGATGCGCACCGCCAAGCACAAGCGCGTGGTGGCGTACAAGAGCTTCCTGCGCACGCTGCTGCACGAGCTCTGCCATCACCTCGACTACGAGCTTTACAAATTTCCAGAGACTTTCCACACGGAAGGTTTTTACAGCCGCGAATCGAGCCTGTTGCACCAACTCGCGCCGGCGACCGACGGACCGCACAAGGCAGATGACTAGCAGTCCTTGTACTGGAGCATGGTTTACTCGCGCGACATCGTGCCGCGCATCTTTCATTCGCCCTGGCGCGCCGCCGCCCTTTCGGCCTCCTTGTCTGTGGCAACCGCTTTTTCATCGACCGCCGCGCTTTCATCGGCCGGACAGAACAGAGCGATCGCCTCGTTGTGGCACCAGTGGGTGTTGAAGCCATCGTTTCTCTTAACGCACTCGAAGATGTACTTGCCCATCTCGTCGGTCCACGGGCAGTTCTGGCGCTTGAGGAAGAAGCGCTCGCGTACGTTCGTGGCGCCGTCGGCGAAGGCCAGGCCGCTGCAGATGCCGGTCAGGATCAAGGCCAGCATCCAGGTCACAACTCGTTGTTTCATAATGATTCCCTGAAAATTTAGAGGCCGGCGCCCAAGCGTCCCCGGGTGCCGAATCGCCTGCCAGAGACAATGGCCCCGATTGCGCCTGAACACTGTTTGCTCGGCGGCTCGAACCCGCTGATTCTAGGGCAATTCCGTTGCCCGGCGCTGAATGATGAGTGTTGAATGTTGAATGTTGAGTGATGAGTGAAAGACGTGAATCGGAAAAAGGCGCGAAGCTCCACCATTCAACATTCAACACTCAAAACTCAACATTGGTGTGAATCTACACCACTCAACATTCAACACTCAAAACTCAACATTGGTTTTGATCACTCGCCTCTCGCCTCACCTCACTCCGCGTCCGGCTGATTCGCCGGCATCGCCTTCCTGAAAGGCTCGAGCGTCAGGCACTCGTCGTTTATGCGCCGGATGGTCGGAAACGGCGTCAGGTCCACCTTGAAGCGGTTGGCGTTCGCCACCTGCGGCACCAGCGAAATGTCGGCGATGCCCGGGTCGTTCCCGTGGCAGTAACGCCCGGTTTCCTTTTCGCCAGCCAGCCGCTGTTCCAGCGCGGTAAAGCCCACCGTCACCCAATGGTGATACCAGCCATTCTTCTGCGCGTCCGTCAGCTTCAGCGTGCCGGTGAGGTAGTTGAGCACGCGCAGGTTATTGAGCGGATGAATCTCGCAAGCGCTGATCAGCGCCAGCGAACGCACGCGGTACCGGCCCACTGAGTCCTTCGGCAGCAATCGCGGCTCCGGGAACTTTTCTTCCAGGTACTCGATGATCGCGAGCGACTGGTACAACAACCGGCCGTCGTGCTCCAGCACCGGCACCAGATTCTGCGGACTGATCGCACCAAACCCCGGTTCGTACTGCTCCCCCTTCGCCAGATGCAGGCTCACCTGCTCATAGTCGAGCCCCTTCATGTTGAGCGCTATGCGTACCCGGTACGAAGCCGAGCTCCTGAAGTATCCGTAGAGTTTCATTCCTCCCCCTTACAATGTGTTGCGGCGTTGAACGTCCGCCGTCTTCAGCGAACCGCATTCAGTTCGCGATGGCGCGCCAGCAGCCCCGCGGCGATACACATCTCTTCCGAGTCGTTGAACACCGGAACGCGGGCGTCTTCCAGGCGCGCGAACCACTCGGTCTTGTGTTCCAGCGTCCCCATCATCGAGTGGAGGATCGGTAACTTCGCCTCCCCGCAAAGACCCGCCAGCGCTTCGACCACCGCTCCGCCTTCCACCATGAACGGAATCACGTGAATGATCAGGATGGCGTCGAAATGCCCGCGTCCGAACTCGAGGGCGGCGGCAAGCGTGGCCGAAAACCGGTCCTCCCTGGCGTCCGCCAGCAGATCGAGCGGATTCGCCACCGACGCTTCCGGCGGAAGAAACTCGCGCAGCTTGCCCGCCATCGCGGGCGGCAGTTCGGGCAACGCCAGTCCCTCGTCGGTGGCCTGATCGGTGGCGAGCACACCGGGGCCGCCGGAATTCGACAGCAGCAGCACACGCCTGCCGATACCCTGCGGAAACGCGCCGAACGCCTTCCCCGCGAGCAGCAGGCGGCGCAAGCTTTTTACCCGGACGATGCCGTTCTTGTTGCAGAAATCCTCGGTCGCCTGTTCGTCGGCGGGCCGCGAGCCGGTGTGGCGAAACGCCGCTTCCCGCCCGTGCGCCGTCCGCCCACCGATCAGGGCGACGACGGGCTTGATTTTCGCGACTTCGCGCGCGACCTGGGCAAACCGCGCCGCGTCGCCGAAGGATTCGAGGTAAAGCAGGATCGCCTTGCACTTGTCTTCGCGACCGAACTGGTCGAGGTACTCGATGACGCCGAGGTGCATGCTGTTGCCCACCGACACGACCGCTCCCAGCGGAATGTTGAGCGCGTGGCTCGCCGCGATCGCCTCCTCGATGATCGCGCCGGATTGCGAAATCATCGCCACGCCGCCGCCCCTGGGCATGTCGGCGAAAAAAGTTGCGGCGAAGGGCGCCTTCGGATCGAGCAGGTTGATCACGCCGGCGCAATTCGGACCGCCGATCGTCAGGCCATTTTCAGCAGCGAACCTGCGAAGCTCCTCGTCGCGTTTGCGGCCCGCTTCGCCCGCCTCGACGAAGCCCCCGGGAAGCACGAGGATGCTCCTGTGCCCGGTTTGCGCGGCCTCGCTTACCACTTCGAGAATGCTGTCCGGCTTCACCAGCACGGTGACCAGGTCCACCGGCCTGTCGAGGTCCTTCAGCGAGGCCTTTGCGGCCAGCCCGAGGATTTCACCGCCCTTCGGATTTACCGGCACGATGCGCCCCTTGTAGCCCGACGCCAGCAGGTTGCGCAGCACGGCACCGCCCGAACTGGTCGGCCGCTCGCCCGCGCCCACCACCGCGATGCTCGCCGGATTCAGAAAATTCTTGATCGCTTCGTTAGCCATCCAGAGATCAATTTTTAGCCGCAGAGGAAGAATCCTCTGCGGAGAATTCAGCGCGCAGCCGGCGCACGATCTGGCGGAACGTGTCGCGCCCGCCGAATCCGCCGGCTTTGGTCACCAGCCACAGCGGTGCGCCATCCACGCGGATGCGCGCATATGGAATTCCGGGCATCAGATCGCCGAGCACCTGCAGCGCCGGATTGCCGGTCGCCGTCAGGATGGCGATCGCGGTGTCGCCGCCGGTGGCGACCAGCGCCTGCGCATGCGTGCGCCGGGCAGCATCGATTGCGTTTGTTGCCATGTCGGCCGCCACCTGTTGCGCGTCGCCTTCCTCGCCTGCGTCGTCGGCAGTGGCCATCAGGACCAGATTGCGCGCGGCAGGAAAATCCCTTTGCGAAAGCCGTCCGTTGGGTGCGCGCAGTATCCGGGTACCCGGTTCCTGCAACAGCGACTCGACCTGCTCGGCGCTTTGTACTGCACGCGAACCGACCACGAAGACAATGGTGCCGCCAAGTTTCTCCGGGGCCGCTTGCGTTACGGCTCCCGCGAAGCAGGCGCGGGCCAAGGGCTTGGTGATTCCAGCGGAACCCGCCAGCAGCAGCTCGCCGAGTCGGTGTTGAACTGCGCTTACCGTGGCCGCGAGCTCCGCGTCGGTGGCGCCGTCCGCGATCCAGATCCGCGTATTCGAACCGCTGCTGAAATCATTCGAGGTTCCGGCAATCGTGACCCCCAGCCCTGGCTGGGCTTCGGCAAAGACCTGCTGCAGCGGCGCCAGCGGCGGCGGGGACAACGCGTCCCTGGCGAAAGCGGACTCCGCCAGCGGCACGCCGTTGACGTAGACAATGCCGCTTTTCACTGTGCGCCCCTGCGCCGGAAACGCCGGCGCGATCACCGCCCCGCGGCGGCCGCTGGTCTCCAGCAATGCCAGGGTCTCGGCCACCACGTTGCCGCGCAGCGTGGAATCTATTTTTTTGACGACGATGTCGAAAGCCCCGGGACCGAGGCGGCGCACGATCTCGCGCACCCGGGTTGCTGCCTGCGCCGCCGGCAGATGACGGCTGTCGGTATTGACCGAGACCACGCGTGCATGGGCGACGGTCGCCGGATCGCATTGCATCGGCACCGCCACGACCCAGGTTTCGACGCCAATCTCGGCGAATGGCCCGGCGCTATCCATCGCCCCGGTCAGGTCGTCCGCAACGATCAGTACCCTCGGACCTTCTGTCATTCATTTCTCACCAGCGAGACACGATTCGACCTGAACCATGGCGGACACCGAGACAAGCTGCAATCCAATGCAAGACTTGAGACTCGTGACTCACTTCCCCGTGTTCAAACGCTCTTGATTCTTCCTGGATACGAATCAGGCCGCGACGCGGTCAGCCATTTTGCGCGCGTAGGCGATGGCGGCTTTCATGTTGACGTTGCTTGCCTTGCCGGTCCACGCGATGTCGTGCGCCGTGCCATGGTCCACCGAGGTGCGGCGGATCGGCAGGCCAAGACTCACGTTTACCGTGGTGTCGAACGCAATCAGCTTGGTGGGGATATGCCCCTGATCGTGGTATTGCGCCACCACCAGGTCGAATTCGCCCTTTAGCGCGCGGTAGAACACGGTGTCCCCGGAGATCGGCCCCTTGACGTCGATGCCTTCCTTTCTTGCCGCTTCGACGGCGGGTTGGATGCGGTCGATCTCCTCGCTGCCGAAAATGCCACCCTCGCCGCAGTGCGGATTCAGCCCGGCCACCGCGATGCGCGGATTGGCGATGCCCAGTTCGCGGAAATGCCGATATCCGGCGCGGATGGTCGCGACCACGCGCTCCATGGTCGGCTTTTCCGCCGCATTCTTGAGCGAAGTGTGCGTGGTGACGTGGATGGCGTTCAGCTGGTCCCCGGCGAGCAGCATGAACGAGGATTTCGCGCCGGTAAGGTGCGCGAGCAGTTCGGTGTGTCCGTCGAAGTGATGCCCCGCCGCATGCATGGCCGCCTTGTTGAGCGGCGCGGTCACAATCACGGCAATCTTGCCGTCCAGCGCCAGTTTGACTGCGGCTTCGACGTAACGGTAGGCCGCCTCGCCACCGGCCGCGCCAACCTGGCCATCGCGAATCTTGTCCTGGTCCTTGGTCGGCACGTTGGCAACCGGCACCTCTCCGCTTCTCGCGTCCAGGCCGTCGACAAACGTGAGCCCGGTGCCCAGCAGCTTGTCGGCGCGCCGGAGGATATCGACGTTGCCCACCACGGTGGAAATCGCGCGCGTCTGCGGATCCATCTCGGCCAGCGTCTTGACGATGATTTCCGGCCCGATACCCGACGGGTCGCCCATGGTGATGCCGATCCTGGAGCTCATGCGTTCCTTGTGGTTCTGCCGGTGGCGAACGCGCGATTATAGAGCGTTGCGCGTGGCAATCAATAACGCTACGGCAACCGGCTCAGAACGGAACATCCTTGACGCAAAGATTCTTTTCAATACCCCCTTGAGGGGTGCGCAAAGGCGCGTCTTTCATTCTTGTCCCCCGGGGAAGCCTCAAACCACCGTGACGACCAGTTCGCCCAGGCCTTCCACGCCGCCGACCATCTGGTCACCGCGCTTCACCGCGCCGACTCCCGCCGGCGTGCCGGTGAATATCAGGTCGCCCGGCTTGAGGAAGTAATACTCGGAAAGAAACGCGATGGTGTCGGGCACGTTCCAGATCATGTCGGCAAGGTCCGCCTGCTGGCGCATTTCGCCGTTGACCTTGAGCCAGATATTTCCAGTCGAATGGTGTCCGTGGCTTGCAACAGGATGAATATGCGCGATCGGGGCGGACTCGTCGAATGCCTTGCCGAAGTCCCAGGGCCGGCCCATGTCGCGCGCTTTCATCTGCAGGTCGCGGCGGGTCATGTCGAGGCCGACCGCGTAGCCGTAAACATGATCCAGCGCCTTTGCCGCCGGGATGTTGCGCCCCTCGCGCTGGATCGCCACCACCAGTTCGATCTCGTGATGGAGATTCTGGGTACCCGGCGGGTAGTGAATCTGCCCGCCGCCGGGCACCACCGCGTCCGCCGGCTTCATGAAGAAAAACGGCGGCTCCTTCTCCGGGTCTTTGCCCATCTCGCGCGCATGCGCGGCGTAGTTGCGGCCGACGCAGTAAATGCGGTGTACCGGAAATCTTTCCTTGCGGCCCATGACCGGCACAGACGCGACCGGCCCGATGTCGAACAGCAGTTGGTTTTCGCTCATGGTCAGCTCAGCAGCTCCTCGCGGAACAGCCCGAGCGCACGCTGCACCGGCCGGTCGGAATAACTGAACAACACGGCGTCTTCCTCCGCGTAAAGCGCGCAAGCGTGCCAGGACGGTACGACGAAGGCGTCGCGCGCAGTGAACTCGAAGGCCTCGCCGCCGATCACGACCCGGCCGCCGCCTTCGATCACCGAAAACACGGTGCCATCGGTGCTGCGGTAAGGCCGGCCGTTGAAACCCCTTGGCAGCAACTGGATGAATGAGCTCATGCTCGGCATCGCCGGCCCGCCGTTTGCAGGATTGACGAATTCCATTTTGTATCCGTGGCAGGCGTGCGGCTTGTCCACCCGGGCCAGTTGACGCAGGCTCTCGCGCGAGCGTGCATATGGATAGGCAAACACCGGCGAGGACAGACCCTGCAGGCGAAATTCGATCGGCAGGAGATTGTTGCCATAGCGCAACCACGCATCGCCCTCCGGCCGCAACACTTCCTGCTCCTCGCGCGGATAATCCTCGGCAAAGCCGGCGTCGAGAAAGCGCACCAGTGGAATGTCGAGCCCGTCCAGCCACACCACGGGCTCGTCAGCCGGGTTGCCATGGTCGTGCCAGGTCCACGACGGCGTGATGATGAAATCTCCGGGATGCATGGTGACGCGCTCGCCGTCCACCGCGGTATACGCGCCGGAACCTTCGACGATCAGCCGCAACGCAGTCTGG
>CAZYTR010000044.1:0-15992 GCA_964650365.1 uncultured Alcaligenaceae bacterium | reverse complement strand
AGACCCAGTTGGCCGCCACGCCGGCCAACGGCGCCGTCAACGACTACCTGCTCGCGCATCAGCAGTTTTCCCCGAGCACGGCGATGCAGGGTGTGGCTTCTTACGTCCGGACCGTATCCCGGCAGAATCAGGAACAGCGTTGATAATGGCTCGCTCGGCGCAACTGTTTGCCGCGCTGTTCGTGCTGGGGTTTGGCACCGGGGTGGCATTGGCAGACCCGTTGCAGGAATCTGAAGCGCTGGCCATGCTGCAGAGGATCGCCGATGCGGCGCGCGAGCTCAACTACGCCGGCACGATCGTTTACCAGCACGGCGACCAGGTCGAAACTTCGCGCATCGTGCATTTTGCGGACTCCAGTGGAGAATACGAGAAACTCGAAACCCTGGACGGCCCGCGCCGCGAGATCATCCGCAACAACGATGAGGTCATGTGTTATTACTTCGACGCCAAGATCATGCGCAGCGACAAGCGCGTGGCGCGGCGTACCTTCCCGGCGCTGCTGCCGGATCAACTCACGGCGCTCACCGAGTATTACCAGATCCGCAAGGGCGAGCCGGAACGCATCGCCGGATTCGACTCACAGGCGCTGGTGCTGGAACCGCGCGACGGCATGCGCTATGGCCACAAGTTCTGGTCCGAGGCGGATTCCGGCCTGCTGCTCAGGGCCCGCATGGTCGACGAACGGCACAACGTGGTGGAGCAGTTCAGCTTTACCCAGCTCGCGATCGGCAGCGGAATCAGCCGCGACATGGTCAAGCCCTCGTTCAGCGTGCGTTCCCCCGAATGGCGGGTGGATCGTTATGCCCACAACCTTACCGACAACGTCGAATCGGGCTGGGCCGTGAAAAATTTCCCCGCGGGCTTCCGCAAGATCATGGAGATGCGCCGCAGCAAGCACGGCAGCTCAATGCCGGTCACTCACATGGTGTACTCGGACGGCCTGGCCGCGGTGTCGGTATTCATCGAGCCGATGGCAAACCGGACCAGGATCAACGAAGGCCTGTCCCATCAAGGCGCGATCAACATCTACACCAGAACCATCGACGAACAGGTCGTGACCGTGCTCGGCGAGACGCCCGCATCCACGGTCATGCAGATCGCCAATTCCGTATCATTTCGCGGCAAGTGATTTTTTGCATAGTTTTCTTCGATTCAAGTTCCCCTGACAAGGAAGTTCGCAATGTTCAAAAAAGTCGTTCTATCCCTCTGCCTGCTGTTTGTGCCGGTCGCGGGCGTCGCCCAGGTCCAGGGGCTACCGGATTTCACCGAGCTCGTGGACAAGCAGGGCCCCGCTGTTGTAAACGTCAGCACCACCTCGGCGGCACGCAGCGGCCCGCAGTCTCCGGTCCCCGAGGATGATCCGTTCTACGACTTTTTCCGCCGTTTCGGCCCGCCGCCGCGGGATTATGAAGCCCGTTCGCTCGGCTCCGGCTTCATCATCAGCGCCGACGGTTACATCCTCACCAACGCCCATGTGGTTGAAGCAGCCGAGGACATCAACGTCAAGCTCAACGACAAGCGCGAGTTCAAGGCCAAGGTTATCGGATCGGACAAGCGCACCGATGTTGCGGTGATCAAAATCGAGGCGAATGGGTTGCCGGCTGTGAAGATCGGCGATCCCGAGCGGCTCAAGGTCGGCGAATGGGTTCTGGCGATCGGGTCTCCGTTTGGTTTCGAGAGCACCGTGACCGCGGGCATCGTCAGCGCCAAAGGCCGCTCGCTGCCGCAGGAGAATTACGTTCCCTTCATCCAGACCGACGTGGCCATCAACCCCGGCAATTCCGGCGGCCCGTTGTTCAATCTCAAGGGCGAGGTGGTCGGCATCAACTCGCAGATTTTCAGCCGCACCGGCGGTTTCATGGGGCTGTCGTTCGCGATCCCTATCGACGTCGCGATGGACGTCACCAACCAGCTCCGGACCAACGGGCGCGTCAGCCGAGGCCGCATCGGCGTAGTCATCCAGGAAGTCACCAAGGAACTCGCCGAGTCGTTCGGTTTGCCGAAGGCGGGCGGCGCGCTGGTCAATTCGGTGGAGAAGGGTGGCCCGGCGGACAAGGCCGGACTTGAGGTTTCAGACGTGATCCTCAAATTTGAAGGCAAGGCGGTGAATTCGTCTTCCGACCTGCCGCGCATCGTTGCGCAGACCCGGCCCGGTTCCAAGGCCACAATGCAGATCTGGCGCAAGGGTGCGGCCAGGGACGTTACCGTTACGGTCGGCGAGATGTCAGAGGAGAAAGTTGCGCTGCGCCCAGGCCGCCGTGACAGCCCCTCGGGCAACGTGATCGCAAGGCTCGGTTTGACGGTGAGCGAACTGTCCGCCGAGCAGCGCAAGGAACTGGGCATCGGTGACGGACTCTTGGTGGAAGACGTACAAGGCACGGCGGCCAAGGCCGGAATCCGCCGGGGCGACATCCTCCGCGCGCTCAATAACCAGGACATCAAGTCGGTTGAGCAACTGACCCAGTTGCTCAACCAGTTCGAGAAGGCCAAGAGCGTGGCGCTGCTGATCCGGCGCGGTGACGGCGCTTTGTACGTTCCGCTGCGGCTCGACGGCAACTGAGCGAGGCTGCGGACCGGCCCGAAGCAGCCGCGAAACCCCTCGTTCGAAGGCAAAATCGGCTACAATTCGCGGCTTTGAAAGACACATGAAAGGGCACGTGACGTGCCCTTTTTTCTGATGCAGCATATCCGCAATTTTTCGATCATCGCCCATATCGACCACGGCAAATCCACGCTTGCGGACCGCATCATCCAGCTCTGCGGGGGGTTGTCCGAGCGGGAGATGGAAGACCAGGTTCTGGACTCGATGGACCTGGAGCGGGAGCGCGGCATAACCATCAAGGCCCAGACCGCGGCGCTGCTCTACCGTGCCCGCAGCGGCCAGCAGTACCAGCTCAACCTGATCGACACCCCGGGACACGTGGACTTCTCCTACGAAGTCAGCCGTTCGCTGGCGGCCTGCGAGGGCGCGCTGCTGGTGGTGGACGCCTCGCAGGGCGTGGAAGCGCAAACGGTAGCCAACTGCTACACCGCGATCGAGCAGGGGGTGGAAGTCGTGCCGGTGCTCAACAAGATCGACCTGCCTTCGGCGGATCCGGACCGCGTCATCTCCGAGATCGAGGACATCATCGGCATCCCCGCCAAGGAGGCGGTGCGGGCCAGCGCCAAGACCGGCCAAGGGGTGGAAGACATCCTGGATGCCGTGATCGCGCGCATCCCGTCGCCGCGCGGGACCCTGGCCGCGCCGCTGAAGGCGCTGATCATAGATTCCTGGTTCGACAACTACGTAGGCGTGGTGATGCTGGTTCGGGTGGTGGACGGCGCGCTCAAGCCCAAGGACAAGCTGCTGCTGATGTCCAACAAGTCCGTATACCTGTGTGAGCAGGTCGGGGTGTTCACGCCCAAGTCGCAATCGCGCGACTCGCTTTCCGCCGGCGAGGTCGGTTTCGTCATCGCCGGAATCAAGGAACTCAAGGCAGCGCAGGTGGGGGACACCGTGACGCTGGCGGACAAGCCGGCGTCCGGGCCGCTTCCCGGCTTCAAGGAAATCAAGCCGCAGGTGTTCGCCGGCCTGTACCAGGTGGAATCCAACCAGTACGAAGCGCTGCGCGACGCGCTGGAAAAACTGCACCTGAACGATTCGTCGCTGCGTTACGAGCCGGAGACCTCGCAGGCACTGGGCTTCGGCTTCCGTTGCGGTTTCCTCGGACTGCTGCACATGGATATCGTGCAGGAACGCCTGGAGCGCGAGTACGACATGGCGCTGATCACCACTGCACCGACGGTGGTGTACCAGTTGCAGATGCGCGACGGCACGCTGGTGGAAATCGAAAACCCGTCCAAGCTTCCCGATCCCTCCAGGATCGAGGAAATCCGCGAGCCGTACATCACCGCGACCATCCTGATGCCGCAGGAGTATGTCGGGCCGGTGATGACCCTGTGCAACAACAAGCGCGGCGCACAGAAGAACATGCAGTACATGGGCCGCCAGGTCATGCTCACCTACGAACTGCCGCTCAACGAGGTGGTCATGGACTTCTTCGACAAGCTCAAGTCGGTGAGCCGCGGCTATGCCTCGCTTGACTACGAATTCAAGGAATTCCGCTCCGCCGACCTGGTCAAGCTCGACATCCTGATCAACGGCGAAAGGGTCGACGCACTGTCGCTGATCGTGCACCGCTCCAACAGCCAGTACCGCGGTCGCGAACTCGCCAGCCGCATGCGCGAGCTCATTCCGCGGCAGATGTTCGATGTCGCCGTGCAGGCCGCGATCGGGTCGCACATCATCGCGCGCGAAACCGTGAAGGCGCTGCGCAAGAACGTTCTCGCCAAGTGCTACGGCGGCGACATCACGCGCAAGAAAAAACTGCTGGAAAAGCAGAAGGCGGGCAAGAAGCGCATGAAGCAGATCGGCACCGTGGAAATACCCCAGGAGGCTTTCCTCGCCATCCTGCAGGTGGAAAACAAGTGACCCCCACGCGGTTTTGATTACAAGGTGAATATCCGATGAACTTCGCACTACTCATGCTGGTCCTGTTGCTGGTGACCGGCGCGGTCTGGCTTCTGGACACATTCGTGCTGCGCAAACTCCGGGGCGGGGACGCCAGGGAACCCTGGTGGGTCGAGTACCCCAAGAGCTTCTTTCCGATCATCCTACTGGTGTTCCTGCTGCGTTCCTTTCTGGTGGAACCGTTCAAGATTCCCTCGGGCTCGATGATCCCTACGCTGCTGGTCGGCGATTTCATCCTGGTGAACAAATTTACCTACGGGATCCGGCTGCCGGTCATCAACAAGAAGATCATCGACGTCAATCAACCCACGCGCGGCGAAGTGATGGTGTTCCGCTACCCGGAGAATCCGACGCTCGACTACATCAAGCGGATGGTCGGTCTGCCCGGCGATCACGTGGAATACCGCAACAAGCGGCTCAGCATCAACGGTGCACTGGTGCCAGTGGAGGCGGCGGAGGACTTCCAGTACGTCGAGAGCGGCCTGAGCTTCGTCAATGCCATGCGTTTCTGGGAAACTCTGGACCAGCATCGCCACTACATCATCGTCAATCCGGAGGCCGCACCCCTGCAACTGGCGGGAGTCAAGCAGTTCCCGCAGAGAGAGAACTGCGATTACAATGAACGCGAGTTCAGTTGCGTGGTGCCTCCCGGGCACTACTTCATGATGGGGGACAACCGCGACTCGAGCTCGGACAGCCGCTACTGGGGGTTCGTGCCGGAAGAGAACATCGTCGGCAAGGCCTTCCTGGTGTGGTGGAACTTCGGTGAACTGAAGCGCATTGGCAACCGGATCAACTAGCGGGAGCACACATGAAGCGTCAACGAGGCGTGACTTTCGTAGGCATGATTTTCATCGCCGCACTGATCATTCTGGGCGCGATCGTCGCGCTCAAGCTGGTGCCGGCGTACATCGAGTACGCAACCGTGGTTCAGCATTTGCGTGAAATTGCGCGTTCCCCGGAGGCGCGCGGCTCACCTCGTGAAATTCAGATGCTGTTCAGCAAGCGCGCCCAGATCGACAACATCAGGGTGGTCACCGCAGACGACATCGAGGTCACTCGCGAAGGGGATTCGGTGGTTCTGACTGCCAGCTATCAGACCAAGGTCAAGCTCTTCGGCAATCTCAGCGCCTGCATCGATTTCGAGGCGAGCAGCAGCAAGTGACGCTGTCTGGCAGTCCGTCACCCCATGCCTGACGAGGCGATCGAACGCCGACTTGGCTACCGGTTCCGCGATGCGTCTTTGCTCGGGCAGGCGCTTACTCACCGCAGTTACGGAACACCCCACAACGAACGTCTCGAATTTCTGGGCGACGGACTGTTGAACTTCGTCGTCGCGCGGCTGCTGTTCGAACAGTACGCGATGCTACCCGAGGGCGAGCTCTCGAGAATGCGCGCCAGCCTGGTCAACCAGCAATCGCTGGCTGAAATAGCCGCATCGCTGTCGCTGGGCGAGCACTTGCGCCTCGGGGACGGGGAACTGAAGAGCGGGGGCTTCCGTCGTCCCTCGATACTGGCCGATGCCTTCGAGGCGCTGATCGGCGCCATTCTCCTGGACGGCGGTTTCGAGTCCGCCGAGCAGGTCCTCGGGCGTCTGTACCAGCCGTTGCTGGCAACCACCGACCCCACGACGCTTGACAAGGATCCCAAGACCCGGTTGCAGGAATACCTGCAGGCAAAGCGTCTGGCGCTGCCGCAATATGCGATCGTGACGGTTTCCGGGGAAGCGCACGAGCAGCATTTCCGCGTGGAGTGCACGGTTCCCGAGCTGGCCATTTGTGCGTTCGGCGAAGGCGCCAGCCGGCGCGCCGCGGAGCAGGAGGCAGCCAAATCCGCATACGAGCTTGCGGCGAAGATCAAATGAACGCGGCCGTTCATCGCAGCGGCCACGTGGCCATCGTCGGACGTCCAAACGTCGGCAAATCGACGCTGCTCAATCGCTTGGTCGGCATGAAGGTGAGTATCACGTCGCGACGTCCGCAGACCACGCGCCACCGCATCACCGGCATCGTCAGCGAACCCGACGCACAATTGGTCCTGGTCGACACGCCGGGCTTCCAGACCGCCCACGGCGGCGCGCTCAACAAGCTGATGAACCGGGTCGTAACCGACAGCCTGCAGGGCGCGGATGTCGTGCTGTTCGTGGTCGAGGCAGGTACGTTCGGCGCGGACGACCGCAAGGTGCTGGCGTTGCTGCCGCAGCGGATTCCGGTCGTGCTGGTCATCAACAAGATCGACCGCGTCAAGGACAAGAGCCGTTTGCTTCCCTTCATCGCCAAGGTGAGCGCGGAATTCGATTTTGCCGAGGTCGTGCCGGTAGCCGCGGCCAAGGGCACGCAGGTCGCCAGGCTGGTGGATGCCGTCAAGCCCTACCTGCCGGAAGGCCGGGCGCTTTACGGCGAAGACGAGGTCACAGACTGTCCGGAAAGGTTCCTCGCCGCCGAGCTGCTGCGCGAAAAACTGTTCCGGCTGCTCGGCGAGGAATTGCCGTACGCGGCGACCGTGGTGGTGGAAAAGTTCGAAACGCAGGCGGGCTTGCGCCGCATACACGCGGCCATCGTGGTGGACAAGCCGAACCACAAGGCCATTGTCATCGGCAAAGGCGGCGCGAAGCTGAAAGACATCGCCACCCAGGCACGCGTGGACATGGAGAAACTGTTCGGCGGCAAGGTTTTTCTCGAAGTCTGGGTAAAGGTGAAAAGCGGCTGGGCCGAGAGCCTCGAGGCGCTGAAGAACCTGGGATACCAGTAAATTCGTGGCCACTGCGAACGGCGACAGGCAAAGGCAGGATGCGCAGCCGTCCTTTGTGCTGCACACTTATCCATTTCGGGAAACCAGCCTGGTCGTGGAGGCGTTCACCCGCAATGCCGGACGCGTCGGTCTGGTGGCCCGCGGAGCGCGCCGTCCCAGGTCGGCATTGCGCGGCCTGTTGATGGCGTTCCAGCCGCTGTTGCTGTCCTGGGCCGGGAAGTCCGAGTTGCGCACACTGCACAAAGCCGAATGGCAGGGTGGCATCCCGCAGTTGCATGGAGTGGGGCTGATGTGCGGCTTCTATCTGAACGAACTGCTGCTCAAGTTCCTGGCCCGCGACGACCCCCACGACGCGCTGTTCACGGTCTACCACGAAGCGATCGTCGCGCTCGCGCAGCGGCTCGAACCGGCGGCGACGTTGCGCTGTTTCGAGAAAAACCTGCTCAAAGAACTGGGCTACGCGCTTACCCTCGACCGGGAAGCCGATACCGGCAAGCCTGTCGAAGCGCACAAGCGCTACACCTACGTGATCGAGCGCGGCCCGGTGGCGTTGAATGGACGCGCCGAGGCCCAGGTGGAACTCACGGGCAGGACGTTGCTCGATCTGGCATGCGACAATTTCTCGGATCCCGGCACGCTCGCGCAGAGCAAGGTCTTGATGCGTTTTCTGATGAACCATTACCTCGACAATGAGGAACTGCATACACGGCAACTGTTGCGTGAACTCCAGCAGATATGACCAGGCTCAGCGTCAACGTCAACAAGGTCGCGCTGCTGCGCAATTCGCGCCCTCTCGACATTCCCGATGTCGTGCGTGCGGCCGAACTTGCGATAGATGCCGGGGCGCACGGCATCACCGTTCATCCGCGCCCGGACGCGCGTCATATCCGCCCCGACGATGTCCATTCACTGCACAAGCTGGTGCGCGCACGCGGCGTGGAGTTCAACATCGAGGGTAATCCGTTCCAGCCGTGGCTTGAGCTGGTGCGCACTGTGCGGCCGGACCAGTGCACGCTGGTTCCCGACGATCCAGACGCGTCGACTTCGGACCACGGCTGGGACCTCGAACGTGACGGTGCCCGCTTGCAGCCGGTGATCGCCGAATTGAAGACCCTGGGTGTGCGCGTAAGCCTGTTCATGGATGCGGTGGACGAGGCGATGGCCGCGGCAAGCGCGACTGGCGCCGATCGAGTCGAACTGTATACGGAGCCCTACGCGCGTGCGTTTGGCAGTAACGATCAGGCGCCGGTTCTGGCGCGTTATGTCGCGGCAGCCAAGGCCGCGCAACGCGTGGGTCTGGGCGTGAATGCAGGCCACGATCTGAGCCGCGCCAATCTGCCGCTGTTTTTGCGCACCGTTCCGGGTGTTCTGGAGGTATCGATCGGCCACGCCCTGATTGCAGAGGCCCTCGAATTCGGCATGAAGCAAACCGTCGTGCTCTATCTCGGCGCGGTTTCCGGAAAGCACCCTGCATGATCATCGGCATCGGCGTGGATCTCGCGGATGCAAGCCGTATTGAGCGCATGCTGGTCGAATACGGAAGCCGTTTTGCGGATCGCATCCTGGCTCCGTCCGAGCGCGCCGCATTCAGAATCAGCAGCCGGCCGACCTGGTTCCTCGCCAATCGCTTCGCGGCAAAGGAAGCGCTGTCGAAGGCGCTGGGTACCGGATTGCGCTTCCCGGTAACGCTGCACGCCATGAGTGTGGAATCCGACGCGATCGGCAAGCCGGAGTTCCGGTTTCATGGCGCCTTGCCGGAGTACCTGTCCGGCCGTGGCGTAGTCCGCTGCCATTTGACTTTGTCACACGAAAAGGACCTCGCATGCGCGATGGTGGTAGTGGAGGGTTGAGGCGATGAGCGCCGCGCCGGCGTCGCTGGGCCCGATCATGCTCGACATCGGGGGCAAGGCGCTCACGCGCGAGGACCGCCAGCGTCTGCTGCACCCTTTGAGCGGTGCCGTCGTCCTGTTTTCGCGCAACTACGAATCGCCACGCCAGCTCGCCGAGTTGACCGCCGAGGTCCACGCGTTGCGCCACCCGCCGCTGCTGATCGCGGTTGATCACGAAGGCGGCAGGGTGCAGCGCTTCCGCGAGGGTTTCACGCTGCTGCCGCCGATGCGCGCGCTAGGCGAAGTGTGGGACCAGCATCCGCAACGGGCGCGCCATCTGGCTCATGCCGCCGGCTATGTGCTGGCGGCGGAACTGCGCGCCTGCGGGGTGGACTTGAGTTTCACACCGGTCCTGGACCTGGATTTCGGCAGCAGCGCAGTAATTGGCAACCGCGCTTTTCACGGCGACCCGCAGGCAGTTTGCGAGCTGGCGGTGGCGCTGGTCGAGGGGATGCGGCAAGGCGGCATGGCCGCTGTGGGCAAGCATTTCCCCGGTCATGGCTTCGTCGCCGCGGATTCGCATGCCGAGGTACCGGTGGACAACCGCCCCTATGGCGAAATCGAACAGGCCGATCTGATTCCTTTCCAGCACCTATTCCGCCATGGTCTGTCAGCCGTCATGCCGGCACACGTGATTTACCCGAAGGTGGATAGCAGGCCGGCCGGCTTCTCGAGTGTCTGGCTGTCGCAGGTTTTGCGCGGTCAGATGCGTTTCCAGGGCGCGATCTTCAGCGACGATCTGTGCATGGAAGGCGCGCGCGTCGCCGGCACCATGGTCGAGCGCGCAAAAGCCGCGCTCGATGCCGGTTGCGACATGGTGCTGGTGTGCAACAACCCTCTCGCTGCCGATGAGTTACTGGCGGGACTGGACCGCAAGGCCTTGCCGATGTCGCTGGCGCGGCTGGCGCGGCTGCACGGACGCGCGCAGGCCCCCACGCTCACTGCATTGAAGGAGACCGAGCCGTACGCGCGGGCGGTTCACGCCATTGCCGGCGTCGGGTACAGCAGCGGAGAGTTGCCGTTGGCAGGAACGCCACAGGCCGGAGAACGTGGCTAGCCACGCGCCTCATCGCCAACACGGTCACGGCGCTAGCCGCACGCTGTTGATCGCGCTCGCGGTCACGCTGGGCTACGCGCTGGTGGAGCTTGCCGGTGGCATGATTTTCGGTTCGCTTGCGCTGATGAGCGACGCCGGCCACATGTTTTCGGATTCACTGGCGCTGGGTCTCGCTGCATTCGCGGCATGGGTCGCGGCCCGGCCCGCCGGCGACCGGCATTCCTACGGATTTGTCCGCGCAGAAGTGGTGGTGGCTTTCGTCAACGGACTGGCGATGCTGCTGATCGTGGTGCTAATCGCGGTCGAAGCGGTGGCGCGCCTCCTCGAACCCAAGCCGGTCGCCGCCCTTGGCGTGATGGTGGTCGCGTTTTGCGGCCTGCTGGTTAATCTTGGCGTGGCGTTCCTGATCGGTCGCGGCGAACGCAATCTGAACACGCGGGCAGCGCTTATCCACGTGGTCGGCGATCTGATCGGCTCGGTCGCCGCGATCACCGCGGGCGCAGTGATCTATTTCACCGGCTGGCAGCCCATTGACGCGCTGCTTTCGGTGGTCATCGCGCTGCTGATCCTGGCGTCCACGGTGCAGCTGTCCCGCGACGCGCTGCACGTGCTGATGGAAGGCGTGCCGGCCGGTGTAACACTGGAGGAAGTTGGGCAGGCACTGAGCCAGATCGAGGGCGTGCGCGCGGTGCACGACCTGCACGTCTGGAACATTTCCGCCGGGCAGGCGGCCCTGTCTGCGCACGTCGACCTGGAGGAACATGCGAACTGGCCGGCGCTGCTGGAAACGGCAAGGCGCATGCTGAAGGTTCGTTTCCACATCGTGCACGTGACCCTGCAGCCGGAACTGGCAGGCGGCATCAACCCAGGCTTCCGAGCTCGTGTGAAAATCGTTCCGCACCGCGAGGAACGCCATCACGAAGAAGGGAAATGACCGCGGGAGGTCAGACCCGCTCGATGTACTCGCCCGAGTCGGTGTTGACCTTGATTTTTTCTCCCTGGCTGACGAACTGCGGGACCATGACCGTGATTCCGGTCTCGACCTTCGCGGGCTTGAACGAGCCGGTGGCCGTGGCATTTTTCAGGCCCGGCTCCGTCTCCGTCACCTGCAGCACCACGGAGCTGGGCAATTGCACTCCGATCGGACGCTCGTTGTGCAAATTGATCATCACGTCGGTGTTCGGCAGCAAGTAGCCAGATTGGCCCTCGAGGAAATCGGCCGGCAAGGTCAACTGGTCGTAGGACTGCTTGTCCATGAAGACGTAGCTGTCGCCGTCCTGATACAGAAACTGCATGTTGCGCGGCTCGACTTCCGCGGCTTCGATCTTTTCGTCGGTGCGGATACGCTCGTTCTTCTTGGTGCCGGTCTCGACGTCTTTCATTTCCACCTGCATGAACGCGCCGCCGCGGCCACCGACGTGAACGTGGTAACTCTTGAGAACGCGCCAGACGCGCTTGTCCATTTCTATCAAATGACCGGCGCGGATTTCGGTCGCAAGTACTTTTGCCATGACGCTATTCGGCGGTCTTCAGGAAAGGTGCCGCATTTTACTCCGTGTGCGCGGGCTTCGATGGCAGCATGGCTGATATGAAGTCCAGACCGGCAGACATTTTCTCCACTGAATGCCGCCGGTGCAGCCGGCTCGCGCACTTTCTCGATGAGGTCAAAAGGGAATTTCCCGGCTATTACTCCAGGCCCGTACCGCCTTTCGGTGACGCCAAAGCGCGGTTGCTGATCGTCGGCCTAGCACCGGGAATGCATGGCGCCAACCGCTCCGGCCGGCCGTTCACGGGGGATTACGCCGGACTGCTGCTATACCGCACGCTACATAAGTTCGGCTTGGCGAATCGTGCGCAGGCGCTGCACGTGGACGACGGACTGTTGCTTAGCGGCTGCAGGATCACCAACGCGGTCAAATGCCTCCCGCCGGAAAACAAGCCGGCGCTGGACGAGGTGAAGCGCTGCAACGCCTATCTGGCCGCTGAACTGGCGGCGCTGCCGAAAGCAGCCGCCGTGCTGGCGCTGGGCGGCATCGCTCACAAGGCAGTGTTGATGGCTGCCGGAGAGAAGGCGGCGAACCACAAGTTTGCGCATGGCGCACAGTATCGTCTGGGGTGCGGATTGACACTGTTCGATAGCTACCATTGCAGCCGATACAATACCCAGACCAGGCGCCTGACCGAGCCCATGTTCGAGCAAGTCTTCACGGCCATCCAGCGCTTCTTCCAAGGCCAGACAGTCGCAGTGAATCATCCCGATGAAGAGTGACCCGGAGCAGACCCGGACTGCCGTACCCGCATTCAACCCCGGCGAACTTGTCGCCAACCTTCCGCACTTGCCGGGGGTGTATCGCATGCTCAACGCGGCAGGGGAGGTGCTTTACGTCGGCAAGGCAAGCAATCTAAAGAAGCGCGTGGCCTCCTATTTTCAGAAAACCGGGTCTCTAGCGCCCCGCATTCAACTCATGATGACCCAGGTCGGTGGACTGGAAATGACCGTGACGCGCTCAGAGGCCGAGGCACTGCTGCTGGAAAATAACTTAATTAAGAGTTTAAGTCCACGCTATAACATATTGTACAGAGACGATAAATCTTATCCGTATATCGTCCTGACCGGCCACCGGTTCAGCCGACTCGGCTTCCATCGCGGCACCTTGGACAAGGCCCATCACTACTTCGGCCCGTTTCCCAACGCCGGGGCGGTGCGCGAGAGTATCCATTTAATGCAGAAGGTATTCAGGCTGCGCTCCTGCGAGGACACGGTGTTTGCCAACCGCTCGCGACCCTGCCTGCTCTACCAGATCAAACGTTGTACCGGACCCTGCGTGGGCCTGATCAGCGAAGCCGACTACGCGGAGGACGTCAAGAACGCGGAACTGTTTCTGCAGGGCAGGGAAGACGAGGCGGTCGAGCGCCTGGAAGAGCGCATGCACCGAGCCGCGGCAGAGCACGCTTACGAACAGGCGGCGGCATACCGGGACCAGATCCGTTCGCTATCCAAGGTGCGCGAAACCCAGTTCGTCACTGGCAACCGCGGCGTGGACGCCGATATCGTCGCGCTGGCCGCCGCCGGGGGGCTGATCTGCGTGAACCTGGTGATGGTCAGGGGCGGGATTCATCGCGGCGACAAGAGCTTTTTCCCGCAGAACGCGCAGGATCAGGACGAGCAAATCGCGCTTGAAGCCTTCCTGACGCAGCACTACGTCAACCGCGACGTGCCGCCGGCGATCCTCGTCAATCGCCCCGTCGAAGCGGTTGCTCTCGAGGAGCTGCTGTCCCAGCAGGCGGAGACCAGGGTACAGATCAACGCCAACCCGACGGGGGAACGCCGCATCTGGCTGCGCATGGCGGAAAAAAACGCCGAATTGGCGATCGCGCAGCGGCTGGCGGCCCATGCCACCCAGGAAACCCGCCTCACCGCGTTACAACAGGCGCTGGGGCTCGCCGACAACGTGCGCCGCATCGAGTGTTTCGACATCAGCCACACCATGGGCGAAGCGACCGTGGCCTCGTGCGTGGTGTATGACAACTCGGCGATGCAGCCGAGCGAATACCGCCGCTACAACATCAACGGCGTAGAGCCGGGCGACGACTACGGCGCGATGCGCCAGGTGCTGGACCGGCGCTATCGCAAGATCGTGCAAGGCGAGGGCAAGCTGCCCGATCTGATATTGATCGACGGCGGCAAAGGGCAGGTGAGCACGGCTTTCGAAGTGCTCGGCGAGCTCGGCCTGAGCGATCTGCCGATGATCGGCGTAGCCAAGGGCGAAGAACGCAAGGCGGGTCTCGAGCAACTGATTTTTCCGGGCCACAACGAACCACTGCGACTGGCGTCGGACCACCCGGGTTTGCACCTGATCCAGCACATCCGCGACGAAGCGCATCGCTTCGCGATTTCCGGTCACCGCAACCGGCGCGCCAGGGCGCGCAATCGCTCGACGCTGGAAGAAATAGGCGGGATCGGCGTCAAGCGCAGGCAGCGGCTGTTGTCGCGTTTCGGCGGCCTCAAAGGGGTTGCCGCCGCGAGCGTCGAGGAACTTGCGCAGGTCGAAGGCATCAGCACTGCACTCGCCGAGAAAATCTACCAGCAGCTACACTGAATCCCTCATGCCCATTACCCTACCGAATCTCCTCACCTGGCTGCGCATCCTGACGATCCCGTTGCTGGTCGGGGTGTACTACATGCCGCACGACTGGATTGCCGACCACAACAAGAACCTGGCGGCCGCGGCGATTTTCTCTTTTGCCGCGATCACCGACTGGCTGGATGGCTACCTGGCTCGCACGCTGAACCAGGCCTCACCGTTCGGCGCCTTTCTCGATCCTGTGGCCGACAAATTGATGGTCACCACCGCGCTGATCATGCTGGTCTGGATCGGCCGTCTCGAGGGGTTCATTGCGGTGATCATCATCGGCCGCGAGATCGCGATCTCCGCGTTGCGAGAATGGATGGCGCGCATCGGCAAGAGCAAGAGCGTGGCTGTGTCGTTCCTGGGCAAGGTGAAGACCGTGTCGCAGATGGCAGCGCTCATCATGCTTCTGTACCACGACGAGTTCCTGACGCTGAGCATGCACGCCATTGGAACCATCCTCATTTACGTCGCGGCGGTGCTGACTTTGTGGTCCATGGTTTACTATCTGAAAATTGCATTGCCGCAGGCGATGAAGAACGGTTAGGCAGAGTACTTTCCTTGACAATAAGGCGATGCTCCCTATAATTCCAACTCTGTTTTTCGCGGGAATAGCTCAGTGGTAGAGCACAACCTTGCCAAGGTTGGGGTCGCGAGTTCGAGCCTCGTTTCCCGCTCCAGGTTTCCCTGTGGAAGGCGGCTGGTTTCAATTCACCAGAATTGAAACCAGCCGCTTTCTCTTTGCAGTTTTTTTTAGCGGACCGCAGGTTTTCCTCTCAACGCTTACTGCAAGAGTTCGTCCCGCGCAGCCATCATGCTGCGCGCCCCCGGCGGGGTGGCAGAGTGGTCATGCAGCGGCCTGCAAAGCCGTGTACGCCGGTTCGATTCCGACCCCCGCCTCCATAACAATCAGATGACATTTTCCGTGGCCCATTGCCGCCACCGCCAAATGTCGGCGCACATGGCGTCAATGCCAAGCCGCGTTTGCCAGCCGAGCGTTTCACGGGCGGGAATAAGGTAGGCGGCGTAGCACGGCGCGATGTCCCCCGGCTTGCGCTTCACGGTGCCGCAACGCCGGCAATCGACACGCCGCACCTCGAGTTCGAGAAACACCCGGGTGTCGGCGCAGGAGAGGCCGCGCACCCGGCGCACCGTGCAGTCGTACCAACCCATGTGCTCTAAGGGTCAGCCCCCGCGTATTCACACTTGCAGTGTATAGCACTTAGTGCTATAAATAAGCTCGGGAGAGCAGGCATGGCGATCTACAAAACCCAATGGTTTGACCGTTGGGCCAGAAAACAAAACCTGAGCACGCGTGCCCTCTGCGAAGCGGTGCGCGAAATGGAGGCTGGACTATATGAAGCGGATTTGGGTGGCGGGCTACTGAAAAAAAGGATTGCCCGTCCAGGACAAGGTAAAAGCGGCGGATTTCGCACGCTGGTGGCGACCAACAAGGCAAAACGATGGTTTTTCGTGTTCGGCTTTCCCAAGAACGCGCGCAGCAACATCTACAAGGATGAAGAAGACGCCTTGAAGAAACTTGCCGCGTATCTTTTGTCGCTCACGCCACCGTCTTTAGGTACGGCACAACGTGCCGGTGAATTGATGGAGGTAAATTGCGATGCGCAAGACCAAGTCACCAATTCTTGAGGCCG
>CAZYTR010000043.1:0-9464 GCA_964650365.1 uncultured Alcaligenaceae bacterium | reverse complement strand
CCCGCTGAACGCGGTGCGGCAGTCCGCTGAAGCTGAAGAGCCCATCGAGCAATAGTTCGTAGGGCAGCCCGATCGCCCGGCACAGCGCCAGCGCCGCCAGCGCGTTCGCGGCGTTATGCAGGCCCGTCACCTTCAGCTCGGAAACCTTCATCAGGTTGGCCCGCCCTTCTGCGAGCCAGAGTTCGCCGTCTAGATTGCGCAACCCCCACGCCCCCTCCTCGCGCGGTTCGTCAAGTCCGAAAGTAAATACGCGCCTGCCGGACCCGGCCATGTCGCGCGCCCATACATCCTCGCGGTTGATCACCTGCGCGCCGTCACCGAAGAAGATGCGCGCCTTCGCCCGTGCGTATTCGCGCATGTCCGCATAGCGGTCCAGGTGGTCTTCGCTCAGGTTCAGGACCACGCCGGCGTCGACGTTGAGGCTCTTCGTGGTCTCCAGCTGAAAACTTGACAGCTCGAGCACGAACACGTCCGGGCAACGCCGGCGTCCAGCTCCAATTTCCGCAAGCGCCTCCAGGATCGGCAGGCCAATGTTTCCGGCCACCAGCGTCCTCATCCTGGCCGCGCGCACCATTGCGCCGACCATCTCGGTTACCGTGCTCTTGCCGTTCGAACCGGTTATTCCGATGACCCTGGCGCCGGGGAATTCGTCACGCACGCGGGCGAACAGCTCGATGTCGCCGATTGCTTCCAAGCCTCGTGCCAGAGCGTCCCGTACCAGCGGTTCAGCGAGCGGCACGCCGGGGCTGATTGCAATCAGCTCCGCATCGGCGAAACTTTCGGGACGAAACGCTCCCGTGTGCAGCTCGACTCCCGGCAGTTCCGCGCGCAGCTGTTCGGCATGCGGCGGCACGGCACGGGTGTCGGCGACGCGCACGCGCGCGCCGCGGCCCGCCAGCCAAAGCGCCATCGACATTCCGCTTGAGCCCAGACCGAGCACCAGTACGCGCCTATTTTCCAGTTCGAGCGGCACGCGTCTCCTTCATCGCAGCCTCCATTCGGGACAGGCGTACGGCACCGACGTCCTCGGTTTCCTCTGGATGCAGATTGGCGAGAGGCAGTTGTATCGGTCGTTTGTTGGCTGCTTGCGCGCGCATTTCCCGCATGAACAACTCGAATTGCAGACGGCTAGTCATGTGTTACCTCAGTTTCAAAGTTGATAAGCCCACCAGTACCAGCATCATGGTGATGATCCAGAATCGGACGACCACTTGATTTTCTTTCCAGCCTTTCAGCTCGTAGTGGTGATGCAGCGGAGCCATTCGAAAGATGCGTTTGCCGGTAAGCTTGAATGAAGCGACCTGCAGCATCACCGACAACGTTTCCACCACGAACACCCCGCCCATGATGAACAGCACGATCTCCTGCCTGACCACCACGGCAATGGTGCCGAGCGCGGCGCCGAGTGCCAGCGCACCGACATCGCCCATGAATACTTCCGCCGGGTAGGCGTTGAACCAAAGGAACGCGAGTCCCGCTCCCGCCAGCGCCGCGCAGATCACGGTGAGTTCGCCGGCGCCGGGGATCGAGGGGAATCCGAGGTATTTCGAGAACACCACGTTGCCTGCGACGTACGCGAACACGCCCAGCGCGCTGCCGACCATCACAGTGGGCAGGATCGCCAGCCCGTCCAGTCCATCCGTCAGGTTCACCGCGTTGCTGGTGCCGACGATGACGAAGAAGGTCATGACCACGAAACCGAAGATCCCCAGCGGATACGCGACCTGCTTGAAGAAGGGAACGATCAGCTCGGTTTGCGCGGGCAGCGTAGCCGATGTTGCCAGGTAGATCGCCGCGGCAAGCCCGATGAGCGATTGCCAGAATAATTTGCCGCGCGCCGACAGCCCCTTTGGATCGCGATTCACGACCTTGCGGTAGTCATCCACCCAGCCGACCATGCCAAAACCCAGCGTTACCGCGAGCACCACCCACACGTAGCGGTTGTGCAGGTCCGCCCACAACAGCGTGGTGATCGTGATCGAAACCAGGATCAACGCGCCGCCCATCGTCGGCGTGCCCGCCTTGCTCAGATGGGTCTTCGGTCCGTCGTCGCGCACCGACTGGCCGATCTTGTAGGCGGTGAGCTTACGGATCATCCCAGGACCGACAACGAAGGAAATCACCAGCGCGGTCAGCGTGGCCAGCACGGCGCGTAGCGTGATGTAGTTGAAGACGTTGAAGGCACGTATGTCCTCGGCCAACCACTGCGTGAGCAGCAGCAGCATCAGGCGCCTCCTTTCGCGGTCTGTTCGCCGTTCACGGCGCCCAGGGCCTCGACCACGCGCTCCATGCGCATGAAACGGGAGCCCTTGATCAGCAATGTCGTATCGCGGCCGAGCACCCCCGCGATTGCCTCGACCAGATCCTCAATGGTCGCGAAGTGGACGCCACCGTCGCCGAAACCGCGTACCGCCTCGGCGCTCAGTTCTCCGAGCGCGAATAAGCGCTCCACGCCGGCGCGCTTGGCAAACACGCCGATTGCCGCATGCATCGCGGAAGCCGTATCGCCGAGTTCACCCATGTCGCCCATTACGAAAATCTTGAGGCCGGGCTGCGCCGCCAGAACCGCAAGCGCCGCCTTCATCGATTCCGGATTGGCGTTGTAGGTATCGTCGATCAGTGTCGCGCCGGATTGGAGCCGCTTGCGCTGCAGCCTGCCCTTCACGGCGCGATAGGCCGCAATGCCTGCAGCGATGGGCTCTGGTTCGATCCCGAGTGCATAGGCTGCGGTTGCCGCCGCCAAAGCGTTCTTGACGTTGTGCAGACCGGGCACGCTGAGCGTGGTGACGAACTGACTTTCCGGTGTCACGACGGTGACCAGACTGCCCGCCTCGGCGAGCTCGTAGCGCGCCGAAACGGCAGCTTTCCTTTCCAGCCCGAAATCCACCACGCGCCGGGGTTTCGCCAAGCCGCGCCAGAGATCGGCAAATGCATCGTCGCTGTTGATAATCGCGGCTCCGGCCATGTCCAGACCTTCGAATATTTCGCCTTTGGCGCGGGCAATGGCCTCGGTGGAACCGACTTCGCCAATATGTGCGGTCCCGGCGTTATTGATCAGTGCCGCAGTAGGCTTGGCGAGCCGCGACAGGTAGGCGATCTCGCCCAGATGGTTCATCCCCATTTCGACAACGGCGTAACGATGCTGGGCGCGAAGCTGCAGCAGAGTCAGCGGCATGCCGATGTCGTTGTTCAGGTTGCCGACTGTGGCGAGCACGCCGTTATCGCCGGCCGAATGACGCAGGATCGCGGCCAGCATCTCCTTGACCGTGGTCTTGCCGTTACTGCCGGTGATCGCGATCAACGGCATCGCAAAGCGCGCGCGCCAGTAAGCCGCGAGCCGGCCCAGCGCAATGCGCGTATCGGGGACCACCACCAGCCTGGCGCCCGCGCTGCGGGGAACATCGCTCACCATTGCCGCGACCGCGCCGGCGGCGAGTGCCTGCGCTGCGAACTGCTGGCCGTCGAACCGTTCGCCGCGGATGCCGACGAACAGATCGCCAGGACGGATATCGCGGCTGTCGGTGGTCACTCGCATGAACTCCGCGTCGCCGCCGACCAGGCGGGCGCCAAGCGCCTGCGCTGCGCTGAGGAGGTCAAGCATGGCCTGCCCGCCGCGGCAGCCGCTGCAGGATTTCGCGCGCGACTTCGGCATCGTCGAAAGGCAGCCGCCGGCCGCCGATTTCCTGATAGGTTTCGTGGCCTTTGCCGGCGATCAGTACCACGTCCTGCGGTGCGGCGGCGCTGATCGCCTGCAGGATCGCGGTTGCGCGATCCTCTTCGATTGCGTAGTTCGGGTGCGCGCCGGCGAGGATTGCGTCGATGATTGCGCGAGGATTCTCCAACCTCGGGTTGTCGCTGGTGATCACCACGCGGTCGGCGAGACGGGTCGCCACCTCGCCCATCAGCGGGCGTTTGCCCGGATCGCGGTCACCGCCACAACCGAAAACGCAATGCAGTGTCCCGTCGCCCGAGAGTGTGGAACGAAGTGCCTCCAGCGCCTTCTCCAGCGCGTCCGGGGTGTGCGCGTAATCCACCACCACCAGCGGCGCGCCTGGTTCGCGCACCATTTGCAGCCTCCCGGGCACCGGTTCGACCCGTGAAAGCGTCTCCACCGCGTCTCGCAGCGGCACCTCTGAGGTGATCAGAACGCCCAGCACGCCGAGAAGGTTGGAGGCGTTGAAACCGCCGATCATGGGGCTGTCGAGTTTGGCCGCGCCCCAGGGCGTGGTGATCTCCAGCTTGAGGCCGCGCGTCGACAGATCCAGCCGGTGTCCGGCGATCTCGCCCCTGCCGAGCCCGTAACCGAGGACATTGACGCGGGATCGATCGATCGTCCTGGCAAGCTGCTGGCCGAAACGGTCGTCCAGATTCACGATCGCATGCTTGAGCTGCGGCCAATGGAAGAGTTTCGCCTTTGCGGCCGCGTAGTCCTCCATGGTCTTGTGATAGTCGAGATGGTCGCGCGACAGGTTGGTGAACAGCGCGACGTCGAACTCCACGCCGCCGACCCGGCCCTGCTCGATGCCGTGCGAAGAAACTTCCATTGCGCAGGCCTCAGCGCCGTGTTTGCGGAAGTCCGCTAGCTGCGCATGCAGCGCCACGGCATCCGGAGTGGTGTTCAGTGCCGGTGCCAGCGCGCCCGGAAAACCGCTGCCGATGGTTCCCATCACCGCGGTCTTGCGCCCGAGGCGGGACAGCGACTGTGCGATCCAGTGCGAGCAGGAGGTCTTGCCGTTGGTGCCGGTCACGCCAGCGACCCAAAGGTGACGGGACGGATGCCCGTGAAAATGACTGGCGATGTCTCCGAGGTGCGCGCGCAGCGCGGGCACGCCCAGGTTGGGCAGCTTCCATACGGGGTTCCAGTGGAAGCCGCGGCTGTCCCACAACACCGCGGCGGCACCGGCGCCGATTGCCTGGTCAATGAAGCTACGGCCATCGACATGCTCGCCCGGGTAGGCGAGAAACAGGTCGCCGCGCTTTACCTTGCGGCTGTCCGCCGCCAGGCCGGCGACGGATACGCCGAGCGCGCCGATTTCACGCACGTCGAAGGCGCGCTGGCCCGGACTCGGCGAGCGCGCTGCGGCGTTCATACTTCCTCCCGGATCAGCGGCGCCGACTCCGGAGGAATCACATTGTCGGGCGGCGCGTCGGGCGCGATTCCAAGCAGCCGCAACGCGCCTGCCATCACGTTACTGAACACCGGTGCGGCCACTTCGCCGCCGTAGTAATGCTTGCCACCCGGCTCGTCGATCATAACGGCAATGACCAGGCGCGGGTTCGAGGCGGGCGCGAAACCTACGAATGAGGACACGTAGCGATCTGCCGCGTAGGTTGCACCGTCGAGCTTATGCGCAGTACCGGTTTTGCCGGCCACCCGGTAGCCGGCGACCTGCGCGCGCGTGGCTGTTCCGCCGGGCTGCGTCACCATCTCCAACATCTTGCGCACCGCCTGGCCGGTGCGCCGCGATACCACCCGCGTGCCCTCGACCGGTTGTTCGCGACGTATCAAGGTCAGTTGCTTGAGTTCGCCGTCGGTAGCGAATACCGAGTAGGCTCGCGCCAGCTGCAACAGGCTCACGGAGACGCCGTGTCCATAGGACATGGTGGCGTGTTCGATCGGCTTCCAGCTCTGGTAGGCGCGCAACCGCCCCGTTGCTTCGCCGGGAAATCCCACTCGGGTCTGCGCCCCGAAGCCGGCTGCGGAAAAAATTGCCCAGAGTTTCTGCGGCGCCATCGCCAGCGCGATCTTTGCCGAGCCCACGTTCGATGACTTCTGGATCACCTGGGAAACGGTGAGAAAGCCCTCCGGATGAACGTCGCGAATCGTGCGCTTGCCGATGGTGAAGCGGCCGTGCTCAGTGTCGATGACACTGCCCGGACCCACCAATCCGGCCTCCAATGCGGCGGCGGCGGTGAACGGCTTGAGCGTGGAACCAGGCTCGAACAGGTCCACCACTGCGCGGTTGCGCGAGCGGGCCGTCTTCAGGGTGTCGCGGTTGTTCGGGTTGTAGGAGGGCCAGTTCGCCAGCGCCAGCACTTCGCCCGATGTCGCGTCAAGCACCACGATGCTGCCCGCCTTGGCCTCGTGCTCGGCGACTGCGCTCTTCAGCTCCCTGAAGGCGAGATACTGAATGCGCTGATCGATGGAGAGCGCCAGCTCGCGGCCCTGCTGGGGCGCGCGAATGCTCTCCACGTCCTCGATGATCCGCCCGAGTCTGTCCTTGATCACGCGCCGGCTGCCGGGTTTTCCCGCGAGCCATTCCTGGTACGCCAGCTCGATGCCTTCCTGCCCGTTGTCGTCCACCCCGGTAAAGCCGACCACATGCGCAGTCACTTCCGCTGCGGGGTAGTAGCGGCGGTATTCGCGCTGCAGGAACACGCCGGGAAGATTGAGCCGCACGACTTTCGCCGCCTGCTCCGGGGACAACTGCCGCTTCAGATACACGAACTCGCGCTCACTGTCGGCAAGGCGTCTGCGCAATTCCGCGGCATCCATGCCGAGCAGGCGCGCGAGTTTTACTCTTTGCCCCGCGCTGAGGTCGGCGTCCGCGGGCGATGCCCACACCGATTCCACAGGCGTGCTCACCGCCAGTGGTTCGCCATGCCGGTCGGTCACCATGCCCCGATGCGCGGAAATCTCGACCACGCGCGCGTAGCGGGTTTCGCCTTTCTGCTGCAGAAAATCGTTATGCAGCCCTTGCAAATAAAAAGCCCGCGCCGCCAACACCATGAACCCGCAGAAAACCAGCAGCAACAGCAGCCGCGCCCGCCACACGGGCAGGCGCACCGAGAGTGCCGGACTGAGGGAAGGTCTCATGGGTTGGACAGCGCGGGAGGGGGAGGAACGAAATGCACGCGTGCCGTCGGCGGCACACGCATGTGCAGATTGTTGGCCGCGATCTTCTCGACGCGGGAATGCATTGCCCAGGTGCTTTGTTCCAGCTGCAGCTGGCCATATTCGACTTCGCGCTGTCTGGCAACTTCCTGCTGCTTCTGCAATTCCACGAAAATCTTTCGCGCCTTGTGCTGCGAAGTCACCAGCGCCAGCGCGCAAACGACCAGGATCGCCGACAGCACGAGATTGAGCTTGATCAAGCTGCGATCCTTTCCGCGACCCGCATCACCGCGCTGCGAGCGCGCGGATTGGCGGCAATCTCGGACTCGGAGGGGAAGACCGGTTTGCCAATCAGCTTCAGATGCGGCTTCGGCAATTCGCGCGCCCGCAGCGGCAGTCGCGCCGGCAGTGCGCCGGGTCGCGACTGCGCGCGCATGAACTGCTTGACGATGCGGTCCTCGAGCGAGTGGAAACTGATCACCACCAGCCGGCCACCGTCATTGAGGACCTCGAGGCACTGAGGCAAGGTCACCGCCAACTCTTCAAGCTCCTTATTAACGTGAATCCGTATAGCCTGGAAGGTGCGCGTCGCCGGGTCCTGATGTGGCTCGCGCGTGGGAACGGCTTTTGCCACGATCTCGGCAAGTTGCCGTGTGCGGTCGACAGGCCCTCGCGATCGAGCCGCAACAATCGCTCTTGCAATCTGTTTAGCAAACCGTTCTTCGCCATAACGCCTGATAACCTCCCCGATCTGCTGTTCCGAAGACTGTTCCAGCCATTGCGCCGGGGTCTGCCCCGCGCTCCTATCCATGCGCATGTCCAGCGGCCCGTCGAAGCGGAAGCTGAATCCCCTGTCCGCCTCGTCAAGCTGCGGCGAGGACATGCCCAGGTCGAGCAACACGCCGTCGACATGCGCGACTCCCGCTCGGCGAACCACCTCCCGCAACGAGCCGAACTGCGCATGAAATACGGCAAGACGCGCATCGGTTATTTCCATTGCCGCGGCTATCGCCGTGGCATCGCGATCCAGGGCGATCAGCTTCCCCGAGCTGCCGAGCCGCGCCAGAATCTGACGGCTGTGTCCGCCGCGACCGAAAGTTCCATCCACGTAGATGCCATCCGCATTGATGCGCAGCGCCTCGAGCGCTTCCTCAAGCAGTACCGTCTGATGTGAGCGCAAGTGGTGATCCGCTCGATCTCACAGCGCGAAGTTCTCCATTCCCGGGGGCAGCTTGTCGCCGCCTGTCGCAAGCTGTTCGAGCTGCTTCTCCCAGGTGCCCTGGCTCCAGATTTCGAAGTGACTGCCTTGCCCGACCATCATCACTTGCCTCTCCAGACCGGCGAATTTGCGCAATTCGGGTGAAACCAGCAGGCGCCCTGAGGCATCGAGTTCGACTTCCTCGGCGAAACCGACCAGAAGCCGTTTCCATAAACTGGATTGGGGATCGAAGCTGGAGAAACTCATGATCCGGGCACGAATGGGCTCCCAAGCGGGCGCGGGGTAGAGCAAAAGGCAGCGGTGTGGGTGCGCTGTAAGTACTTGCTTACTGCCATTCCCCGATTGCAGGCTGTCACGATGCCGCGTCGGAACGGCAAGGCGACCCTTGGCATCTAGGTTTAGTGCTGTCACCCCCTGAAACATTTGTTATTGCACCGGAAGTATTGGAATTTTCAGGTTTTCCCACAAAACCCTACTTTTCCCCACTCTAGTGCAAAAAAAATGGCAGGTCAAGGGGACCCCGCCGGCTTTTTTCAGTTACGACAAAGACTTACAGGGGTCTGTTGAATTCACATCGGATCAGCAGGAATTACACACACAAAAATATATAGTTACGAAAATTAGTTAAAGTTATTTCGATAAATTGCGGGCGGGCGTCGAGGTCAGAATCCTGGAAATAACTTCCGGGCAGGCAACCGACGCGCGGGAAAGAGTGAAGCTGGCCTGTAAGCCGGGTTCTGTGGGGCACCCTGCGGCGCCCCGGCAGTCATTCATCTGGGCCGGCAGTTGCCTGCCGGCTCGAGCGACCTACCCGGGAGCAGCGCGAGCCACGCTGTCGCTCCCCTATTTGGTCTTGCTCCGGATGGGGTTTGGCGTGCCGTCCGTGTTGCCACGTCCGCGGTGGGCTCTTACCCGGCAGTCTCGCGACCGCCCGCACCCCTTGCGGAGCGCACACCGTTTCACCATCGCCTGATCCGACGTCCTTCTCGCTACCAGAGCGAGATTTTGCGACCTTGCGACCGCAAAACCGGGCGTCGGCCATCGGCAGTCTGTTCTCTGTGCCACTTTCCATCGCCTCGCGGCGTCCGGCAGTTAACCGGCATCCTGCTCTGCGGAGCCCGGACTTTCCTCTGCGCAAGCGAATTGCACAGCGACTGCCCGGCCAGCTTCAAGTCCAATTATCGCATCGGAAAGCCGGGGTCCCCGGACTTTAGTTGCGGCATGACTTCGATCAGCTGCGCGGCTAGAAGTCAGCCTTCACAGCAACATCGCCCGCCGCCGCCGGGCTCACGCGAAGTTGTCCTCTGCGCAAGCGAATTGCACAGCGACTGCCCGGCCAGCTTCAAGTCCAATTATCGCATCGGAAAGCCGGGGTCCCCGGACTTTAGTTGCGGCATGACTTCGATCGGC
>CAZYTR010000042.1:0-26117 GCA_964650365.1 uncultured Alcaligenaceae bacterium | reverse complement strand
GCCAGCGAGTAGCCATAGAAGTCCCCGTCCCCGGTGACATCGTCGAAACCGAGCACCTTCAAGCGCTCCGCGAAAGCGTCTGCGCCGACCAGCATGAGCGTACGCACCGCCGGCACGTTGAGCGAGGACGCAAGCGCCGTGCGTACGCTGGTGAGCCCATTGAAGTCGCGGTCGTAATTCTGCGGGACGTACAACCCGGTCGGCGTGATCAGGTTTACCGGCGAGTCGTCGATGAGGGATGCATTGGTGATCAACCTGTCCTCGATGGCCATCTGATACAGGAAAGGTTTGAGCGTCGAACCCGCCTGGCGCGCGGCGCGTACGCCGTCCACGTAGAACGCGCTGGCGCTGTTGCCGGCGTTGCCGACGTAGGCCAGGACCTCTCCCGTCCTGTTGTCCGCCACCAGCACTGCGCCGTCCGCGACGTGCTGGTCGGCCAAAATAGCGAGTTGCTGCTGCAGAACGTCCACCGCCAAGGCCTGCAACTCCGCATCGAGCGTGGTCTGAACTCGCGCACGCTCCGCGGAAAGCTGTTCGCGCGCGATGTGCGGCGCAAGAGACGCGCGCGGGGTGATGTCCGGCGCGCCCTGCAGTGCCGCCTGCGCCAGGGTCTCGATCTGCGGACAGGCAAGGTCGAGTTTCATGTTCCCGGCCAGCGCGCAGGCACGTTTCGCCACCGTTTCCGGTTTGCTGTTCGGGCCGCGTAACAGGACCGCGAGCAGAAGCGACTCGCGCTCATCGAGCCCGTCAGGGCTCTTGCCGAACAGCCCACGCGACGCCACCGCGATCCCCTGCAACTCGCCGCGGAAGGTCGAGAGATTCAGATAAGCCTCGAGAATCTGCCTCTTGCTCCAGGCCTCTTCCAGGTCTATGGCGGCGTTGATCTGGTCCCACTTCTGCGACATCGTGCGCTTCTGCCTGGTTGGGCGCAGCGTATCGTCCAGGTGCGCGGCGACCTGCATGGAAATGGTCGAGGCGCCGCGAGGCTGCGAGAAAAGCAGCGTATCGAGTGCGGCATCCGACAGCGCCAGCCAGTCCACGCCGCTGTGCCCGTAAAAACGTTTGTCCTCGGCGCGGACGATGGTGGCCAGCGCCGCGGGAGAAATGTCCGCAAGCCCGGTCCACTCCAGGCGCCGTCCGCGCTCGACTACCCGCAGCTCGTGGATCAGCACGCCGTGGCGGTCGAGCAGCATGCCTTCGGTCGTAATCCAGCCGGCCTTCACTTGGTCGAATGAAGGAATATCCGCAACAGCGGACGTGGGCAAACCGGAGACCGTGACGATCGTGACAAACGTGACTGCCGTGACTGTCGATCTCAAGCTCTTCAGGTAGCTCGAGCGTGCAATGGCGCTCGTGAATACCGTGAATATCGTGAATGTCGTGAATATCGATACGAGTCCACGCATTCGTTTGTCATCACGCAAAGCTGCTTCTCCAGACATTATTTTCACCGCTTTTACCTGTCCCGCTGTTTTACGACATTCACGATATTCACGGCAGTCACGTCGTCACGTCCGTCACGGCCCTTACGGATTCACCGTAACAGCGCCATTCGGCAGCTCGCCGAACATCTCCGGTGCATACATCGCCTCGACCCGCGTCGGCGGCAACTCGAAGCGACCGGCCTGGTTCAGCCGCAGGGTGTACTCGACCACCCAGGAGCCCTTCGGGACGAATCGATAGTAGGCACGAAAGGCATCGAAAGTCCGCTCCTCGAAGGCCGGCCAGACGAAGCCGCGCTTCTGCTCGCCGGAAGACAGGATCTTCGAGTCCTTCCCCAGGCCGGTGCCGAGCATCGCCGAACCGGCCGGAACCGGGTCATCCACCACCACCCAGGCCATGTCGGACTGCGCTTCCAGTTCCAGCCGCACCCGCATCACGTCACCGCGGCGCATTTCTCCGGGTACCTTGGTCTGCACCGGCGTGACGGTCTTCACGACTGTGAATCCGCTGGACAATGCCGCTTTCAACGGGATCGCCGCGCGGCTCTGCACAGTGACCCACGGCTTGCCCGTGCCGGACTGGCTGACCGACAGCCGCGCCTCCGCAGGCGGCCACTTGAACTCGAGCACGCCCCCCTGCGCCTGCCTGCCCCAGTCGAGTGCGCCTTGCTGCTCATTGAGCCGCGCCCGGGTCTGTCCCGTCACCGGTTCGGACTCGAATTTTGCAGAAAATTTTTCCATCGCCAGCACACCCCAGGCATTGGCCACGGTCGTGTTCCAGCGGCCACGATGCTGCCGGCCGAGCGCGCCGCGGGCGAGCCGCGGCATGTCCTCGCGCCACTGGTCGGAATCGAGGAAGGCGAGCATCGCCCGGTTGGCATTCACGTCGCCGGAGATCATCAGCCACCACAGATAGTCGGTGCGCTCGGTGGAAAATCCCATGACGGTGCCCTGGAAGTTCAGCCGTGAGCGCACGATCTGCTCGGCCTCGGCAAGGCGCTTGTCGCGATCCTTCAGCGCCTCGCCGCGCTTCATGATCGCGTACCAGTCGAGCACCGCCGACGTAGGCCACAGGTTCGGATCCGCGGGAATCGAATCGAGCCAGTTCGGCTCAAGCGCCTGGTAACGCGACAAGGCCTCCAGCGCCGCAACCTTGCGGATCGTCAGATCTGCGGTCGGCAATGGCGAATCGCGCCTCGCGTGGCCGGTAACAAACGCAATCAGCGCGTTCTGCATCCTGCCGCGCGCACCCTCGGGAACGCTCCAGCCGGATTCGTGCGCGATCGCCAGGACATAAGCGCTCAGCGTGTCGCTGCCCGAGCGTTCCAGCGCAAAGTATTTGGCGAATCCGTCCCGATCGAGGAACGAAGGCAACTCGTCCATGGCCCGCTGCCACAGGGCCTGATCACGCAGCGCCACTGCGCGCGAGATGCGCTGTTCGAGGCAGGTATAGCCATAGGATCCCATGTATTCGCGCACGCCCGGCAGCGGGCCGGCGAGCGTCGGCGCCAGCGCGACGCTCACGCCTCCGCGTTCGGGCAGCGCGTCTTGCGGAATTTTCACTGCGAGGTCCAAAGGCTGCTCGAGCTGGGTGAGCGTGGACTGGAACGTGCGTACCGGAATCGCGGCGATCACATTCTGCGACACCTTGAGCCGGTCCGCGACCACCTTGCCCGATGTCGACAGTTCCGATGCGGTGACCTCCCAGCGCAAGACGTTGGCATTCACAGGGACCGTCGCCTCCCAGCCAATGTCACGCGCCTCGCCGGGGCCAAGCGTCATGTGCGAGGCCGGCAGCGCCTGGCCTTCCACGCTGCCGTTCACCTCCACGTCCATCGCGCGCTCCGAGGCATTGCGAACGGTGAAGCGCGAATCGAAACGGTCGCCCTCGCGCACCAGCGGCGGCAGTCCGGAAAGCAGCATCAGGTCCTGCGTGGTGCGGATCGAAGTCTCACCGGTGCCGAACAACCCTGTGCCGGACTCCGCGACCGCGATGATGCGAAACGATGTAAGCGAATCTTTCAGCGGTATGTCCACCACCGCCCTGCCCTTCTCGTCCAGCGGCACGCGCGCCTTCCACAGCAGCAGCGTGTCGAAAAGTTCCCTGGCGGTCTGGCGCCCGCCGCCGCCGCCCTGTGGCAACGCCTTGCGGCCGTAGTGACGCTTGCCCACTACTTGCATGGACGCCGTCGAGGTATCCACCGCGATTCCACGCGGCCTCATCATTGCATCCAGCAGTTTCCACGAGTCATTGGGCAGCAACTCGAGCAGGCCTTCGTCGACTGCGGCTATCGCCACTTCGCCGGACTTCACCGGCACCGGCTTGCCGCCGGCGCGCTGCGTCACCTGCACGGCGACGCGTGCCTTCTCTCGCACTTTGTACGCCGTTTTCCCGGCGCTGACGTTCACGCCCAGTTCGTGCGCCCGCCAGCCGACGCTGATCTCCGCCACGCCCATCTTGAAAGCCGGCTTGCCGAGGTCCACCAGTGCCGTCGGCTGGAGGTCCGCAATGCGCCCGCGCACCACCAGCACCGACACGAAGACATTGGGTGCGTGATTGCCCTTGATCGGCACCTTCACGACCGGCGCGGCTCCCGAGAGCAGTTGCACGAAGGACTCGACCACGCCCTCGCGCTCGACCGTGACCAGCGCGGTGGCCCTCTGGAACGGCATGCGCACCTGCAACTGCGCGGTCTCGCCCGGTTCGTAGCGTTTGCGCTCGGGAATCACGTCGATGCGGTCGTCGTTGCTCTGGTCGAACCACCACGCGTCCTTGCCTGCAACCCAGGCCGAACCGTTTGCGTAGGCGACTTTGCCGTCGCGGTCCTTCGTTTCCGCTGCGATGAGGATGTTGCCGGACACCGGCGGCTTTACCGCGCAAAACAGCCGCCCGCGCTCGTCGGTCTTCCCGGCGCAGGAAACATCGAGCGGTTTCACCTCGGCGCCACTCTCGTATCCATAGAATCCCCCCACCAGGCGTTTTCTGTGGGTGAACATGGTGCGAACATAAAGCTGCACTTTTACCTGCTGGTTCTTGACCGGCTTCCCGCCGAGGTCGAGCGCGATCACCTGGAACTTGAGGTGCTCCTGCGACAGCGCCCAGGAATCCGGCTTGATGCCGAGGATCACTTTCGACGGCCAAAGCGCCACTCGTGCCGATGTGGTCAGCATTTCGCCGTTCGGGTCCGAATATTCCATCTCGGCGTTCAGCTCCTGCGGGCTGTCCGAGGTGGGCAGCCCCGGCAGAGTCACTCGAGCCGAGCCGGTGGCGTCGAGGTCGAGCGCAATGGACGTGAGCGGCCGCACGCCGCTGCCCGGCATCGCCGGGGCCGGTGCTTCGGCGTCCGCGTCCTCGAGCTCATACTCATCGATAAACCATTGGTAGCCACCCTGCTGCTCGATGCCCGCGACCACTTTGCCGTTGGCGAAGGTAAAGCCGTCGTAGTCGCGAAAGCTCACGCTTTTCGGGCGCACAACCGCGCGCACTTTCACCGGCGCGTAGCCGGCGCCGCCGCCGGAGAGATAGCGCAGGCTCAGGTCCAGGTTCACGCTTTCGGCTCTCACCTGCGGCGTTTTCGGCGCGGAAATTTCCGCCTTCATCAGCGGCACGCGGAATTCCTCGACGCGGAAACTGCCCGAAGTGCGGGTGTTGCCGCGCGAACCTGGCCGTGCCTCCAGCGTGTCGGTCAGCAACACCGAGTAGCTGCCTTTTTTTGCGCCTTCGGGGATCTTCCACACAGTCTCGGCGGTGTTGCGCGCGTCCCAGGTAACAGGCACTTCGTATTTCTCGTCCGAGCCCTGGTGCTGAATTACGACTTTCTTCGGCAGGCCGTCGACCGGAACAAACCCGAATCCCTTCGCGGCGTGCCTGCGATAGAAGTGCTTCATGCTCACGGTCTCGCCCGCACGCAGCAAGGTGCGGTCGAATACCGTGGTCGCGATATACGGGCCGGCGAAATTTCCCCCGCGCAGGTTGAACCGCCAACGGGAGATGCCCTCGTTCCATTCCGACAGGACAAACGACAGGTCATCGCCCACGCGTGCCGAGGCCGCCAGTTGCCTGTCGTAGCCGGTCAGGCAAGCCGGGAGGCGTTCGCGCTCGGGCAATACCGCCGCGACGCGGGCACGGCCCTGCGCGTCGGTCTGCCCGCGGTAGTACACCTTGCCGCCGCAATCCTGGATCGCCACCTGCGCATTGGGCACCGGCACGCCGGTATCCAGCGTGGTCACCCAGATCAGCGAATTCTCGCGGCCCCACTTGAAATGAACCGCAAGATTGGTCACCAACGCCGCGGACTGCACGTAGTAAGGCTTGTTGCGCGCCTTCAGCAGCGCCTCGCCAAGCCGCGGGCTCGCCAGCTCAACGACGTAAAACCCGGGTTTCTTCAGCGGTATGCCGACCACTTCAAAGGCGCGCGCGCCTTGCGGCTTCGTAACGTGCATGCGGAGGATGCGGTCGCGCTCCGTGAATATCGACGATTGCCCCACTTGGTATTCGAGCACCTGCTCCTGCTTCTTTTCATCGAATCCCCAACGATCGTTTTCCATCTGCCGAAGGCGCTTCATCCACTCCAGCATCGCCATTACGTCGCCGTCTGCCACCCGCGAATAACTGCCGGGCACGGTTGCGGCCTCGTCGTGCTTCGACTCCTCGAGTTTCTTCTTCAGCCAGTTGAGCGCCTGATCGGCTCGGTCGGCGGCTTCCGCGGCTGGGTCATCCTGTCTACCAGTCTTGATCATGCGCGTCTCGACCAGGGCTTCCAGGTTGCGCAGCGTCACCGGCATCATGCCGTCGCCCTTGAGTTCGATGATGCCGAAGCGTGCCGGGAACTTGGCCAGCGGCGGGTACTCGTCGGTGCGCACCTGCAGCGGGAAACGCTTCTGATTGGCGAGCTTGCGCCCGGCGTCATCGGTCACATCCGGGGGCAATTCCAGCGTGAATTGCGCGCGCTCGGGGAACGGTCCGGTGAAACTTACTTCCTCGACAAACTCGGCGGCGTTGCGCGCATCCGGCAACGCGGGCGGGTAGGCCTTGCCGGTCGCGGTCCTGAGCGTGATTCTCTCGGCCGTGGTTCTCGCAACCGGCGCGGTGAACGAAAGCCGCAACGGCATGATCGGCAGGCACTGCGCATCCCTGTTTACCCGGTCGCACATGAACTTCGCCTGGAAGGTATCGCGAACCCGGTAGGCGATGGTCTGGTCCTGGCTGGTGGCCACGCCGATCACCGACGCGATCCCCTTGCCCCACACCAGGCGGATTTCGGCGTTGTTCGGCAGCCTCCGCTTGCACTGCACCACCGTGATGGGCAATCCGCCCGCTTCACCGTCCTTGAGCAACTTGTCCATGCGCATGCCGCGCATCAGGGAGCGCGCAAATCTATGCACGAAGTCCTTGCGCGCTTCGAGCACCACGCGGCGATCGTCGCCGGCGAGCACCCGCACTTGGACGCGCTCGGTGATGCCCTTGATGTCGCAGTAAGCGTTGGCGGCGATGGAGTCATCGGTGGCCGCCGCGTCGAGGCCGAGGATGAAGATCTGTTCTTCGTCCACAGGCACGCCTTCGTACGGCAGCGTTTCCACGATCGCCGGTCCGCCGGTGGAAAATTCGAAGACTCGCACGCCTTCGAGCCCGCCGCCGGCCAGTGACAGGAGATCGGCCTTCAACCGGAAACTGCAGCGCACTCCGGCAGGCAGATCGCGCCCAAAGTCGAGTACCCAGTTCTTCTGGTCGGCCCAGCGCGCAGTGCCAGGCTCTGGACATTCGATGTCGAAAGGCTCCGGCAAGCGCGGATCGCCGAAGGCAACCATAGGTTCGGAAAACCGCACCGCCACCTGGCGCACGCCCTTGACCTCGCCCTGCGGAGAGAACACCTCCACCTGTGCGGCCGAGACCGCGCCAGCAGCAAGACACAAGGCGATTGCGAAACAGTTCATCCTCATCCTTACCCCACCCACCCGTCGACGCCACGCTTGTGCGCGCTGACGATGTCGCCATCGAGGCTGACCTCTGCGCTCAAACGATCACCCCCATCAGCTTCGCGGCAATGCTGACTACCTCGGCGCCGACCGACTCGACTGCGGCCTGCTGGCGCTCGTCCTTGAGTTCGCCGTCCGGCTCGAACGCCTCGTTGGCGCGGCTGATCGCCATCTGGGTGGGAATCACGATGACACCGATGTTGGACAGGATGGAGCGCAGCACCGCCAGGCCGCGAATGCCACCGAGACGGCCGGGGGACGCCGACACCAGACCGGCAACCTTGCCCTTGAACGCCACCAAAGCCGGCTCGTTCCGCTCCAAACGCGAGGCCCAGTCGATGGCGTTCTTCAACACGCCTGATATGGCGCTGTTGTATTCGGGCGAACTGATCAGGAATCCGTGGTGCTCGATCAGCAGACGCTTGAACACCTTGGCATTCGGTGGCAGCCCATGCTCGCGCTCGATGTCACCGTCGTAGAGCGGCATGGAAATGTCGCGCAGATCGATTTCGGTCACCTCCGCGCCGGCAGCCCGCGCGCCGGCAGCAGCGATCCTCATCAGCTTCTTGTTGAACGAGCCACTGCGCAGGCTTCCTGCGAAAGCGACGATCCTGACGTTGGACATGACTCCTCTTGGAGCGCGGTGGAACCGTCGCCGATTCTAACAGACGATATTTTTCTTTACGCCCGCGCGCAGGCGGTGGTTTCGGCAGCGGAAACGATCAGCCGGACGGTGCTGCGCCGTGGGGAGAAACTCGTGCGCCCGATCGTTGCGACCGAGCTGACGCGTCAGCAGGTTGTTGAAATCGCCGGAGAACGCCGGGTTTTCAGCGGTCCGTCAGACGGCTTTTTTCTGCAGTTGCCCGGTGATCAATTGTTCCAGCTGCCGGGTGGTGAGCGGCTCCCCGAACAGGTAGCCCTGTGCGTACTGGCAGCCGTAGGCGTTCAGAAAGGCGAGCTGGGCCTCGTTCTCGACGCCCTCGGCGATCACCTTGATGCCGAGGCTGCGCGCCAGCGTGATGATCGCGCGCACGATCGCTGCATCGTTCGGGTCCGAGGAAATATCGCGCACGAATGACTGGTCGATCTTGAGCACGTCGAGCGGCAGCCGCTTCAGGTACGACAGGCTCGAGTAGCCCGTGCCGAAATCGTCGATCGCGATCTGCGCCCCAAGGGCGGACAGTCTCTCGAGCGTCACGATCGACGCCTCCGCGTCGTTCATGACGGCGCTCTCGGTGAGTTCGAGCTCGAGGTTCTCGGGCAGCGCGCCGGTCTCTTTCATGATCGCCATGACCAGCTCGGCGACATCGTACTGCTGGAACTGGCGCGCCGAGACGTTGACTGCCACCTGCAGCGCAAAGCCCGTGTCCTGCCACTCGCGGATCTGCCGGCACGCGGTGCGCAACACCCATTCGCCGATCTGGCCGACCAGGCCCGCTTCCTCCGCCACCGGCACGAAGCGCGCCGGCGAGATCCTGCCCAGCTTGGGATGAACCCAGCGTAACAGCGCCTCGGCGCCGTAGATCTGGCGCGTGGCGAGATCGATCTTCGGTTGATACAGCAGGCTCAGTTCGTCGCGCTGGACGGCGGTGCGCAAGCCGGCCTCGATCAGCATGCGTTCCTGGACTTCCTGGTTCAGATCGCTGGTAAAGAATTGGAAATTATTGCGTCCCAGGTGCTTGGCGCTGTACATCGCCGCGTCGGCATGCTTGATGATCTCGTCCACGGTGGCGGCGTCGTCCGGATACAGGCTCAGGCCGATGGACGCGGAAACGAACAACTCCTGCCCATCGCTGGGAAACGGCTTGGCGAGGTCAATTAAAATCTTCTCGGCAATGGCGGACAACACCTGGAGGCTGGTTACGTTCGGGAATACGATGGTGAACTCGTCGCCGCCGACCCGCGCCACGGTATCGCCTTCGCGCGTGGACTTGCGGATGCGTTCGGCCGCTTGCTTGAGCAGCGCGTCGCCAACGTAATGTCCCAGCGTCTCGTTCACCACCTTGAACCGGTCCAGATCGATGTGCATGACCGCGACCCGCAGGCGGTTTCGATGCGCCTGCGCCACCGCCTGCGTAAGCCGGTCCTGCATCAGGAAGCGGTTGGGCAGGCCGGTGAGCACGTCGTAGTTGGCGAGGAATTGCGCGCGCTCTTCGGCGCGTTTGCGTACGGTGATGTCGCGCGAAGTCAGTACGATGCCACGGATGCCCGGATGCTCGAGCAGATTGTTGCCAAGTGCCTCGAGATGAATCCAGGAGCCATCGGCGTGGCGGAAGCGCAGCACCAGCGGCGAAGTCGGCGTTTCGCCCCGCAGCAGCGCGTCGAACGCGGCGCGCGCGCGCGCCACGTCTTTGGGATGCAGGGTTTCAAACGGGGTCTTGCCGATGAGCGTGCCGGGAGGATAACCGAGGAGACGTGATGCCGCGGGCGACTCGTAGATGGTCACTCCGTTCTCATCGTGGATGGTAATGATGTCGAACGAATTCTGGACCAGCGCGCGGAAGCGTGCTTCGCTTTCCTGCAACACGTCGGACTTGCGACGATCGCGCGGGGAATGCTCGAAAGGGCCGGGTCGCATGGATCAGCCCGGCGTGCCCGGCCCGGCCGAAACGCTGGAACGGCAGTTGCCGGGCAGCTCGATGTCGGCCACCCCGCCCGAAACAGCACGGCCGGACCAACCGGCAGGGTCGCTTGGCGTGCCGCGACATTCATCGCGGCAGCGGGATTCGGTTTTTGTGGTCTTGTCCAATCGTGCTTTCGCAGAAAACAGGCCCTCCCACAAGGGCGAAAACCTGCGTTCCATTGTTCGTATAGTACTGTAACTATTGCGACGTTGTTATTGATTTAGCGCATTTTAGACTGACTTTTTGGCTTCGCGCTTGATCTTCTTGAAGGCTACCCCGCCCCGTGTGTCTCAGGGTCCTCGAAGGGGGAATTGGGGTCCGCCGGGCAGAATCTGAGAATGCCCCGGCATAGACCGCCGAAACAGCTCAAGCAGATTCATTATAGACCCTGCCGAGGGTCTGATTCTTTTATGAATTTCCTGGTCAGGCAAAAAGGTCAGTCCGCATCCATGAGCTCTAACCCGGCGACGAGGCCGGGCGGATTACTATGGCGCAGGACTCTCAGTGCTCAAGATACCGAATCGCTTCTCGTATTCCTTGACCACCCCTCCGAGCAGGGTCGCCAAACGCTTGGCGGCGTAGGGACTGATGATGATCCGGTCGGTCAGCTGGATCGTGACTTCCTTCTGCCCGCGATTCCACGCCTGGTTGATCCCGAACAGCATGACCACTTCCTCGCGCGTGCTGGTCACGTTGCAGACGTTCGCGTAGGAGCTCTTCATGTTCGAGTCGTCCCACTTGATCTTGGTGCCCTCCATGCCCTTGTCGCCACCGGTCTCGGCGGATTTGCGCTCAGCCATTTGCTTGGCTCCTGACGGGTTTGTTGATTGAAAACCTGCCCGCAATTAGAGCACGGCCGGCACACCGCCGCCAGCCGTCCATGGCACGCCGCCGAGTGAAGTTGAGCGGGCACGCCGAGCGGGGCCGAACCCGTTACAATCCGCTGCAACGCCCGTTCCCTGCCCAGACCGCATAACTCCCAATGACACCGGCATCGGTGAAGTTGCAAACCCAGGATAGCGGCGAACGCGTCATCACGCTGGCCGGTGACTGGACGCTGGTCGCATTGCGTTCTTCCGTCGCGCGGGTCTGGAAGACACTGAAGTCCGTCGGCGCAGACCCGGGTCTGAAATGGGATCTGCGCAACGTGGGTGCACTCGACAGCACCGGCGCGCTGCTGATCTGGCGCGCATGGGGCGGTCGCCGTCGCGCCGATGCGCTCTTAAGGCCCGAGCACGAGCCGATCCTGAGAAGCCTGGCGGCTGTCCCGCCGGTCGAGTCGGCGCGCTGGCGTCCGGACTGGCTTGGCCCGATTATCTTTCTCGGACGGAAGGAGGCCAGGTTCGCCGACCACTTGCTCGGCTTCGTCGCGCTGATCGGATTTCTGGTGCTGGATGCGTTGTATCTTTGCACGCGGCCGCAACGTATCCCCTGGCGCGAGATATCGGCCACCATCTACAAAGCAGGTGCGCTGGCGCTGCCGGTCACCGCTTTGGTCGGTTTCCTGATCGGCGTGGTGCTGTCGTACCTTACTGCCGACACCCTCAAGACTTACGGCGCCGAGCTGTACATCATCGACCTTCTTGGCATGTCGATCATCCGCGAACTGGGGCCGCTGCTGGTGGCGATTCTGCTCGCCGGCCGTTCCGGGGCGGCGATGACCGCGCAGATCGGCGTGATGCGCGTCACCGAAGAAATCGACGCCATAGCCACCCTGGGCATTTCGCCCACGCTGCGCCTGGTGCTGCCGAAAGTGATCGGGCTGGCGCTGGCGATGCCGCTGGTATCCATGTGGTCGACGGCGGCGGCCCTCGCGGGCGGCGCGGCAGCGGCCAACGTGCAACTGGGCATCAGCCATCTCTTCTTCTTCGAGTCGCTGCCCAAGGCGGTGCCGGCTGCGAACATCTGGATTGCGTCGGTCAAGGCAGTAAGTTTCGGCGCAGTGATCGCCCTGATCGCCTGTCATTACGGCCTGCGCGCCAAGCCGAACACCGAAAGCGTCTCCAGCTCGATAACGAACGCCGTGGTAGCGGCAATCACCATGGTGATCCTGCTCGACGCCGTGTATGCGATCCTGTTCAGAAGCGTTGGCTTCCCGTGACCGACGCGGATACGATCGTCGAAGTCGAGCATCTGTGGACCCGGCGCGGCGGGTTGGTGATCCACCGCGACCTGAACCTGAAGGTTGTGCGCGGTGAGATCGTCGGCATGGTAGGCGGCTCCGGCAGCGGCAAGACCATGCTGCTGCGCGTGATCATCGGGCTGGATGCGCCGGCGCAAGGCCACGTGCGATTGTTCGGCGTGGACCCGCTACGCGCGCATCGCGCCGCGAGATTGCGCACGCAGCGGCGCTTCGGCACGCTGTTCCAGAACGGCGCGCTGTTCTCGGCCTTGAGCGTTTTCGAGAACGTGGCCTTGCCGCTACGCGAACTGAAGTACCTCGACGATTCCTTCATCCGCGACCTGGTGATGCTCAAGCTGAATCTGGTGGAGATCGAGCCGCAGCATGCCCCCAAGATGCCTGCCGAACTCTCGGGAGGGATGGCCAAGCGGGTCGCGCTGGCGCGCGCCATGGCGCTCGATCCCGAATTCCTGGTGCTCGACGAACCGACCGCCGGGCTCGATCCGGATCGCTCGCGCGGCTTCGTCAAGCTGATCAAGAGACTGTCGCATGAGTACGGGTTGACCGTGTTCATGGTCACCCACGACCTCGACACGCTGAGCACGCTGGCGACCCGGGTGGCAGTGCTCGCCGACGGACGGATAGTCGCCGACGGGCCGATGACCGAAGTGCAGAACAGCAACCATCCATTCGTGGCGGGTTTCTTCGGCAAGTCCGAGCCGCTGCTACACTCCATCTGACATGGAAAGCCGAGCCTACGCCCTACTGTCCGGCCTGTTCACGATCCTGCTCGGGATTGCCCTTGCCTGGGCATTCGTCTGGTTCCGAGGCGATACCCAGCTGTACAACAACTATGTGGTGGTTTCGAAGTTCACCGTCAACGGCCTGTATCCACAGTCCATGGTGCGCTACCGTGGCGTCGAAGTCGGCAGGGTCGAGAAAGTCGCGCTGGACGAAAAGGACCCCCGCAACGTCCTGATCGCGGTGGCGGTCGAGCGTCGCGTGCCGATCACCCACGGAACCTTCGCGCAGATCGGCTACCAGGGCGTGACCGGGCTGGCCTATGTACTGCTCGACGACGACGGTTCCGATCCACGGCCGCTGGTAAGCCCAAAGGACCATCCTGCGCAAATCGCGGTGCGCGGCAATGTTTTCGATGACCTCGCGGAGTCAAGCAAGGTACTGCTCAGACAGGCCGCCGAACTCCTCGACAGGCTCAACAGCATAGCCAGCACGGAAACCCAGGGCCGGCTGGAGCGCACACTCGCCAATTTCGAACAGGCTTCGACGCAACTGGAACCGGCGTTGCGGGCGATTCCGGAAGTCGCGCGGCGCGCCCAGGAATTTCTTGGCAACGACAATCAGGAGCGGCTGCGGCGTTCGCTCACCAATCTGGAGCAGGCCACCAGCGCGATCGTGCCGGTCGCGGAGGACTCGCGGCAGGTGCTCGCCAATATGCGCACGCTCTCCGAAAAGCTGGACAGAATTTCCACCGCACTTTCCACCGAGATCACCGAGAGCACGCTGCCCAAGGTCAACGACCTGGTAGAGCAACTCACCCGGGATTCGAAGGATTTTCGTCGACTGATTCTGCAGGTCGAACGCGAGCCGCAGAGCCTCGTGTTCGGCCGCGCACAACCGCAGCGCGGCCCCGGCGAACCGGGTTTCAAAGACGGGCAGAAATGAAAACGCTGATCGCTCTTTTGCTTGCCGCGCTGCTCGCTACGGGTTGCGCTTCCAGGCGTGAACGCGCGCCGCAGATTTACGACTTCGGGATCGCTGCGGCTCCGGCCGGCCCGGCCGCAGACAGCGTATTCGTGGCGGAGGTTCGGGCCGCGGACTGGCTGGACACCACCGACATGTTCTATCGACTGGCGTACCGCGATCCACGTGCGCTGACACCTTATACCGACAGCCGCTGGGCCGGCACGCCGGCGGCCCTGCTCACCGTGCGCCTGAGGCAATCGGTGGGCAATGGATTGGCGACGCGTAACCCCCAAGTGAAGTGTGTGGTGGGGCTGAGTCTGGCGGAATTCAGCCAGGTATTTGCATCGGGGAATGCGAGCCGTGCCGTGCTCCACGCCCAGGCTACGCTGGTCGAGAATACAACGGCTGGTCGAAACATGAGTCGCGAGTTCCGCCTGGAACGCCCGACCCCGACTGCAGATGCGGCGGGCGGTGCAAGCGCGTTCTCTGAGATCGCCGATTCGCTGTCTGAAGAGCTCCGTGCGTGGATATCGGTGGCGGGATTTTGTAAATCGTAAATGCGCGAAGGGTGAAGGGTGAAGGGGTGGGAGTGATTAAGTGATTGAGTGATTGAGTGACTGGTTTCAATCACCTAATTACTGAATCACCTAATCACCGATTCTTGGACCCTCGCCTCACGCCTCTCGCTTTCACTCAAGCACCGAATCACCCAATCACCGAATCACCAAATCGCTGGTTCTCTCGCCTCTCGCTTCGCGACAAACCGCCCCACATCGAGCGCCGCCAACAAGTCCCGCTCCACCGGCAGCGGATCGCCGTCGATGCGGCTCGCCACGATTTCTGCGGCCAGAGCGGCCCAGGTCATTCCCCGCGAACCCAGCGCCAGGCACGCAAACAATCCCGGTTCCGCAGGCAACTCACCCAGTGCCGGAAGGCCGTCGACGGTCATTGCCCGGAATGCTACGCGCCCATCCAGGCGTTCTGGTTCCAGACCGTCGCCGAACCCCGGCAGCATGCGCTCGAGCCGCCGCAGGTTGGCAGTGTGGTCTTCGACGCGGATCCCTACCTCGAGCAGGCCTTCATTGAAACTTGCGCCGAGGCAGTGTGTGCTGTCGACTGCCGGGGTGATGTAGCCTTCGCCGCACACCGCGATTCGCAGGGGCCGGCCTTTGCGCTCCGGCACCAGGCTCACCTGTCCGCGCACCGGGCGCAATGGCAGGCCCGACATCTGCGGAAACCTGCCGGCAAGATGCGCATTCGCCAGGATCACCAGCGGCGCCTTTGCAATGACTTTCCCCGCCACGTCGAGCACGTCCCACTCCTCTCCGGAACGGCGCAAAGCGCCCGCCTCGCGCCCGAAAAGGCGTTGGACGCGCGTACCCGCGGCATCCAGATTGGCCCGGCAGATGCTTTCGGGTTTCACCCAAACGGCGTCAGGAAACCACCAGCCCGGTCCAGCGACCGGCGCGCCTGCCAGTTCCCCTGCCTGGCGCGCCTGAGTCAATTGCACGAGTTCCCGTGGCAGCGAGAATTGCGCGACGATGCGCTCGAGTTTGCCGGCGTGATCGTCGTCGCGAGCCAGTTGCAGCACGCCGCCGGTTCCCTGAATGAGGTTGCCACCGGCGCGCGCCAGGGCATCGTGGTGGCGCAACGCATAAAGGAAGGACGCAGAGGTGAAGCGGCTGAGCGTGTTCCAGTCCAGCGAGAATACCGGCCGCACCAGTCCGGCAGGATTGCCCGACGCCTCCTGCGCGGGAGCATCGTGGCGCTCGATGTTCTCCACTCTCCAGCCGCGTTCGGCCAGGCGCTGGGCACAGGCGCTGCCGGCAAGGCCGGAGCCGATCACCACCGCGCGTTTGTCGGTTCGCGATCCGTTCGCCGTCGCCTTGCCGGTGAACCGGCCCGCCAGCATTTCGCGTTTTCCGGCGAATCCCGGGCGCTTCTCAACGGCGAATCCTGCGCTCGCCAGCCCCTGGCGCACGGTGCCCGCAACCGAATACGTGGCAACGGTTGCCCCTGCTGCCGCCAGTCGGGTCAGTTCGGCGAGCACCGCATCGCTCCACATGTCCGGATTTCTGGCGGGCGCGAAGCCATCGAGATAGAACGCGTCTGCACGGGCATCAAGTTGGTTCAGCATCACCGCAACCTCGCCGAATAGCAGCGTCAGCGTCACGCGCCCCTTTTCCAGGTGCAGTCGATGAAACCCCGGTAGCAGCAGTGGGTAGCGCGCGAGAAGCGCTCCGGACATTGCGCCCAGTTCCGGGAACCGCGCGTGGATATTTTTCAGGTCGGTGCGCGCAAACGGATGCTTCTCGATTGAAACGAAATTCAAGCGCGCGTTTCCCGGCGCGGTTTCCCGCCACGCTTGCCAGCTGGCCAGAAAGTTCAGCCCGGTGCCAAAACCGGTCTCGATGATGGTAAATCGGCCGCGGTTACACCAGCGTTCGGGAAGTCCGTTGCCATGCAGGAAAACGTGCCGCGTCTCGGCCAGCGTGCCTGCGGCAGACGCGTACACATCGTCGAACTGCGGCGAATAGAGCGTGCCGTCGGCGCGGAATGCCGGAGTTGCCGGAACAATGGGCTGGAAGCTGAAGGTCACGATGCGAAAACAAATTTTTTCGACGCACGCAAAGCCTACACCACAACACGCCATTGCCGGAGCGCGCCGGACGTCAATTCAACGCAGCTTGCCAACCCGGTGCGCACCTCTACAATGTCCACTACTTTCCCACCGGACTGGCCAATGCGATTGCGCCTGCTGCTGGCGACGCTGCTGCTGACGACACTGGTCGCCGCGCACGGCGCCTATCCCGAAAAACCGATCCGCTTCATCATTCCATCTGCGGCCGGCGGCTCGCCAGACGTGCTGATGCGCATTCTCACCGCAGAATTGTCCAAGCGGCTCGGCGTGCCGTTCGTGATCATCAACAGGCCGGGCGCGAATTTCGTGATCGGGACCATGGACATCGTGAAGGCGCCGCCCGACGGTTATACGCTTGGTTACGGCAACATCGTTTCACTCGCCATCAATTACGGGCTCCTCCCCGAGGTGCCGTATGGGGTCGAGAAGGACCTGACGCTGATTTCGAACTGCGTACGCGTGTTCAACCTGCTCGCTGTGAACAAAGATGTTCCGGTGGATAGCGTGAGGGAACTGATCGCGTACGCGAAAAAGAACCCCGACAAGTTGGTCATGGCTTCGGGCGGCAACGGCACGACCGGTCATCTGGGCGGGGAGTTGTTCAAGACCATGACCGGCACGTCCATGCTCCATGTACCCTACCGTGGCAGCGCGCAGGCGATCAACGACGTCATCTCGGGCGAGGCGCATGTCATCTTCGACAATATGTCCTCGATCACGCCATTCGCCAAAGCGGGACGGGTGCGGCCGCTGGGAGTCTCCGGCACGCGGCGTTCGCCGCTGTTCCCCGGGGTCCCGACCATTGCCGAGGCTGGTGTGCCCGGCTATGAGACGATCGCGTGGGGCGGGATCATCGGCCCGGCGAATCTTCCCCCGGGAATCGTGCAGAAATTGCACCGTGAGGTCGTCGCCGCCCTGCAGTCGCCCGCGGTACACAAGCGCTTCGCGGAACTCGACACCGAAGCCGATGGCAGCACCCCCCGGGAGTTTCTCGAACTGAGCAGGCGCGAACGACCCCGTTGGGCCGAGGTCATCAAGCGCTCCGGCGCGAAACTGGACTGATAACCATGGAACGATTCGATCTTTTGATTCGCAACGCCACCCTCATCGACGGCACGCGCGCGCCGCGCTTTGCCAGCGACCTCGGCGTACGCGGCGACCGCATCGCACGCATCGGCCGCCTCGATGCAGGCAAAGGGGACGCCGAGATCGACGCCTCCGGGAAAGTCGCCGCTCCCGGTTTTATCGACGCCCACACGCACGATGACCGGCTGATGCTTTCCGGCCCGGACATGGCGCCGAAAGTGAGCCAGGGCGTCACGACCGTAGTCGCCGGCAACTGCGGCATTTCGCTGTCGCCGATGCCGGGGGGGTTAAGCGGGACGATTCCCCCGCCGCTGGATCTGCTCGACGATTCGGGCGCCTGGTTCCGCTTCCCGACTTTCGGCGCCTACGTCGAGGAACTCCGCTCCCATCCGGCAGCGGCCAATTGCGCGCTGCTGGTCGGGCACACGACCCTGCGAGTGGTGACGATGGACCGTTACGATCGTCCCGCCACGACCTCGGAGATCGGGCGCATGCGGGAACATGTACGCGAAGCGCTTACCTCCGGCGCGATCGGAATCTCCACGGGCCTGTATTACGAGCCGGCCAACGCAGCGCCGACCGAGGAAGTCATCGAGGTGTGCCGCCCGCTGAAGGAACATAACGGCGTGTACTGCACGCACATGCGCAACGAAGCAGCACAGGTGATCGATTCGCTCGACGAGAGCTTTCGCATCGGTAGAGAAGTCGGCGTGCCGGTGGTGATCTCGCACCACAAAGTGGTCGGCCTGCCGAACCACGGCCGCTCGAAGCAGACGCTGCCGCACATCGCTGCGGCGATGCGCAACCAACCCGTGTGTCTGGACTGCTATCCGTACACCGCATCGTCGACCATCCTGAGCGCGGACCGCGCGGCCATTGCGTCGAAGGTGATCGTGAGTTCCTCGAAGCCGCTGCCCCAGCACGCGGGAAGGGATTTGGACGAACTCGCAAAAGATATGGGCGTATCGCGCGACCAGGCCATCGAGCGGCTGCGCCCGGCTTCGGCGATCTATTTCTCGATGGATGAATCCGACGTGCGGCGCATACTCGCCTTCGAAAACACCATGGTCGGCTCCGACGGGCTCCCGCATGATGTCGCGCCGCATCCGCGTCTGTGGGGCGCGTTTCCGCGAGTGTTGGGCCATTACAGCCGCGACGTCGGGCTGTTCCCGCTGGAAACCGCCGTGTACAAGATGACCGGGCTCACAGCAAAGACCTTCGGGTTGAAAGATCGCGGCGTACTGAAGGAAGGCGCCTATGCCGACATCACCGTATTCGACGCCGGAACCGTGGATGACGCAGCAACTTTTGCGAAACCGATTCAGCCGGCGAAAGGCATCGACACGGTGATCGTCAATGGATCGATTGTCTGGCGGGGTGGGAAACCGAGTGGCAAACGGCCGGGGCGGGTGTTGAGGCGAACGTGATGGCTAGCTCTTCCGAGCGTAATGCAAGAAACAAGACCTGACCCCTTGGTTTCTATTTCCCGGTCAACGCCTTGCGGAAGCCGGGGTTGCGAACCAATTCATGCGTCGCGCCGATCAGTGCATCGCTCAGCACTTCGTAGTAGTTATCCGCCTTGTACCAAATTCCGAAGCGGCGCGAAGTGCCGGTAGTCGTGACCGCCCACAGAAACTTACCGCTCGAATCGGTGAACGTTACCTGCAGCTCGACTTCGGCTTTGTAACGGTCGGTCTCCTCGACGAAGAATTTTCTGATCTCACCCTTCAGGATCACCTCTCCGCCGCTTTCTTCCACCTTGAGCCCGACGCCGGACATGAGTGATTTCACTTGATAAGTCACAAAGCGCGCGACATTCTCGGTCGTGGTGACCTTGCGCACTGGGGGATCGTGAATACTCCTGCCGATAGAGGCAGGATTCTCGCGCTTATCGCTAAAAGGATCGATCTGCAGCTTGATGCCCTCGAGACCTGTCACATCGACCGGTGTCCTCTCGGACATCGGAGAAGTCGGCTTCCAAACCAGCGGGATGCCTTCAAGCTTGTCGGCGGCGTTGACCGTGGCGAAGTTGCCGAGATAGACACAGGTTACAAAAACTGTCAGCGCAAAATGGAATCGCTTTTTCATCCTGTTTACTCCTTGGTGAGCGAAGTACATGTGCGGTGGGGATTGGCTGCGAGCTGCGCGGGGGATCTCCGACTTCCGTGACCGTTTTGGGCATCCCTCGTGATAGCTCCGGCACAGCACCGGCGAAAGATAAAGAGGCCTGGACCTCTCCAAGCCCTTGAGAAATTGGCGCGCCCGGCAGGATTTGATCCCACGACCCCCCTGGTTCCTAGGCCGATTTCAAAAATTAACATTCATAATTATCAGCTACTTGCAGTGCTTGCCAACTTCGATTCCAGTGTATTCCGGTCACAATTTGGTCACAGCCAGTCTGGCCTCAGGTACATTCGCGGCACAGGTGATAGTCAGTGTCTTGATTGCTCCAACTAGCCGTAGCGCCCGCGCGGTTCAGACGTTAACAGACAGGCGCTTTTCGCAGGGCACTTTCGACCCGAAGCTGACCTTTGCTCTGCACGAAAGCAGACCTTCAACCTCCTACGCTTGCAAGAAACAAGACCTGACCCCTTGGTTGCTCTGACCCCTTGGTTGCTTCCTCAATAATCGACCTCGCAAGTGCCTTAACTACCGAACACCATTCGAGGTGGTCCACAACGCCCTCACTGGTGCACTTGGAAGTTGAATCCACCTCGTCCCCATTCATTCCCCAGCGGTTCAATCGAAAGGAACATTGTGGCGCCCCATCCCATTTGCGCACTGACGTGCCGCGACGCTCCCCCAAGCATTGCGCGATAATGCATTCCGTTTGGCAATGGTGATGACTTGCGGATGCGGATGGCAATGACAAGCGACATCAAGGAAGCTCCGGAAAGAGATTCCCGTCAGGGACGCAGCTGCGATGCCTTGGTCATTGGCGCCGGATTTTCCGGCCTGTACCAATTGCTTTGCCTGCGCGATCGGCTTGGCCTTTCGGTTCAGCTGCTGGAAGCGGCCGACGGGGTCGGAGGGACCTGGTACTGGAACCGTTACCCCGGTGCACGCTGCGATTCCGAAAGCCATTCGTACTGCTATTCCTTTTCAGAACAGCTCTGGCAGGAATGGGAGTGGTCGGAAAAATATCCGGGCCCGCCGGAAATCCGGCGCTATCTCAACCATGTCGCGGACAAGTTCGACCTGAAGCGCGATATCCGTCTCAACACACGGGTTACCTCCGCACACTACGATGAAGCGGCAAACCGCTGGCGCGCGACCACCGACGCCGGCGATGTCTACACCGCGCAGTTCCTGATTTCTGCCGTCGGCTGCCTGTCGACTGCCAATGTGCCGGACTTTCCTGGTCTCGATAGCTTCCAGGGGAAGTGGTATCACACAGGGCAATGGCCGCAGGAAGGCGTGGACTTCCGCGGCAAACGGGTCGGGCAGATCGGCACCGGCTCCACCGGCATCCAGTCTGCGCCGGTGATCGCGGAGACCGCTGCTCACCTGACGGTCTTCCAGCGCACCGCGAACTACAGCGTTCCGGCGCGCAACGGTCCGCTGAGTCCCGAGTTCAAGCGCTGGATCAGGGAAAATGCCGGCGAGATCCGGACGACCATGCATAGGGCCGTCAACGGTCATCCCTTCCTGATTTCTGAAACATCCGCCCTGGCGGTCTCACCCGAGGAACGCCTCGCGTTGTATGAGAAGGCCTGGGAGACCGGCGGGCTTCGATTTCGCGGGACCTTCCGCGACCTGGTGACCAGCAACGAGGCAAATGCCACCGCGGTCGCCTTCCTCAAGGACAAGATCCGGAAGATCGTGAAGGATCCGGCCACGGCGGAGAAGCTTGCCGACATCGACCATCCCTATGCCGCGAAGCGGCCGCCGATCGACACGGACTACTTCGAGACCTTCAATCGCGACAATGTGATGCTGGTAGATGTCCGCGCTGACCCCATCGAGCGCATCACGCAAACCGGAATCCGAGCCAAAAGCGGGGCCGAGTATCCGCTGGACATCATCGTCTTCGCCACGGGATTTGACGGGATGACTGGCTCGCTGCTACGGATGGATATACGCGGGCGCAAAGGCCTGCCGCTGGCGAAGGCATGGACGGCGGGGCCGCGCAACTATCTCGGATTACAAATTGCGGGTTTCCCGAACTTATTCACCATCACCGGCCCCGGCAGCCCTTCGGTCCTATGCAACATGCCCGTCGCCATCGAACAGCACGTGGAATGGATCAGCGACTGCATCGCGCACATGCGAAAGGAAGGGTTGACGCGCATCGAGGCTACGGAAGAAGCCATGGAAGACTGGGTGGCGAAGGTGAATGCAGCTGCCAACGCAACCGTGCTGCCTCAGGCCAAACACTCCTGGTACCTCGGGGCGAATATTCCCGGCAAGCCGCGTGTTTTCATGCCGTACGCCGGCGGGATGGCGCACTACCGGAAGATCTGCGCCGATATCGCCGCCAGGAACTATGAAGGCTTCACCCTCAGCGCCTAAGCTGCTCAGCGGGGCCGCAGTGCGAACATCGGCTCTGAGGTTTTCCGTAGTCCCTCGTCCCTCGTCTCGCCTTCACCGCCGTTAGGCACTTTCCCCTTCACCCTTCACCCTTCACGCCTTCACTTCTTCTCGAAGGCAGCGTCCAGGTGCGTGCGAGCCTGGCGTTCGACCTGCGCAAAGCCCTGCGGGTCGGCGATCTGCCAGGCACCCGACGCCATCCCCGCAACGCCGCACGTCAGCGCCACCAGCGCGACGACGACGCGCGGCACGCGCAGCAGAAGCGTCTGCCACCACTTGCGGTGCGCGCCCGGATCGGTGAACAGCAACACCGAAAACCCGACCAGCAATAGACCCGCAGCCGCGTACACGATTCCCGGATACTGCTTCAAAAGGCCCGCCGCTCGCGGCCATGTGCCGGTATCGAGCAGGTACGCGTAGCCGATGAGCACCCCGCCCGCGAGCAGTAGCATCATGCCCCACACCATCGCCGGAAACCCGTCGTAGCCCCGCGCGGCTTGCTCGGAAGAACGCAGGCTCATTTGCCGCGAATACAGCGACTCGATTCCGGCCGTCGCGATTCCCGCCCCGATCAGCAGAATGCCGAGATGCACGCCTTTCGCCAAGTCGAAGTGCCGGCTGGCGAGGATTCCGATCGCGCCGATCACGATCGCCGCGTATTCGAGAAAAGTGAGGAGACGCATACGATTCAGTGTAGTCGATTCCTCGTCGCCGCTGCGGGTCAGAGGATGGGTTCAGGTTCTATTGCAAGTGAGACACACGAGTCAGGCTTCGCATGTTGCACTATTTATGCATTATTCCAAGCCCGACTCCATTTCTCGCACAACAGATCGTGCTGGGGCGGCATCGATCTGCTAGACGCGGTAATGCCTCCTCGCGCGCGTCTCGGCCCGCTGTGCGGCCGCCTTGGGCGTTTGCTGCCCGCTGCAGGCTTCCGCAAACATGTCGACCACGACGAAGTCTGCCGTGGTTGCTGCTGAAGCCTGGCCGAGCTTCCCGGCATAGCCAGCATGCCGCATCGTCTTGACCACGTCCCGATAGAACACGTGTTGGGGATCCGCCGTCCAGACGGGGTTGGATTCGTAGGCGCGCAGCGCATGAGAAACGTAGCCGATGCAAGCGGCCTGCCAAGGCTCGTACTGTTCCCTCTCCATCATGAAGCGCAGATACTCCTTGGCGGCATTGGGATATTTCGAGTACTTGAAGATGAACGCCGGGAACACCAGTCCTCCGTTCGCGCGTTTGCCGATCGGACCGATCGGGTAGAAGGCGTGCTGGATGTCCGCCGCGATCGCGTTCATGTTCGGATCGGTGGAGGTCTTCGCGGCGTAATAGATCGAGATCCCGTTGAGGGTCAGACTGATCTCCCCGGCCAGAAAAGCCTTGTTGTTGCTCGGATCGAGCCACGACATAGTCCCGGGCGCGAAGGTTTGGTACAGCTCTTTGGCGTACTCGAGCGCCGCTATCGTCTCCTTCGAATTGATGGCGACACCGTTGTTCTCATCGGCCAGCTTGCCACCGAATCCCCACATCAGCCAGTGGGTCCAGCCATTCGCGTCGCCGGTCGCGTGCCCGAGCGCCAGACCCGGCGGCTTGCTGCGCGCCTTGAGCGCCTGGCACAGTTTCAGGAACCCCGGAAAATCCTCCGGGAAGGTGTCGAACCCGGCCGCGGTCATCATGCTCTTGCGGTAGACCAGGGCGCCGCCCGCCGCTCCCGTCGGAAGCGCGAACCATCTTCCCTGGTACATCCCAAAGTCGCGGGACACGTCATACCAGCCGCCATACTTCTGTCCCAGATACTCCGCGAGATCGGTGAGATCGAGCAGTTGGCTCGGGTACTGGAAGTGGTCTTCATTGGTGGCAATGATGATGTCCGGTCCCGCACCAACGTTCGCCGCAACCGCCGCTTTGGGCCGTACTTCCTCGAAATTCTCGCTGTCCACCCGTACCTCGACGCCGGTCAGCTGCGTGAAGCGGCGCGTGTTGGCCATAAACTGGTCTTCGTCGCCTTGGACGAAGCGCTTCCAGCGCAGTAGCCGCAGCCTTGCGCCTTTCTCGGGCTCCCACTTCGAAACCGCCGACTGCGCGGGGCCGGATCGCAGGAGCTGCCCTGCCACGCCCAGCGCCGTCGCCGACTGCAGGAAACGACGTCTGTTGTAGCTTGTCATGGGTCTGCTCCTCGGTGGACGCCGCCGATCGGACGGATCGACACGCTGCTCGCGCGCTGACCGGCCGTATCGCCGGCTTAGTTACCAGGGAATTTTCCGGCCGGTATGTTTTCGGCCGATCTCCGCCGCCTCGCGCCCCTGCGGGCCGGCGCCGATCATCACGCCCGCATCGAGCCGGCTCGTCACGTTCTGCGGCGTCACCTGCTCGAGAAAAGCGAGCCCGGCGCTCTTGCATGCGGCCATCACGCGCGCGCGCGCGGCCTGCATCTGCGCCGGGTAAGGTTCATCGTGCTGATCGGGGTAGCCCATCGACATGCCCATGTCCCCGGGTCCCCACTCGGCAAAGGCGAGCCCCGGGACTTTCGTCGTCTGTTCGACGCGGTCCAGCGCGCGCGTGTTCTCGACCTTGATCCCGAGCAGCAGCTCGCCGTGCGGGTTAAGCGGCCACGGGTCGGCGCAAGCGAAGTAGTCGGCGTCCGGGATCCCCCAGATCTCCGCCGCGCGGGTCTGGCCACCGTGTCCACGGCGCCCGGCGCCGAGATCGGAGCCGACGCCCGGGTTGAAAGCGTAGCGCGCCGCCTCGACAAAGCTGCGCACCGCTTCCGCAGTCTCTGCGTGACACAGCAGCAAGCCGTGCACGCCGGCGCCGAGCGCGTGCTTGATCATCCAGGTATTGGCGCGCACCGCGGCAGCATCGATGCCGTCCATCGGCAAGGTCACGATCACCGCAGGCGTGCGGTGTCCGCTGCGCGTCGGCCCGCCGTCGACGAGGCCGCGCATGAATTGGGTAAGCGCGCGCACGTCGAAGGCGCTGTGCTCCATGTCGTAGGTAATGTAATCGGCCCAGGTCTGCGCCAGCGCGTGGCCGCCGTCGTAGCCGCCGGCGCTCTCGGCATCGACGAACTCGAAGTACACCGGCTGGCGGCTCGCCAGCAGCTCGACCACTTTGTTGACTCTCATCGGGTTTTCCCGGCCGCGAGCCTCAGCGATGTCGTGCGGCCGACAGCTCCCGTGCGCACACCTCCCACGACCGGGCCGGTGCGCGCGGCGGAACGACATGACGCACACCGGGATTGATCAGCGACATCGGCCACATCCCGGTGGCGATGCGCACGGCCTCTTCGCCGAGCTGGGTCTGGGCACGCTCCCAGGCAAGCTCGGAGTAGCTGGCGTAGTGGTTGGTCACGGAAACGTTGTCCATCTTCAGCAGCGGATTGGCCGGATCGACCGGCTCTTTCTCGAACACGTCCAGCCCGGCGCCGGCAATGCGGCGCTGCTGGAGCGCCTCGATCAGTGCGGCCTCGTCGACGACACCGCCGCGCGAACAATTGATCAGGTAGGCGCTGGGCTTCATGACCGCGAACTGTGCGCGGCTGATGAGATAGCGCGTCTCGGCGTTGAGATAGACGTGGACGCTGAGGTAGTCGGAGCGCCGGCACAGGTCCTCCAGCGAAGCCATCATCTCGACGCCGGACTCCAGCGCATCCCAGGAGGCGAGGTACGGATCGAAGGCGATGACGTCGAGGCCGAAGGCCCTGGCCTTGCGCGCCACGGTGCGCCCGATGTCGCCCAGGCCGACGATGCCGAACACCTGGCCGGCGATGTGGCCCATCGGACCCAGGTTCTTGCGGGTCCACACGCCGCTGCGCACCAGTTTGTCATGCAGCACGAACTTCCGCGCGCAGACCAGGAAGTGCATCATGGTGTGGTTCGACACCTCCTCGGTGCCGAACGATGCCGTGTTGGCCAGCACGACACCGTTGACCGTGGCAGCGTCGAGATCGAGATGGTCGTAGCCGTGGCCGAAAGACACGAGGCCCT
>CAZYTR010000041.1:0-3093 GCA_964650365.1 uncultured Alcaligenaceae bacterium | reverse complement strand
ACACACACCTCGCTGTCCTCGAGCGCGATGGCGGTACCGTTATAGTGTCCCGAGCCGACGCCGTCCAGACCCAGCAACTCTCCGCCCATGAAAAAGCCCATCACCTGTTCGCGTCCGTCATTGTCGATGACGCTGGTCTTGAAAAAGCCCACGCGGATCGAATAAACCGAGTTGAACTGCTCGCCCGCGTTGAACAGCCTTTCGCCGCGCTTCACCCGGCGCCGCGCATACACGACCTGCTCGACGCGCGCCACGTCCGCTTCACAAAGGCCCCTCGGCATGCACAATTCGCGCAAGTTGCAACTGGAACAGGTCACCTTGAACTTGAGTGGTTCCGGCCCGTCAGGCGCAGCGATGGGGATGACTTGCGGGGCAAGCTCGGTAACTGTTGCGGTGTGCATGGCTGTCTCCTTATGTTTTGAGGTCAGTTCAAGGTCCGGGCGGCACGGTCGGCGAGCGCCTCGCACACGCGCTCGAATTGGGTGGTTTTGTCGAAGAATCCAGCGACGCCGAGCCGCGCCGCCAGACGCCGGTAAGGCTCGGTAGCGAAGTTACTCAGCATGTAGACCGCGATTTCGGGCGCCTGCTCGCGCAGTGCTCGCAACACGTCAAAGCCGGTACCTTGCGCCAGCCTCACATCGAGCACGACCGCGTGGGGGTGCAGATCGAGGATTTCATGGATCGCCTCGTCGGCACCGGCCGCGTGTCCGACGCTGTGCACACCTTCAATCGAAGCCAGCATGTCCTCGAGGCGTTCGCGGATCAAAGGCGAACTCTCCACGACGAATACTCGCAGCTGGGGGCTGGCGTCGGAGGGAGGGCGAACAGCGTTTTTCATGCCGCCCAGTGTGCGGGGAGCGTCCCCGCCAGGGTATCGGCGCAACCTTAAAGCGGGGATAGGATGAATGCGCAGCGGCGGGTAGGAAAATTCCTACCCTAGGGAAGCTCTGATCAAGTTCCGCGACGCGCGTTGCGCCAGGCGCGGATGACTGCTAGGCGTCGCTCCGCCGATGCGGCTGAAGCCCCAACAAGGAGCGTAACAACGCAGGCGCCGCACCTGGCACAACCCAATGACATTTCAATTCTTTCGAGGGACCGGGCGATTCGGGCCGATGTCTGCGTCGGCTCCTCCTTATGTAGACCGGCTACACGGCGTCCTCACCGTCTTGCCCTCGACCCGAATCGCCTCGGTCGCGCATGTGGAACCTGATCAGAGCTTCCCTAGATCAGGATCCGGGGTTGCGATCGAGCAGACCGTGCTCCAGTGCGTAACGAACGAGTTCGGCCCCGCTGCCCAGATTCATTTTTTCCAGAATGCGGGTCTTGTGCGTGCTCACGGTCTTGACCGAAAGGTGAAGCTGCCCGGCGATCTCGGTCGGGCCACGTCCCGCGGCCAGCATGCGAAAAATCTCGAATTCACGATCGGAAAGCTGCATATGCGGGGGCGCGTCGTCCTTGCCGGTGTCCGCCATGAGGCTCGCCGCCGCCGCTTCGGTGATGTACACCCCGCCCGCGGCGACCTTGCGGATGGCGCCGACAAGTTGCCCGGAGGCGCTGTCCTTGGTGAGATAGCCCAAGGCTCCTGCCTTGAGCGCGCGCGCCGCATATTGATGCTCCCCGTGCATGGACAGGACCAGAATACGCAGCTTCGGTCTCTCGAGCTTGATGCGCTTGATAAGCGGGATGCCCGCCAACCCTGGCATCGACATGTCGATCAACGCGAGATCGAAATCATCGGCCCGCACCAGCGCCAGAACTTCGTCGCCGGTCGCCGCTTCAGCCGCAACCTCGATGTCGGGCACGGAGCCGAGGATTTGCCTGAGCCCGTCGCGCACGAGTTGGTGATCGTCTGCCAGCAGCAGGCGGATCATGCTCCGAGCCTTTCGCGGCGCGAATTCAGCGGCACGCGCAATGCCACCCGGGTCCCGCCCCGTGGGGCGCGCCCGACTTCGAGCGTGCCGCCAACGTAGGACACGCGTTCGCGCATGCCCTTGAGGCCGAGCGAACGTGATTTCGCCAGATCATCGGCGCTGATGCCGCGGCCGTCGTCTTCGATTTCAAGACGAATGCCGTCAGCGTCGGCGGCGAGCAGGACCCACGCATTGCGGGCGCGCGCATGGCGGGCGATGTTGGTCAGGGATTCCTGCAGAGCACGGTACACGGTGTTCGCCAGGTTGCGTTCCAGACCGGCGAGTTCCTCTCCGGGCGCCATCCGGAAATCGCACTTCACGCCGGAGCGCTGCGCGAAATCCTCCACCAGCCAGGCAGTGGCGTCGGGTAGCCCCAGATCATCGAGCATTAGCGGGCGCAGATCGGCGGCGATGCGCCGCACCGAGGTGACGGTCTGATTCAGCGTTTCGCCCATCTTTGCGGCCTTGGCGGAGAGCTCCGGATCGCCGCCGGGAAGGCGTTCCTGCATCCAGCCGAGGTCCATTTTCAGGGCGGTAAGCAACTGACCGAGTTCGTCGTGCATTTCGCGGGCAATGCGGGTCTTTTCCTCTTCGCGCGCATCGAGAACCTGTGCCGACAGCGCGCGCAGTTCGTCCTGCCGGCGCTTGAGCTCGTCCTCATTCAGCTTGCGCAGCGTGACGTCGCGCAGGATCACGGTGTAGAAGCGCCGCTCGCCTTCGGTCGCTTGGGAAATCGAGGCCTCGATCGGGAATTCCTCGCCGGTGTCGGCGCGCAGCGCCCATAACGTCGTCACGTCACCCATGCGCCGGCTGGTGGCACCGGTGCGCCCGAACTGCTCGATGTGGCCGCGGTGCGCGGCGCGAAACCGTGCCGGCAGAAAGCGATCGAGCGAGGTACCCAAAGCCTCCTCGCGGCGGCAGCGAAACACCTGCTCCGCGGCACGGTTGAACAGCACGATTTGCTGGGATTCGTCCACCGTGATGATCGCGTCCATTGCCGAATCGACGATGGCGGCCAGGCGTGCCTGGGTTGCACTAAGCGCACCTTGCATTCGCGCCGTTTCGGCTTCGGCGCTCATCGCGACCCTCACCACCGCGAAGATGCCCGCACCGAGGATGGCAAGATCGACGACCAGGTCGGTGGCTGCAAGCCAGGGTACGCCATCCCCGAACTGCTCCGCGG
>CAZYTR010000040.1:0-1745 GCA_964650365.1 uncultured Alcaligenaceae bacterium | reverse complement strand
ATCGTCGAAACCGATGTTCCGAAACCCGGACCCGGCGAAGTGCTGGTGAAGAATCTGTGGCTGTCGCTCGATCCCTACATGCGCGGCCGGATGAACGCGGTGAAGTCGTACTCGAAGTACGTGGAGATCGGCGAAGTCATGACCGGCGGCACGGTCGGCCAGGTGGTCGAGTCGAGCAATGCCAAGTTCAAGGCCGGCGATCACGTGGTCGGCACACTCGGCTGGCAGTTATACGCAATCTCGAACGGTGATGGACTTGCGGTGGTGGATCCCAAGCCGGTGCCGTTGTCCGCGTATCTGGGCGTCTGCGGCATGCCGGGCGGAACCGCGTGGATCGGACTGCTGGAGCACTGCGCGCCCAAGACGGGCGAAACCGTGCTGGTATCCGCGGCCACCGGCGCGGTCGGCGGCGTGGTCGGGCAGTTGGCGAAATTGCAAGGCTGTCGCGCGGTTGGCATCGCCGGCGGTGCGAAGAAGTGCGCGTTCGCGGTCAAGGAACTCGGATTCGACGCCTGCGTGGATTACAAGGCCGGCAAGCTCCTGGAAGATCTCAAGACGGCGTGCCCCAACGGCGTGGACAATTATTTCGAGAATGTCGGCGGCGAGGTGATGGATGCGGCCTTCCGGGTGCTCAATCCGTTTTCGCGCGTGGCGCTGTGCGGAATGATCGCCGAGTACAACGCGACCGAAGCCTACGGCGTGAAAATGATGCGTTCGCTGCTGGTGAACCGCGTGAAACTGCAGGGCTTCATCGTTTTCGATCGCGTCGACCTGTACCAGCGTGCGATTCCGCGGCTCGTTAAGCTGGTCTCGCAAGGGAAGATCAAGTACCACGAGACCATCGCCGAGGGCCTGCAGAATGCGCCGAAGGCGTTCATCGGGTTGCTGAAAGGCCAGAACCTCGGCAAGCAGCTCGTCAAGCTCGCCTGACTACCGCGAAAACCATTTTCACCGCAAAGTCGCAAAGGGCGCAAAGAAAACCGAGACGCATACGATGTCAACAACGCGGTGAACATGTAGTCTCACGAAGTATCTCTCCGCGCACTCCCTGTTTTTCTCTGCGCCTCTGCGTTGAGGTTTAGAATTAAGTTGATTACCTTGCGGCGTCGGGCCGCTGGTGAACCAAGCGATTGCAACCCGGATCAAAAGTACACACCGACTTTGTAAGGAGTTTGTCCATGCGTTTGCCGGCCCTGCTCGCCCCCCTGTTTTTGTTCCCCGCGATGCCTGCCCCAGCGCAGGATCTGGCCACCGCCGTGGATCTGAAGGTTCGCGCGCTGGAAGAGAAGATCATCGCTTGGCGCCGCGACATTCATCAGAACCCCGAGCTCTCCAACCGCGAGACGAGAACGGCGAATCTGGTGGCGGATCAACTGCGCAAGTTAGGCATGGAGGTCAAGACTGGCGTGGCGAAGACCGGCGTGGTCGGCCTGCTCAAGGGCGGCAAACCGGGACCGGTGGTGGCGCTGCGCGCCGACATGGACGCGCTGCCGGTGACCGAGGAATCGGAACTGCCTTTCAAGTCCACGGTCAAGACCGAGTATCTCGGCCAGCAAGTCGGCGTCATGCACGCCTGTGGACACGACGCACATGTGGCTATCCTGCTGGGCGTGGCCGAGGCGTTGGCCGGCGTGCGCGATCAGATTCCAGGGACGGTCAAATTCATTTTCCAACCCGCGGAGGAAGGACCACCGCCCGGCGAGACAGGCGGCGCGCCGCTGATGGTTGCCGAAGGCGTGCTGGAG
>CAZYTR010000039.1:0-17129 GCA_964650365.1 uncultured Alcaligenaceae bacterium | reverse complement strand
GAGAGTTCGGTGACCTACCCCTGCGAACGTGAAGGCGACCCCGGCGAACCGGTGGTCTTCACCGATCACTTTCCGACGCCGACCGGGCGCGGCAAGTTCGTGCCCGCGGACATCATTCCTGCGGCAGAGCGTCCCGATGCGCAATACCCGCTGGTGCTCATCACCGGGCGGCAACTCGAACACTGGCATACCGGTGCGATGACCCGCCGCGCTGCGGTGCTCGATGCGATCGAACCGGATCCGGTGGCCTCCTTTCATCCGCTGGATCTGGCGAAACTGGGCGCCAATCCCGGAGACATCGTGACCGTGGAATCGCGGCGCGGAAGGATCGCGCTCTATGCCCGCGCCGACGACGGCACGCCTGCAGGCGCGGTATTCATCCCGTTCTGCTACTACGAGGCGGCGGCGAATCTGCTGACCAATCCGGCGCTCGACCCCTTCGGAAAGATCCCGGAATTCAAGTACTGTGCGGTGAAAGTGAGGCGCGGCGGGAAAATGGCAGTGCAGATGAGCTTCGGAGGCGGCAAGTCAGTGGCCGCGGCTGCCGGCTGAATCAGGCCTGTTCGGCTTCGCCGACGCGCACCGTAGGATTGACGCAAAAACCTCCTGGGTGGCAAGAACCTGAAAACCATCCTTATCACCGGCGCTGCGGGCGACGTCGGCACGCGCCTGCGAAACGAAATTACAGGCAGGTACGCGCTGCGCCTGTCCGACATCCGGCCGATAAGGAAGCTCACCCATGGCGAGACCTTCGTGCGCGCCGACGTGGGGCGCCTGTCCGACATGCTGAGGGTCAGCAAAGGTGTCGATGCAATCGTGCACCTGGGAGGTTTCGCCGTCGAGGGGCCCTGGGATATGATCATGCGAACCAACATCGTCGGTTGCTACAACACGTTCGAGGCGGCGCGGGTCAACGGCGTTAAGCGCATCCTGTTCGCTTCCAGCAATCACGCCACCGGTTTCTACCGCCGCGACCACACGATCGACCATCGCGTATACCCGAAGCCCGACAGCCGTTACGGCCTGTCCAAGGTTTTCGGCGAACAGCTCGGCAGTCTCTACGCGGACAAGTACGGCATGCAGGTGTTCTGCATGCGCATCGGCAACGTGAACCCCATACCCGCGGACAAGCGCCGGCTTTCGATCTGGATCAGCCCGCGCGACTTCGCGCAACTGGTGACGATCGGCATCGAGCATCCGGACCTCCACTTCGAGATCGTTTACGGGATTTCCGGAAACCGGCGCAGTTGGTACGACAATTCCAACGCCGGGCGGCTCGGTTACCGGCCGCAGGACAATGCCGAGGACTACGCCGCGGGAGTGCTGGCGAAAGAGAAACCCGGCGCAGACCCGCGCACCGAGACCTTCCAGGGCGGCAGCTTCGTGCTCGCCGAGATCGGCGGCGACCCGAGCCGCGCATTGCCGAAAACAAAGAAGAAGAAATGATGACGGGGGTTCCGAAGCTTCCCGCACCACCCGGCAGTTGCGACACGCACGTGCACTTTTACGAGCGCAGCGTGCCGTCCGCACCGGGTGGCCCGCCGCTGCCCGGCCACTTTACGGTGCCGATGTACCGGGAACTGCAGGAGCGGCTTGGCCTGGAACGGGTGATCGTGGTGCAGCCCAATGCCTACCAGGACGACAACCGCGTCACCCTCGAGGCAATTCGTGCGCTCGGGCAAAACGCGAAGGGAGTCGGTGTGGTGAAGCCGGAAACCTCGGATGCCGAGATTGTCCAGCTGTCGATGGGCGGGATCTGCGCGCAGCGCATATTCCAATTACCCAATGGGGCGGTCGGTTTCGACAGGATGGACGCAGTCATGGCGCGGGTGCATCCGTTCGGCTGGCACGCGAACATCCAGCTCGACGGTCGCGAATTGCCGAAATACGAGGCGCAGATCAAACGGTTGCCGGGCCGATTCGTGATCGACCACATCGGCAAATTCCTGGAGCCGGTGCCGACGCAGCATGAGGCGTTCAGGGCGCTGCTGCGACTGGTAGACACTGGTCACTGCTGGGTGAAGCTTTCGGCGCCCTATGAAGTGTCGAAGACCGGCGCGCCCAGGTACGACGATGTCGGTAAATTGGCGAAGGCGCTGGTGAAGTACGCGCCGGAGCGGATGCTGTGGGCGAGCAACTGGCCGCATCCTTCGGCGCCGAAAGGCCAGATGCCGGACGACGCGAATCTGCTCGATCTGCTGCTCGATTGGGCGCCGGACGATGCGACGCGCCAGAGAATCCTGAAGGACAATCCCGCCGAGCTCTACGGATTTCCACGATGAAGAGCTTGCGCATCGCCGTTTCACGCCGTCGTTTTTTGGCGGCCGCTTCAGCGGCGACATTTGCGCTCGCGGGCGGGATGCGGCGAGCCCGCGCCCAATCCGTGTTGAAGCTGCGCATTTCCTCGTCTCTGCCGGCCGACCAGAACGCGGCGCATTTCCCCTGGTACCAACACTTCGCCGCCAACCTGCAAGGCGCGACAGGCAACAGCATTGCGATCGAGTATTTTCCGAACAGCCAGCTCGGCAAGGAAGCCGACGTGGTGCAACAGGTAAAAGTCGGCTCGATCGACATGATGATAACCGGATCGTCGATCTGGGCCACCGTCGCGCCGGAATTCGGCATGCTCGATCTGGGGTACGTGTTCGACAGCTATGCGCACGTGGCCAAGGCGCTGGACGGTGGGGTCGGCGAGCGTCTGGCCAGGATACTTTTTGACCGGACGGGGTGCACGGTGCTGGGCTGGGCGTCGCACTTCGGCGCGCGCAGCGTCTACGCCAAGAACCCGATCAAGTCGCTTGCGGACGTAAAGGGCGTGAAGCTGCGCGTGCTGCCGACGACAGCTTTCATCGAGACCTTCAAACTCATGGGAGCGATCCCGACGCCGATTCCTTTCAACGAGCTGTACACCGCGCTGCAGACCGGGGTGGTAGACGGCTTCGAGCATGACGCGGCCACGGTAGTCGCCAGCAAGCTCTATGAAGTATCGAAGTACTGCTGGCTGACGGAACATTTGTTCAGTCCGATGATTGCCGTCATGGGCCGGCGCGGCCTGGAGAAGATTCGCGCCGACGTACGCCCGGTGCTGTTCAAGGCGGCGGCGGAGGCGACCGCCTATCAGCGCGCGCATGCCGCGCAGAAGGGCCTTGCGGCGGTTGAGGAACTGAAACGCCTGGGCATCACGTTCCAGCCGATGGCGAAGACGGAGCGGGAATTCGTCCGCAAGGAAATGGAAACAAAGCTGTGGGCGGCGTTCGCGGAGCAATACCCGGCCACAAGGCTGCTGTTCGACGCCATCGCGGCGGCCCGGGCATGACCCGATCCGCCTTGCGGGCGCCATCGCCGCCACCGGCCGCGCGGTCTGACCGGTAGGCATGAACCCGCACGACGCCAGATCCTACGTCGCGGGGTTCGCAAGCGCAGGCGGGGCACATCGCCTGATGGCCCGGCTGCTGGTCGTCATCGAGTACATTGCCGCACTGGTCCTCGCGGTGGATGTGCTGGTCGTCTTCGCGTCGGTGTTCTGGCGCTACTTTCTGCATGACCCACTGAACTGGGCCGAGGAGATTGCGCGCGCGCTGATGGTCACGCAAGTCTTTCTGGGCGCGGCGGCCGCAGTGGGAAGAGCGCAGCATGTCGGTATCGACAGTTTCCGTGCCCTGTTTCCGGTGAGCTGGCGCCCGGCGATGATTCAGCTCTGCGACTGGATCATCGTCGCGGTTTCGGTTGCTCTGCTGCTGTCCTCCGCGGCCATGCTGATCGATTCGCGCGACCAGACCACGCCGATCGGACTGCCCCAATGGATTTACATCTGGCCGGTGGTCGCCGGAAGCCTGCTGATGATCGTGTTCGGAACCGCCGCCGCCCTCGATGGACGCCGGAAGAACGTCTGGGGAACGTTGGCTGCCACGCTCGCGCTGGCGCTGGCGGTATGGGGCTGGAACACGACGGTCCCGACGCACGCGGTCACGCCCGCCTTTCTGCTGGTCGCGGGATTTGTGGTGAGCCTGGTCATCGGCGTACCGATCGCATTTGCGCTGGCGCTTTCGTCGCTGCTGTATTTTCTGGTCGATCCTTCCCTGCCGATGCTGGTGTATTCCCAACAAGTCTTGTCCGGAATGGATCACTTCGTGTTGCTGGCCATCCCGTTCTTCGTGCTGGCCGGCCTGATCATGGAAGCCAACGGGATGTCGGCGCGGCTGATCGAACTGCTGCTGCGCATGATGGGTCGGCTGCGGGGCGGTCTGAACCTGATCATGATCGCCGCCACGGCGTTCTTTTCCGGTGTGTCGGGTTCGAAGCTGGCCGACATCGCCGCGGTAGGCGGCATCATCATGCCGGCGGTGCGCAGGACCGGACAGGATCCAAACGACGCGGCCGGTCTTCTGGCGAGCACGGCGGTCATGGCCGAGACCATTCCTCCGTGCATCAACATGATCATCCTGGGGTTCGTCGCCAATATTTCGATCGGCGGGCTGTTCCTCGCCGGCCTGGTGCCGGCGGGCGTCCTGGCGATGGCTCTGGCGGCGATTGCGGTCTACTACGGATCCCGTATCAACCCGAAGGACGCTTTCGAAGTGCAGACGCCGCTGATACGCCTGATCGGCGGAGCGATGGTCGGCCTGGTCATGGTGCTCATGATCGGCAAGGGCGTGGTCTCGGGCGTGGCGACCTCTACCGAGGTCTCGGCCTTTGCCGTGGTCTACGCGCTGGTTGTCGGCGGCCTTGCGTTCCGCGAACTGAGCGTGAAATCCGTCGTCAGGCTGTTCGTGCGTTCTGCATCCATGGCCGGCGGGATTCTCTTCATTGTCGCCGCCGCATCGAGCGTCTCATTCGTGTTGACGATCCAGCAGATTCCGCAGTATCTGTCGGACACCATGGTGGCGCTCGGCCACCAGCACGGCCCGCAGGCCTTCGTGGTGGTTTCGGCTCTGCTCATGATCGTGTTCGGGGCGATACTGGAAGGCGCGCCCGCGCTGATCATTTTCGGCCCACTGTTGACGCCTATTGCTCATCAACTCGGCGTGCATCCGCTGCACTTCGGCACTGTGATGGTGATCGCCATGGGGCTCGGCTTGTTTTCCCCGCCGATCGGGCTGGGACTGTTCGCCACCTGTGCGATCACCGGCACTCAAATGAAAGACGTTGCCCGGCCGATGCTGAAATACCTGGCCGTTCTGTTCGCCGGGTTGATGCTGCTGGTGTTCGTGCCGGCGTTTTCCCTGTGGCTGCCTTTCCACATGGGCATGAAATAGCGCAATGGCGTCCTCATGCTGACGATGAGCTGGCACGGCTGGATGATCCTATCCATCGTGGTGCTGGCGCTGATCGGTTTCCCGTTGTGGGTATTCGGGCAGTTCCTGAGGGCCAGGCATGAGGAAACCGAAACGGTGCTGCGCAAGGGCCTGCCGGCGGAAGCGGAAATAATCGGCTATGCGCCCGACTTGCGGGGCGCAGCGGTGTATTACCGCTTTCTCGCCACGGGCTGGGAGCATCCGATCGCCGTTATGCAGCGGCTCCCCCGCGGGAGTAAGTTCGCCGTCGGGGACAAGGTCGCGATACGCTACCTGCCCCGGCACCCGCACATTTCCGTCATCGTACCCAAGGCTCAATGAACCGAAAAAAATTAGCACTTAACGCAGAGGACGCGGAGGACGCAGAGGAAGGGAAAGAGCAAAAAAACATTTGAGAGCGAAAACCTGGCAGTGGTGGTCACTGCGGCACCAGGCCTGCTTTTACTCCCACATGCTTTTCCCTCGTTTTCGGTCTTCCTCCGGCACCGCCGACACGGCGTTGGCGTAGCCATCCGGGGCGGGAGGCGGCGCTTCGGCGCACTACCCGCAAGCGGCCGACTACATCGGTAACGTGTCCGTGCGCCGCTCTGCGTCCTCCGTGGTGAGCGTTGCACTTTCCTGGCCCTTCAGCCGCGCTAACGCACGGTGCCACGCGCCGCGACCGGCCACGTCACTTCGACCCGATCCCCGCGCACGCCATAGACCTCGTCCACCATGTTGCTCACCACGCAGCAGTGGTTTGGTACGACGTGAACGATGTGGCCCACAGCGGGCCGCTCGCGGCAGTTAGCAAGATCGATGATGCCATGCTCCTCCGAAAGAAGGGAGATCACTGCCTCCGGGTATTCGAGCACGTGACCGTATCCCTTGACCGTGTACTGATCCGAGGTCAACACTTTGGTGCCGGCGTCGATGACTGCACGCGTGTCGGTAGGGCGGCTTACTACCGTGGCCCGCACCCGCATCGCGCAGTTGTCCCAGGTGGCGGTGCCGGAAGCCACCGTGATCACGTCGTTGTAGATATACGTTCCGGCGCGGTGCTCGGTGAGCATCGGGAACTCCTGCGCCTTGAAGATGGCGGGCGTGCCGCCGCCGGACACGACGGCAACAGGAATGCCGGCGCGCTTGAACAGTGCCAGCGCTTCCTCGAAGAACTGGTAGGACTGCGGCTGGCGGATGGGAAAGGTCATGATGCCCTCGAACTGCATGCGCGGGAGCTTCATCGCAGCGCGCACCAGATCCAGCGCGGCCTGAGGAGACTGCACGCCATTGCGGCCCATGCCGGTGTCGCACTCCACCAGGAAACGCACGTCCACGCCGTGCCGCACGCCGGCCTCGGAAAGCCCCTTCGCCACCGCTTCGTTGTCGAGCACGACGGCGAGGCGCCTGAGTCGTTTGGTCAGCGCCATCAACCGGTCGGTTTTCGCGCCGCCGACGATGTTGAACGTCAGCAGCACATCGTCGGCGACACCGGCGTCGGTGAACACCTCGACCTCACCGAGTTTCTGGCAGGTGATGCCGATCGCGCCCGCCTGCATCTGCATCTTGCCGAGCGCCGGAATCTTGTGTGTCTTGATGTGCGGGCGGTTGGCGATGCCGTGCTTCGCAAGATGCGCCTGCACGCGACGGATGTTGTCCTCCATGATGTCGAGGTGGACGGTGACGGCGGGCGTATCGAGTTCGGTGACAGCTTTCATGGAATCTCCTTTTCGTCACAGCCAGGCTGGTACCAACAATCGGGGAATGGCAAGCACGGTCCAGGGAGCGAGCGCGCACAGGAAACAGACGACCAGAATCGGAATCATCATCAGGTGAAGAAGCTTCTGGACGCGTGACAGCGGAATGCCGGCGACCGCGCATGCAGTCATCGCGGACATCCCCAGCGGCGGCGTCAAAAGACCGAACGCCTGCGTCATCACCACTACGACGCCAAGATGCACCGGATGGATGCCGACTTCGACCCCGAGTGGATGCAGGATGGGCACGAAGATCAGGATCGCGGGGATGGCGTCCATGAAGGTTCCCAGCACCACGTTGAGAATCACGATCAGCAGCATGACCACCAGCTTGTCGCGGGTGAAGCCGAGAATGAAATCGGACACCATGTCCGGTACCTGGTAGTAGGCGAGAATCCAGCCGAAGATCATGGCGCCGCCCACACAGAACAGGATCTGCGAAAACTGGATCGTGGTCTCGCCGAACAACTTCGGCAGTGCGCGCCAGCGCAGGGTACGCAACACGAAGAGCGTGACGAACAGCGCGTAGACCGCTGCGACGGCCGCGGATTCCGTCGGGGTGAATACGCCGCCGACCATGCCCACGACGATGATTACCGGCACGCCCATCGGCCAGGCTGCCTCCTTCAACCCCCTTGCGACGGCGCGAATGCCGAGGAAGCGCGGGTGCTCGCGTGGAAAGTCGTACTTGACCGCGAACACGTGGGACTGAACCATCAGCGCCAGTCCCATCAACACGCCGGGGAGAATGCCGCCGAGCAGCAGCGCGCCGGTCGATACTCCTGCCGTCGCGCCGTAAATGACCATCAGGATCGATGGCGGGATAACTACTCCCATGGTCGAGGTGCAGGCGGTCAGGCATACCGAAAATTTCTCATCGTAGCCTCGGCGCTTCATGGCCGGAAAGAACACGGCCCCGATGGCTGCTGCGTCCGCCGTGCTGCTGCCGGAGATCCCCGAGATGAACATTCCCACTACCACGTTGACATGTGCCAAGCCGCCGCGAAGGTGTCCGACCAGCGCCATCGCCAGTTTGACCAGGCGTTCCGAGATGCCGCCGTCGCTCATCACGTTGCCGGCGAGAAAAAAGAACGGCAGCGCCAGCAAGGTAAACGCGTTGATGCCGTTGAACATCTGCTGGATCATGACCACGCTGGGAAGATCCGCAACTTGGATCACGATCAGCGAGGACAGCAGCAGCGCGAAGGCGATCGGCACGCCGCACAACAGCAATATCGCGAGCGCGATGAAGAGCAGGGCGAGCGGATCCATCAGCCGGCGCGTCCCGTCCAGACCCGGCGGCAGTCGCGGATCACGTCCATGCCGGCGGCGACAACCATCAACGCGCCGCTGAGCGGGATGACGATGGTGGGAATGAACAGGGTGATGCCCAGGGCCGGCGACAGGCGCTGGATACAGAGCTGGGAGTAGGCCCAACCTTCGATGACCAGAACCGCCGCCACGCAGAGAACCACGAGGTCCACGGCCAGACGCTGCACGCCCGCAGCCCGTCCTGTGAGCCGTTCGGCCAGAAAGTCGAACGCGAAGTGGTTGCGGCGGCGCACGCAGATGGCGGCACCGAGGTAAACGCACCAGATGAAGGCGAACAGCGACAGCTCCTCGCCCCAAAGGAAGGAGGTGTCGAAACCATACCTCAGCACGATCTGAAGAAACACCCCGACAGTGATGAACCCGAGGAGTACGGCCAACAGTGGCAGCAGCCACTGCTCCAGCCGGACGAGATAGCGGTCCACGCGCGCCCTCCTTTACCTGGCGCGGCCGCGGATGAGTTCCAGGACGTCGGTCATCTTCAGGCTTTGTGCTACTTCGTCCTGGATGGGTGCGATGCGGGCCTCGAACCTGGCGCGCTCGGGAATGACGATTTGCGCTCCTTTTGCCTTCATCCTTTCAATTGCCTGCGCATTGAGTTCCGTGTCACGGCGCCGCTCGTGGGCTGAGGCATCACGCGCCGCTTCGAGCACAAGTTTCTGCAGGTCCTGCGGCAGGCTGGCCAGCTTCTTCTCGTTCATTAGCAACAGGCAGATAGAACGCTGGTGCTCGGTGAGGATGATGGTCCGGGCGGCTTCGTAATGCCGATTGGTCTCGATCACGGAAGGCGCGTTCTCGGCGGCATCCAGGACGCCCGATTGCAACGCCTGGTAGACCTCGCCGAAATTCATCGGCGTAGGGATCGTCCCGAGGGCATTCCAGACCTTGGCCTCGACCGGATTGTTCATCACCCGGATCTTGGTGCCTTTTAGTCCTTCGGGGGTGGTCGCCGGTCCGCGGCGGGTGTACAGCGTGCGCACCCCTGCCGAGTAGTAGCCGATCACCTTGAGGCCGAGATTCTTTCCGCTCACCAGGGCGTCGATTCGATCGTGGAACCCGGGATCGCCGAGCACGCGTTCGTAGTGATCGCGGTCCTTGAACAGGTAGGGCACGCTGAACAGCGCCAGTTCGGGTACCACGGTCGAGGCGTTGGCGACATGGGCCACGCTGGCATCCAGCGAGCCCATGCGCACGCCCTCGATCATCGCGACCTCCGAGCCGAGCTGAGCTGCGGGAAAGACGTCCACTTTGATGCGACCGCCTGAGCGCTCCTCGACCAGCTTGCGGAACATCGTATGGCCTTCGTCGTACATGGTTCCTGCCGGCTGGTCGTGGCCGATGCGAAGGCGGACCTGTTCCGCAAAAGCGGTGCCGGGCACGGACGCAGCGGCTGCGAGGGCGACCAGCGCCAACAACGGAATGCGGTTCATGGACTCCTCGCAGATCGGTTCGATGCGGACGGGCAATGAAACCGGACCGCTGCCCTTCGGCAGAGATTGAAGTATAAGGTATGATTAATCATCTATCAGAATGTTCTATATGAAGTAAATGTCTCACGGTGAGAACGTTACACGATAGCGCAACCGCTATCGAGGCGGATCCGCAATTCCACCCGGTCCCACGATGCCGGTCTGCCATTGCATGGAGGGGTATCCGGCACAATCCTCGATCCCCATGCGGAGCAGGCTCGTGAGAATATGGCACAGTTGCAGTCGAGCACGCGCGAGTTCTTGGAACGCGAACTTGCCGGCCCGGTGCACGACAGAGCGGAAGAGGCGGGTACGACAGTGCGCCGAAGCCGCATTCAATCAACGGAATTTTCTTGAAAGGACCACAGATTGCCGAAACCAAACTATCAGTTCGAGAAGCGCCAGAAAGAGATCGCGAAGAAGAGAAAGCAGGAAGAAAAGCGCCTGCGCAAGGCGGAGAAGAACGAGCCAGCGCCGGCCGACACCACGGTGCCACCGCCCGCTGAAGGCACGCCTGACCCGAAGGTCTGAAGCGAGGGAACGGCACATGCAAATCTGGATGGACGCCGATCCCGGCCCTCGACGTACTCAGGAATTCAAGGGAGACAGTGCATTGAAATTCATTCCGGCGTTGCTGTGTGCCGCATGGTTCACGGTTCTCTGTTCAGGCATTGCAGTCGCCGAAGACACAAAGCCTGCCCAAGACACGAAACCCGCAGCCATCACGGTGCTGGAAGATGCCAGTCCGGTCATGTACGGACGGTCGGCGAAAATCAAAGCGACGGTCGAGGCGGTCGATCTCGATGCGCGCGATTTGACGCTCAAAGGACCGAAGGGACGAGTGATCACGCTGAGGGTGGAAGAGCGGGTCAGGAACCTGCCTCAGGTTCAGGTCGGCGACGAAGTCATCGTGCGCTATAACGAGTCGGTGGGGCTGCAACTGCGCAAGACGCAGCCGGGCGATGCGGTCGCCTGGGACGAGACCGCGGCCGGCGCCGAGCCTGGAAAGAAACCGGCCTCGGGCGCTGCGCGGCAAATCACCGTTTCAGCTTACGTTCAGACGGTAAGTCCCAAGGAGAAAACCGTCACCCTCAGGGGACCAGAGGGAAACCTTGTCGACCTTTACGTGCGTGACCCGAACGTTCTGGCATCGCTCACCGCGGGCGACAACATTGTCGCCACGTACACCGAGGCTGCGGTAGTTTCGATCGAATTGCCCAAGAATAAGGAAACGCCCAAGCCAAAAAAGAAAAAGCAAACCAGCGCATCCACGCAGTGAAAGGGAAGACCATGCCGGACCAGCGTGCCGTCAGCGGCGCACATTCCGTCGTCGCGCACGATCTGGACGAGTCGAACGCTCGAGCCCGCGTTATGGTCTTCCTCGCTTTCGCGGCGTTCCTGATTTCCTGTTCGCCGCCGGTTCCTCGACCTTACCCTGCACGCGCCGAGTTGGAAATTATGCGTAACGACCAGGTTATTCTGTTGCCCGAGGCGGATGGCTCGCCGGGCGCCGTCGTAGTCCGGCAGGAGGGCGTCGAGATCGTACTCGACAAGGCCTATGCTTCAGCAGTGATCGAAGGTCCCGGGCAGATCAGACAACTCATCGTGGACCCGGGAGTCGTAAGGGAGACCTTCACCCCAACCCTTGCCGCGTTGCCGTCCAAGCCGGCCAGTTTCCTGCTGTATTTCCTCAAGGGCGAGGACGAGTTGACCGCCGAATCGAAGACGGAAGTCGAGAAGATGCTGGCGGAGATGGCCAAACGGCCGGCAGCGGAAATTTCGGTCATCGGGCACACCGATACCGTTGCTTCCATTCAGTTCAACGACAAGCTGTCATTGCAACGGGCCAAACGCGTGCGCCAGTTGTTCATCGCCCGCGGCATCGCGCCGGGTAGCATCTCGATCGCCGGTCGCGGCGAACGGGAACTTCTGATTCCGACGCGGGACAATGTTCACGAACCGAGAAACAGGCGCGTCGAGATCAACGTGCGGTAATCGGACGCACGCGGGTCACAAATAAAACCCGTCAATCAGGCTCGAACTTGAGCGCGACACCGTTGTTGCAGTAACGCAGGCCGGTCGGATCGGGTCCGTCTTCGAAAACATGCCCCTGATGGCCGCCGCAGTTGGCGCAATGGTATTCGGTACGTTCCATGAACAGCACGCGGTCCACCTTGGTTTCCAGCGCGCCGGGAATCGCGGTGAAGAAGCTGGGCCAGCCGGTCTTGCTGTCGAACTTCATGTCCGACTTGAAAAGCGCTTGACCGCAGCCGGCGCAGGCAAACGTGCCCTTGCCGTATTCGGTGTTGAGCGGGCTGGTGAAGCGGCGTTCGGTGCCTTCCTCGCGCAGCACATGGAACTGCTCCGGCGTCAGCGCCTTGCGCCATTCCTGTTCCGAATTCCGGACTTTGCTCATTTCTCATTGCCCCGGTGCGACAAGAACATTGTAATGCGCCGAGCGCACGTCGAACCGGGAAAGCAACGCGCGTGCCTTTGGCGGCACCACCGCGGCTTCGAAATCCTCCCCGGCAAACGCCTTGACCGCATCGGGCGAATCGAACCACATGACGGTCACGAATTCGACCCCCTCAGGTACGTCGCGCCGGAGCAGATGTATGCCGCAGTAACCGCGAATTTCGCGGTGTTCGATTCCCTTGAAGATTTCGCTGCGAAGCAGCTTTTCGTAGGCGTCGGCATTCTGCCGGCTGGTCCATCCGTGCCAGATTCTGCTGATCATGGGTGATCCCATCAGTCGAGTGTTCAAGGTTTGCAGATATCGAATCCTAAGGCGATCGGAGACGCCGCGGGTGCTGCGCTGCCGCATCACACCTGCCGTATGTTCCGCGGCCCTTTGCACGACCTGGACTGGCAGTCTGCCGCCGCGAGTGCTACACGGAAGGGTTTGTTTTGCTGTGCTTTCCGATCTGGAAAACCACCTGATGGATTCCAGTCGCATCCGATTGTGGTGTGCCTGGAAGAAACCCACGCATCGAGTGGCCGGACCCGCGTTGCGAAGCGCGGGAGGAATCGAGTTTTTGAAGCACCGTGGCGCGCGCGAGTATGTGGTTGCAACGCCGGTTCGAGAAGTGTAGCGTGACCGAAAACAAGCATTGTGTTGTCGGTGTTGGACTGGGCGGCCGGCGCGGTTTTTCTGGCAGGCCCTTCTGCGGTTAAAACAGAAGTTTTGATAACAAGCAAGGAGGAGGAGCGCGATGGAATTCAATATCCTGGAGCACTTCAAGGGCCTTGGTGAGTTAGCCAAGGATCCGTTCGACGGTAACGAAGTCGGTACCTCATTGTTCCTCACCGGGGGAATGGGTCCGAAGATCTCCGAGAAGATGGACGGCTACGCCAAGAAGGCCGGCCTCTCGCGGCGCAATTTCATCAAGTCTTCCCTGGGTTTCTCGGCGGCGATGCTCGCTGCCAACGAAGTCACGGGAATGAAGTTCTTCGAAGTCGGCGCGGCCGAAGCCGCCGACGCCGGCGCCAAGAGCGAAGCCATCCAGGTCGCTCGCGCCAGCACCGACTTCATCGTCGACGTTCACACGCACGTGTGCACCCGCCCGGGTCACTATCAACTCGGTGTCAACACCACCGAGCGCGGCATGTGGTTCGTGGATCTGCTCGACAATCTGGGCAAAGCCTTCGGCCTGGCCAACGGCACCCGCGATATGAACGTCGAGAATTACGGCAAGCTCATTCTTGAGGAAAGTGATACCACGGTCGGTGTGTTCAACCCGTTCGGATTCCGCGAGGATTACGGCGGCCAGGACATGATCCCGATGGAGTATCAGGTCGGGGTGCGCAACAAGTGGCCCAAGTCCACCGTGATGCTGGCCGGCGGGCTGACGCCGAACCAGGGTCTGAGCGTGACGCTGGATCGACTGACGCAGTACGTCGAGCAGTACAAGATTTCCGGCCTCAAGCTCTATACCTTCGACTCCACCAAGAAGAAAGGCTGGTGGTTCGACGACGAGAAGCTGGCCTACCCGATGTGGGAAAAGTGCCGCAAGCTGGGCATTAAAAACGTCGGCTGCCACAAGGGCATTCCATTCGGTCAGTTCTATGCCCGCTATGCCCACGCGGAGGACTTCGACGCGGCAGCGGATGATTTCCTCGACATCAACTTCATCGCCTATCACTCGGCCTGGCCGTACCACGCCGAAATTGGGGCAATGAAGGGATTCAAGCCGCAACGGAAGAACCTGTACTGCGAGATCGGCTCGACATTCGCCGCGACCGTCACCAGCCGGCCGCTGGAGTGCGCGCACGTGATCGGCAGCTTGTTGCGCGATCTGGGTCCCGATTACGTGATGTGGGGCACCGACTCGCTGTTGTGGGGCAATCCGCAGTGGCAGATCGAGGCGTTCCGCAAGTTCCAGATCCCCGATCAACTGGTCGAGGGTCATGGCTATCCGAAGATCACCGACGAAATCCGCCGCAAGGTCTTCGGCGAAAATGCAGCACGCATCTGGAACATCGACAAGCAGTCTGCGATGCAGGCGAAAGCTGAAATACTGACCAACAAGACCAGCTACGCATAGAGCAACACGGGTATCATCGATGGGGTCGGTTCCAGACGGAGTCGGCCCCATTTGTTTTGCGAACAGCGGCCGGAGATACCAAGTGCCAACGTACGAATATGCCTGTGACCCCTGCCGCGTCATTTATCAGACGCGTCACGGCATCAATGATCCGCGCCCGGAGCATTGCCCCAGGTGCAAGGGCGAACTGCGCAAGGTATTGTCGGCGCCCAGCCTGAATACCCGCAACCACTCCAGTCCGACGCAAGCCAAGTACGCGAAGTTGTCGGAAAGCGACGAAATCGCCAAGGAGAAGGAACTCCAGAAAGTCTATGAGACAGTCTGGGTCCCGCCGGAAGTGAAGCATAGCCCGTGGGACCACGACCACTGATCGTCGCGGCCTGCTTGTTGGCTGCGACATGGCTGGCGAGCGGAAGCACCGAAGTCCTGGACCCTGCTGCGCTCACTGCGGGCAGCTTCACCACGCCCGAGGCCGGCGCCAACGCATTTTCCATTCCCATCGCCATGCTCGACCAGGAACAGGCCGCGCAGTTCGCCAAAGGCAGGGAGCAGTTTCACGAAGCCTGGGTGGTCGCTCCCGAGCCTTCCGGCGTGTGGGGCCTGGGGCCGACTTTCAACGAGGATCGCTGCGCGCATTGCCATGAAAACAACGGACGCGCCGCGGCGCCGGCAGAGCGGCAAGAGGCCGTGCGCGGAATGCTGGTACGGCTGAGCGTGCCCGGCCAGGGACCGCACGGGGAACCCCAGGCGCACCCGGCGTATGGAGACCAGTTGCAAAACCGCGGCATTCCGGGCCGCGTGCCTGCCGAAGGTCAGGCGATCTTCAGCTACACGGCACGCGCGGTCGGTTTTGCCGACGGCGAAACTGTGACGCTGCGCGTACCGAAGATCGAATTCACGGCGCTGCAGTTTGGCGAGCTTGGAGCCGACATCATGATTTCGCCGCGTATCGCGCCGGCCATGGTGGGCCTGGGATTACTGGAAGCGGTGCCCGAACAAGCGATACTTGCGATCGCCAGCGAACAGGAAAAACTCGGCGTGAGCGGTAAGGCAAACTACGTCAGGGACCTTGAGAACAGCAGGACCATGCTGGGCCGCTTCGGCTGGAAGGCCGGCCAACCCAATCTGCGCCAGCAGACCGCAGCGGCGTTTCTGAACGACATCGGCGCGACTTCCCATTTCTTCCCTGAAGAAAATTGTCCGAGCGTGCAAGTGCAATGCCTGGACGTGCCGTCGGCGAGCAAGTGCGGCGGCCAGGGCGGATGCACGGGCAACTACCGGCCGGAGGTGGTCCCGAGCCGTCTGAGCAATATCACGTTGTACCTGCAGACGCTCGCCGTTCCCGCCCGGCGCAACGTGAACGACCCCGAGGTGAAGCGGGGCGAACAGTTGTTCTCCCAAGCCAACTGCAGTGCCTGCCATGTGCCGGACCTCAGGACGGGCGGCAAATCCGCGATCCCAGCGGCGGCGGACCTGACGATCCACGCCTATACCGACTTGTTGCTGCACGACATGGGCGAGGACCTTGCTGACGGCCGCCCCGAATATCAGGCCGACGGCCGCGAGTGGCGCACGCCGCCGCTGTGGGGGATCGGCCTGGTGCGTGGGGTCAACGGGCACAGCGACCTGCTGCATGACGGCCGCGCACGCAATGTAGCCGAAGCGATTCTGTGGCACGGCGGAGAAGCGGCGCAGTCTCGGGAAACCTTTCGCGGGCTGCCCAAAGCCGAACGCGAAGCGCTGGTGAAGTTTGTCAATTCGATCTGAAGCGCGTCTTCAGATCAATCCTTCCAGCAACTGAACATCCACGACCGCGCCGGCGGGCAAGTTGCCCGCATCGGTCGGCAGGACGATAAAACAATCGGCCTGGCTCATCGACGAAAGAATTCCCGAACCCTGATCTCCGGTGGTGCGCACCGTCCATTGCCCGTCCGCAGCGCGGCTGAGGATGCCGCGCTGGAACTCGGTGCGGCCCGGCGCCTTCTTGATCGCGGAAGTGCAAGTCACCTTCATGGTCGGCAGCGGCGCAACCGTGATCTGTCCCTGCAGGTAGAGCAGGGCATCGCGCACGAACTGGTAGAAGGTCACCATCACCGCAACGGGATTGCCGGGCAGCCCGAAGAAATGCGCGCGACCGATCCTGCCATAGGCAAGCGGCCGGCCCGGCTTCATCGCGATCTTCCAGAACAGCACTTCGCCCAGGCGCTCGAGGATCTGTTTGACGTAGTCCGCTTCGCCTACCGAGACGCCGCCGCTGGTGATCACCACGTCGGCCGTTTGTGCGGCCTCGTCAAAGGCACGCTCCACCGCATTCGGATCATCGCGGATCGCGCCCATGTCGAGCACATCGCAGCCCAGCCGGATGAGCATGCCGTAGAGGGTGTAGCGGTTGCTGTCGTAAATCTGCCCGGCACCCAGCGGACTGCCGACCGGCACCAGTTCGTCGCCGGTGGAGAAAAACGCAACGCGGAGTTTCCGATACACCGAGACTTCGCCGATCCCAAGAGAAGCGAGCAATCCGATTTCCGCGGGGCGCAGCGGCTGGCCGCGCTTCAGCGCCGGTTCGCCCTGGCGCAGATCCTCTCCCGCGCTGCGGGTATTGCTGCCTTTTTTCGATACCGGTGCGACCGCCACCTTGTCGCCGGAGGCTTTCGCGCGTTCCTGCTGGATGACGGTATCCGCGCCCTTGGGAATCACCGCGCCGGTCATGATGCGCACCGCCTGCCCCGGGCCGACGCTGCCCTCGAAAGGCTTGCC
>CAZYTR010000038.1:0-7904 GCA_964650365.1 uncultured Alcaligenaceae bacterium | reverse complement strand
GTGCACCATCAACGGACTGGGCGAGCGTGCCGGCAACGCCTCGCTGGAAGAAGTGGTGATGGCGGTGCGCACCCGCCAGGATTTCTTCGACTGCGACACCCGCATCGATGCCACCCAGATCGTACCGGCGAGCAAGATGGTCGCGGCGATCACCGGCTTCGCGGTGCAGCCGAACAAGGCCATCGTTGGCGCGAACGCGTTTGCGCACGAATCTGGAATTCACCAGGATGGCGTCCTCAAGAGTCGCGAAACCTACGAAATCATGCGCGCCGAGGACGTGGGCTGGAGCACCAACAAGCTCGTGCTGGGCAAGCACTCTGGGCGCAACGCCTTCAAGAGCCGCCTGCAGCAACTGGGAATCGAACTCGAGTCCGAAGAGGCGGTCAATGCAGCGTTCATGCGCTTCAAGGAGCTCGCCGATAAGAAACACGAGATCTTTGATGACGACCTGCTGATGCTGGCTTCCGACGATGCCCTCACCCATGACCAGGAGCATTTCAAGCTGGTGTCGTTGTTGGCGCATTCTGAGACGGGCGAAACACCGGTTGCGCGCATCGTGGTCTCCGAGGATGGCAGGGAAAAGCAGGCCGAATCGCGCGGCAGCGGTCCGGTGGACGCGACGTTCAAGGCGATCGAAAGCATCGTCGCCAGCGGCGCGGATCTGCAACTTTTCTCGGTGAACAACATCACAAGTGGCACCGACTCGCAGGGCGAGGTCAGCGTGCGGCTGTCGAAATCGGGCCGCATCGTCAACGGCCAGGGCGCGGACACCGACATCGTCGTGGCCTCGGCGAAGGCTTATCTGAATGCGCTCAACAAACTGCATTCCAAGCTGGAGCGCCTGAACCCGCAGATTTGACGTTCGGTGCCGCGATCAAGCCCGCTCGACGAGCGGGCTTGTTTTTTGCGGTTGTTTTAGGGCAGTGCGCAGGGCATCTCGCTAAACTGCAGTCTGTCGAGGGACGGACTTACATCAACCCGCGGATAACTTCCCGATGGTCGCAACTGCAACCGAACGAGAACGCAGCACAGGCGGATTGCACAACATCGTCGTCGTCGGCGGCGGCGCCGGCGGGCTCGAGTTGGCGACGCGTCTTGGCCGCACGCTGGGCAGGCGCAAGCAGGCGCTCATTACGCTCGTGGACCGCTCGCGCACGCACCTGTGGAAGCCGCTCCTTCACCAGGTCGCCGCGGGCAGCATGGATCTGAACGATCACGAGCTGGACTATCTCTACCAGGCGCGCTGGCACCATTTCCAGTTCCGGCTCGGGCGCATGGACGGGCTTAACCGTGCGAAAAAGCAAATCCATCTGGCGCCGACCCTGGACGAGGACGGACGGGAAGTTATCCCCGCCCGGTCCATTGCCTACGACACGCTGGTGATGGCGGTAGGTAGCACGACCAACGACTTCGGCACCCCAGGTGCCCGCGAGCACGCGATCTCGCTGGACAACCCGCAGCAGGCCGCGCTGTTTCACTCGCGGCTGCTCAACGCCTGCCTGCGGGCCAACGCGCAGCAGGAACCGCTGCAACCGGGCCAATTGCACATCGCCATCATCGGCGCGGGCGCCACCGGCGTGGAGCTGGCCGCGGAACTGCACAACACCATCCGAGAGTTTGTGTCCTTCGGACTCGACCGCATCAATCCCGAGCGCGACATCAAGTTCACCATCGTCGAGGCCGCGCCAAAGATCCTCTCGGCGCTGCCCGAACGTCTGTCGGTCGCGGTGCTTGGCCTGCTGAAAAGACTCAAGGTCGAGGTGCTGACTGGTGAAAAAGTCATCGAAGTTTCCGCGCAGGGAGTGAAAACCGCGAACGGGAGGGAAATTCCGGCGGAGCTGGTGGTATGGGCTGCCGGCATCAAGGCGCCGGATTTTCTCAGGGATCTCGATGGGCTGGAGACCAACCGCATCAATCAGCTGATGGTAACGCAGATGCTCCAGGCCACGCGCGATCCGAACGTGTTCGCCTTCGGCGATTGCGCCAGCTGCCCGTGGCCGGAGAAGAATGGATGGATTCCGCCGCGTGCCCAGTCCGCGCACCAGCAGGCCTCGCACCTGTACAAGATGCTTCCCAGGCGGCTGCGCGGCGAAGCGCTCCAGCCTTTCGTTTACCGTGACTTCGGCTCACTGGTTTCGCTGGGCAAGTTCAGCACCGTTGGCAGCCTCATGGGTGCGATCACGCGCGGCAGCATCATGGTGGAGGGCTATTTCGCCAAGATGATGTACCTGTCGCTGTACAAGATGCACGAGCTGGCGCTGCACGGATTCACCAAGGTGTTCCTCGACACCCTGGCGCGGATCATCACACGGCGTACCGAGCCGCACATCAAGCTGCACTAGCCTGGATAATTCATAAAAAGGAGTGCGTATTCATGGCCACAACGGCATTGACCAAAGACAACTTCGAACAGGTGGTGACCGGCAACGACACGGTGATCGTGGACTTCTGGGCGCCGTGGTGCGGCCCGTGCCGTGCCTTTGCCCCGACTTTCGAGGCCATCTCCGAGAAGTACCCCGGCATCGTGTTCGCCAAGGTGAACACCGAGGACGAGCCTGAGCTGGCAGGGCATTTCGACATCCGCTCGATACCAACGCTGATGGTGTTCCGCGAGAAGGTGATGCTGTTTTCGCAACCCGGCGCGCTGCCCGCCATGGCGTTGGAATCCGTCATCAAAAAGGTGCAGGAACTCGACATGGCGGAAGTGCATCGGGAGGTCGCCGCCAGCGAGGCGGCTGAAGTTGGTAACTCCGCGGCCTGAGCGCGGTCTGGTGGTGCCCGCCCGCGGTCGCATTCAAGCTGAAGGGTAAGTCCCCACTTCTCCCAATATGTACTGCTGCACCCGTTTGTCGTGCAGGCGCTCGAGGAACCATTTGAGGGCCTTGCCGGCTTGGCGCGGCTGCCAGGCCAGATACACGTTGCTAAGTCGCTTCGTACCCTCCAATTGTCTTCTTACCAGTCGCCCGGCGGCAATGTGCGGGGCAGCCCAGGCAAGCGGCAGGTAGCCTGCGCCCAGACCTGCAATGTGCGCGGCCATCTTTGCGCGCATGGTGGGAACGGTCAGCGCGTCCTGCCCGTCCAGCATTCCAGAGGTGCGCGGCGGCAGGTTGCGCGAGGTGTCGGCCACGGCCACCGCGCGGAACCGCATGATGTCCTGCGAAGATAGCGGCTCGGGCGCTGTGGCGAGCGGGTGGTCGGGAGCGGCAACGAAGATGAACTCGAACTGCCCCATTGGTTCCACCGACAACGACCCTTCGGGCGGTGCTTCGCCGGGCGCTCCAATCACCAGATCGGCGCGCCCGGTCATCAGCGCATCCCAGCAACCGCCGAGAATCTCGGCGGTGAGTTTGATGCGCGTACCCGAACCTTCCCGGTAAAAATCTTTCAAAAGAGGGAACAGGCGTTCTGTCGGCACGATGTCGTCGACTGCGATTCGCAATTCGGTCTCCCAGCCGGTGGCCACCCGCTTGACCCGGCATTCCAGATCCGTGGCGGTGCGCAGCAGATGGCGGCCCTCGCGCAGCAATTCCTCTCCTGCTTCCGTCAGCTTCGCGCGATGGCCGCTGCGGTCGAAGAGCTTCGCCTCCAGATCCTGCTCGAGCTTCTGGATGGTGTAGGTGATCGCCGAAGGCACGCGGTGCAGTTCCTCCCCGGCCGCGGCGAAGCTGCCGTTGCGTGCGATCGAGTCCAGGACCAGCAGGGCGTCGAGCGAGATTCTCATGGTGAGGGCAGGAAAACTCGGTTAAGATGTTGCAAAATAAATGACCCGTTGGTCATCAACATTACGCTGTCGGAGCACCGGGTTTCCAGAAAAGCCGCTCCAGCGGCCCGTTGCCAGCGAGGATTCCCCGCTGGCGAAATTTTTTTCCACCTGTCGCAGCCGGCTGTTTCGTGCCATCGATCAGAGTTTAGAGGTAAGCAAGTGCATACGCCGATCATCCGTAATGTAGCCATTCTCACCGCGCTGGTCACCGCAGCGCTGACCGCTACCGGTTGCGGTTCCAAGAACGACGTGAGCGCAGGTCAAAAACCCGATGCGGCCAAGCCGGCCGCACAGACAGCAAAGCCGATGGGCTTGCCGGTGAAAGCGGTGCCGGTCGAAGTCGGCAAAGTGTCGGATGAAGTGACGGCGGTCGGGTCGCTGCTTGCCGAGGAATCCGTGATCATCCGTCCCGAGATCGACGGTCGGATCGTCGGCCTGCATTTCCAGGAAGGCCATGCGGTCAGCGCCGGCACGCGGCTGGTCACCATCGACAGCACCGAATATGAAGCGCAGGCCGCTGCGGTACGTGCCGATCTCAAGACCGAAGAGCAGCGCCTTGTCCGCACCAAGGAACTGCACCAGCAGAATTTCATCAGCAAGGATGCCCTGGACGTGCAGATCGGCGCAGTGGACCGCCTCAAGGCGCGCCTTGCCGAAGCCGAGTCGCGGGTGGCGAAGACCGTGATCCGCGCGCCATTTTCGGGCACGGTCGGCTTGCGCATGATCAGCCCGGGTGCCTACGTGAAAGCCGGCGCAGACATCGTCCGTCTCGAGAGCATCGGCACTATCAAGGCGGATTTCCGTATTCCCGAGTTGTACATGTCCAAGCTGGGTGCCGATCAGGAAATTGCCATCCGCCTCGACGCTTATCCTGGCGAGGAGTTCCGCGGACGCATCTATGCGGTGGAGCCGGTCGTCGACGAACAGACCCGGACCATCCTCATGCGTGCCCGCATCCCGAACAAGAGCAACAAGCTCAAACCCGGAATGTTCGTCCGCGTCGCAGTGACGATGGCGACACGTCCCGACGCGATCATCGTTCCTGAACAGGCGATCTGGCCGCAAGGTCAGGACAACTTTGTCTTCCGCGTCGTAGACGGCAAGGCGGCCTTGACCAAGATCCAGATCGGCAATCGCCAGCCTGGACGGGTGGAGATCATCCAGGGGCTCAACGCCACTGATACCGTCGTAACCGAAGGTCAGATAAAGCTGCGCGATGGTGCTCCGGTAATGGTAATGGGCGCGCCCGCGGCGGCGCCGGCCGGCCAAGGTGGCGGGCCGGCTCAGCAACAGGCGCCGGGTGAAAAGAAGGCCGGTTAACCCGCCGCATACTTAGCAGAGGTTTCGCCATGGTCTTATCCGATATTTCGATCAGGCGTCCCGTGCTCGCCACGGTGATGAGCCTGCTCATCGTCCTGCTAGGGGTCATTGCGTTCGACCGTCTCCCGGTTCGCGAATATCCGAAGATCGATCCGCCGATCGTTTCGGTGCGCACCGTCCTGAAAGGCGCCACCGCCCAGGTGATCGAGAGCACGATCACGACCCCGATCGAGGACGCGCTGTCCGGCATCGAAGGCATCAAGACCATCAAGTCGCAGAGCCGGGAAGAGGTGAGCCAGGTCACGGTCACTTTCGTCACCGACCGGGACGTGGAGGCCGCCGCCAACGACGTGCGCGATCGCGTTTCGCGCGTGCGGTCGTTGTTGCCGGATCAGGCTCGCGATCCGGTGGTCAACAAGATCGAGGCGGACGCCTGGCCGGTGATGTGGGTCGCTGTTACCAGTGACCGGCATACGCCGATGGAACTGACCGACTACGCGGACCGCTACCTCACCGATCCGATGAAGGGGATTCCCGGGGTTGCGACTGTCATCATCGGCGGCGAGCGCAAGTACTCGATGCGCGTGTGGCTCGACCGCGAGCGACTCGCCGCGCACGGCATGACCGCCCAGGATGTCGAGGAGGCGCTCCGCCGGCAGAACCTCGATTCGCCGGGCGGGCGCATCGAAAGCACTCAGCGAGAGTTGACGGTGCTTGCTGAGACCGATCTGCAGAGCACCGACGCGTTCAACAACATGATCATCCGCGAGGTGGCCGGTTATCCGATCCGCCTCAAGGATGTGGGTCGCGCCGCGCCCGGGCCGTACGAGAGCCGCAAGATCGTTCGTGTCGGTGGAAACGAGGCTATTGCCCTTGGCGTAGTCAAACAGTCGACCGGCAACACGCTCGCCATCGCGGAGAAGATTCGGGAGCTGGTCCCGCGCCTCAAAGCCGGACTCCCCGAAGGCATGAGTATGAAGGTGGCGGTGGATACCTCGCAGTTCATCGAGGCCGCCATCAACTCCGTATACGAGGTTCTCCTGGAGGCGCTGGCACTGGTGGTGCTGGTGATCTTCCTGTTCCTGCGGAGCTTCCGGGCGACGCTGATTCCGGCGGTTACGATTCCGGTTTCCCTGATCGGCGCATTCTTCTTTCTTTATGTATTCGGGTTCTCGGTCAACGTTCTCACGCTTCTGGGCATCGTGCTCGCGGTCGGTCTGGTGGTGGACGATGCCATCGTGATGCTGGAGAACATTCACCGGCACATCGAGGCAGGCCTGCCGCCGTACAAGGCGGCGCTCAAGGGTGCCAAGGAGATCGGCTTCGTGGTGGTCGCCATGACCGTCACACTCGCCGCAGTGTTTACCCCTCTGGTGTTCATGACTGGCCGCGTCGGCCAACTATTCATCGAGTTTGCCATGACCGTCGTGGCGGCCGTACTGGTCTCCGGCTTCGTGGCGCTGTCGCTGACACCGATGATGTGTTCGAAAGTTCTCAAGGAGCACGAATCGAACTGGCTCTATGAACACACCGAAGGTTTCTTCGAGGGGATGAACCGCGGTTATCGATGGATGCTGCACGGAACGCTTCGTGCCCGTTGGGCGATCGTCCTCACGTTCGTGGCGGTGCTCGCCGCGATGGTCTGGCTGTTCCTGCAGCTCAAGTCCGAACTTTCCCCCATCGAGGATCGTGGCTTCTTCATGGCATTTGTGGTGGCGCCCGAAGGGTCCACCATGCAGTACACCGACAACTACATGCGCGGTGTGGGTGAGATCCTCAAATCGGTGCCGGAGATCGAGACTCTGTTCGAGGTCGTGGCACCGGGTCTGGATCGACCCAACCCGGTAAACCTGGGCATCGGCTTCGCGGTGCTGAAACACTGGGACGAGCGCGACCGCAAACAGATGCAGATCGCCCAGGAAATCACCCCGAAACTCTACGGTGGATTGCCGGGCGTCATCAGCTTCGCGGTGAACTCGCCCTCGCTTGGGGGCAGTTTCCTGTCCAAGCAGATCGAGTACGTCATCTACGGCAACAGCTACGAAGAGCTGCAGGGATATGTAAACAAGATCATGGCGAAGCTGCGGGATTTTCCCGGCATTACCGGACTGGATACCGACCTGAAGCTCAACAAGCCGCAGCTCCGGGTGGAGATCGATCGCGACAAGGCCGCAGCCCTCGGTGTGTCGATGGCCACGATCGGCAGCACACTGGAAACGCTGCTCGGCGGGCGCGATGTCACCCGCTACAAGCGCGAAGGCAAGCAATACGATGTCGTCGTGCAGGTGGAGGACGACAAGCGCCGTCGTCCGGACGACCTCACTTCGATCTATGTCCGCGGAGCACGAGGCGATCTGGTGCAACTCTCCAATCTCGTTCAGCTCAGGGAAACGGTCGCGCCGAAAGAACTCAACCACTTCAACAAGTTCAGGGCGGCGGTCATCAACGGCAACGTCGGACCGGGGGGCAGCCTCGGTGACGTGCTCGCCAAAATAGACAAAGTAGTTGCCGAAGAGTTGCCGAAGAACGTGGTTACCGACTTGGACGGGCAATCCCGCGAATTCCGCGAGACCGGCTTGGAACTCTATGTGACCCTGGCACTCGCATTGATCTTCATTTACCTCGTGCTCTCCGCCCAGTTCGAAAGCTTTGTCGGACCGCTGGTGATCATGCTGACCGTGCCGCTCGCGGCGTCGGGCGCATTGCTGGCGATGTGGATAAATCACAAGCTCGGCAACGGCGGTACGCTCAACGTCTATAGCCAGATCGGTCTGGTGATGTTGGTCGGGTTGATCACCAAAAACGGCATTCTGATCGTGGA
>CAZYTR010000037.1:0-8339 GCA_964650365.1 uncultured Alcaligenaceae bacterium | reverse complement strand
AGGCACGTCGTCGATGTTGCCCACGCCCTGCCCGGCGCCCCAGATATCTTTCCAGGCCTTGGTTCGACCGGAGCCGAAGTTCATCGAAGACTTGTCCGCCGCCGCCAGATTGTCCGGGTCAAGGCCCGCCGCTGTGATGCTCCCTTTCAGATAGTTGCCGTGCACCCCTGAGAAAAAGGGCGTATAGACAATATCCGCGGCGCTGCTGTCCACGATCATCTGTTTATAGGCGTCGACCGCGTTGGCCTCGCGGGTGGCGATAAAACGCGTGCCGACGTAGGCAAAGTCCGCACCCATCGCCTCGGCGGCCAGCACCCCGGCGCCGTCGGAGATTGCACCGGACAGCGCGATCGGACCGTCGAAGAAACGCCTGACTTCGCGCACCAGCGCGATCGGACTGAGCATGCCGGCGTGGCCGCCGGCGCCGGCACAGACCAGCACAAGACCGTCCACGCCGGCCTCCAGTGCTTTCCGGGCGTGACGAATGCTGATCACATCGTGGAACACCAGCCCGCCGTATTGATGCACTCGCTTCACTACGTCGTCCGGTGATCGCAGGCTGGTGATGATGATCGGCACACGATGCTGCACACAGGCATCGAGATCGCGCTCGAGCCGGTCGTTCGAGTGGTGGATGATCTGGTTCACGGCATAGGGCGCTATCGTCGTACCTGGATGGGCTTGCGCGTGGTGTGCGAGCGCTGACTCGATGCGGTCGAGCCATTCGTCCAGCACCTCCGCCGGGCGCGCGTTCAGCGCCGGGAAGGATCCAATGATCCCGCTCTTGCATTGCTCGATGACCAGATCGGGGTTGCTGACTATGAACATCGGTGCGCCGATCACCGGCATCACCATCTGGTTTTTCAGTTTATCGACTATAGCCAAGCTGAATTCTCCGCCCTGTTCGAGCCGCGTAACTTGCCTGCCGGCGGCAGGCGCGTCAAGCGGGATCGGCGCTCGCCGCCGTCCCGTAAACCGCCGAGGCGTCCGCCGACCTCCCGCCAACCCATTGTTACGGCGTTCCCGCCGAAATGCATCCAACTCGCCAATCTGAGCGTAAATGCGGGTGAACGCGCCACGATGCGTGGCAGATACCGTAGTCAGGGGTCAGCGTTTGTGCCGCGCGCCGGGTTTCAGCCCACACGCGGTCACCGCGGGAAGCGGGAAATCCGACCGGGCGCAAACAGCACCGGCCGAAGGGCCCGCCCCACTTGAAGAACCATTGCAAAGAAGGAGGCTGGGAATGGACGTTAATCGCAGATTGGTCAGCGCGGCAATCGCAACCGCGGCAGCGGCGCTGTTTGCAACCGGAGTGGTCAGCACTGCGACCGCCCAGGAGGTGAAGGTCAAGTGTTTCGGGGCCAACGCCTGCAAGGGCAAAAGCGAGTGCAAGACATCCATGAGCGGGTGCAAGGGCAAGAATGCCTGCAAGGGCCAGGGCTTCGAACAGATGACCGAGAAGGCCTGCATCGACAAACTGGGCCGCGCCTGAACCGCGGTTTGAATGAAGAGGACGCCTTCGGGCGTCCTCTGCGTCTTTGCGGTAAAAGGGTTTTTCGTTGGGGCTATACTGGCCGCATTCCGTACTAATCGACCGAACCGGGGGATGCAATGGGTGACATGCTCAACGAGCAGCGCGCGGGTTTCAAATCCATGAAGGAGAGCACGAAGGCGGACTGGGACATCATCGTTGCGCGCTACCAGCCCTTCGCGAAGGAACTCCCGGATCGCATCCTCGCGCACTTGCGGCTGCTGGGCGGCGACTCCGGTGGCTTTGCGGTGGACCGCCTGCAACACTCGCTACTCACCGCCACGGCCGCGCACAAGGCCGGCGAGGACGAGGAGTACGTGGTGTGCGCCCTGCTGCACGACATCGGCGACACGCTGGGCTCCTGGAACCACCCGGATGTCTCCGCAGCCATCCTCAGGCCATTCGTATCGGAGGCCAACCACTGGATGGTGGAGAAGCACGGGATATTTCAGGGCTACTTCTTCTTCCAGCACGTCGGCATGGACCCGAACATGCGCGAGCAGTTTCGCGGCCACCCGCACTTTGAACGCACGGCGCGTTTCTGCGAAATCTACGACAATCCTGCGTTCGATCCCGGGATGGAATACGCGCCGCTGGAGTTCTTCGAGCCGATGCTGCGGAAGGTATTCTCGGTTCCGAAGAATTCGATCTACAGGAATACCTGCGCGATGTAAGGCGACTGACCTCTGCTTCGGGCAGGAATGAAAACGGGCACTGCAAAGTGCCCGTCTCGTTACCCGTCCTGGCAGTTGCCGACAGTCGGCAGACTTACGCGACAGCGCGCCGGAAACGGCCGCGCTGCTCACCGAAGCGCCGATCGGGGAATGCAACTCTGCGCTGGGCTTGCCGCCTTTCATTCGCCCGCTTGTCGGCATCGACCCGTTTTCCCACCACCTTGACCGGCGTATACGCCTGATAGGCGGTGTGCAGAGCCTGATTGAGAAGCTGGATACTGCGTTTCGCTCCGAGCATCACCCTCATCTGCATCTTCTCGGTCGTCGCGTAGCGTTTGACGATCTCCATCGCGATCTTCGGGTGCTCATCGTCGTAGTGCGCGTGCTCCCTCATCCACTTGTAGGTCTTAGGGCCCATGTCCACGCCAGGCTTGTCACGGTAGGACTCGAAGCCGCGCATGACTTTTCTGGCAAGGTCGCCGGTCGCGCCCTCGACGGCGAAACTCGTGGCGGCCACCGCCTCTGCGAGAGAGCCCTTGGTATTGACGTACCACAGCCAATCGGTCAGGGACTGCACGTCACGCAGCACCGGGCGGTTGCCCTCGGCAAGATCGAGCATGTCCGATTTCTTCAGCCCGAAGCCCATGCCCATCCAGACCCAGTGTTCCGCGTGTGCCTTCTCGACGCGAATGTTGTCGATCAGGAATGAGCGCGAGTAATCGTCTTCGACCTTGATCAATGCTTCGGCCAGGAATTTCGGGAAGGCGTGGATGAAAGGATAGATCTGCAGTATCCATCCCTGCATCTCCGGAACAGTCAGACGTCCCGCCGCAACTGCCGCAGCCCATTCCCCATTCAAGAGTTCGTCCCAGTAAGGCTTAACGTACCCGTTGAGGGATTCCACCCACTGTGGGTGCGTGGACAACTCGTGCATCGAACCCATTTTTATTTCTCCTCCCATATGTCGTTTTTTTGTCATCGCCAACACCGTCCAGTTGCCGTGCCGTCCCTCAAACGAGACGCAGAGCAATCGAAGAAAGCAACGCGTGTTGTGTGTTGTGATGGTGCGCCCGCGAACGATGCAGAACGTCTTGCACGAAGTCAAATCTAACACTTTGATAGATTTCAAAAAAACCCTTTGAAATCAGACCGCTGCAGCGTCGGGCCAGACAGGCGCCCAATGTTTGTTACATCTCGGCGGTACATGTACCAGTGCCGCCGGGCCCCGCTTGAGTCAAAATCGTCGTCTCGGTGCGGGTCGCGATTTATCGGATCCTGCCAAATACGGACTAAGGGAAGTTCTGATCAGGTTCCGCGACGGGAGGGTCTGAGCGGTCACGCGGAGCCAGATGCCACGCGCAGCCGCGGGCCAAACGGCCTCGGCTTGGCGACGCCGAAACCCTGAGCAAAATCCACGCGCATCTCCCGCAGCATTGCAATCACGCGGTCGCTGTCCACGAATTCTGCAATTGTCTGCTTGCCCATGACATGGCCGACGCTGTTGATCGCCTCGACCATCGCCCGGTCAATGGGATCCTCGGCCATGTCCTTCACGAAGCCGCCGTCGATCTTTAGAAAATCCACCGGCAGGTGCTTCAGATAGGCAAATGAGGACATTCCCGCACCGAAATCGTCCAGGGAGAACAGGCAGCCGAGTAATTTCAGTTCCCGGATGAAGTGCGCCGCCTTGTCGAGGTTGGCGATCGCCGCGGTCTCGGTGATCTCGAAGCAGATGGTCTTGGCCGCAACGCCGAAATGGGCGAACTGTTCGCGCAGGAACTCCAGGAAACGCTCGTCCCCGATCGAGGCCCCGGAAAGATTGATGGCACAGACGCCGAAGTTGACGCCACCGCCCTCAGCGCGCTGCCTCGAGATCGTCGCAAAGGCGGTGCGGATCACCCAGCGGTCGATCGAGGGCATGAGGTTGTAGCGCTCCGCCGCCGGTATGAACGCCATCGGCGGCACCAACTCGCCGCGCTCGTCGAGCATACGGATCAGGATTTCGCAATGCGTGCCGCTCCGCCCCGCCGGATCGAGCTCGACGATGTCCTGCGCGTACAGGACGAAACGATCCTCTTCGAGCGCCTTCTGCAGGCGGCTGATCCACTCCATTTCGCCCTGCCGCAAGGACAGCTCGCTATCTCCCCGGTGGTACACCTGCACGCGGTTGCGGCCTTTCTCCTTGGCCATGTAGCACGCGGTATCGGCGGCGCTCATCACATCGGCAAGCGTGAAAAGCCCGTCCTCCACGTTGACCAGGCCGACGCTGACGCCGACGCTGAAGGAGCGCGTCTCCCAGGTAAAGTGAAAATCCGCCACGGTTTGCCGCAGCTCATCTGCGATCCTCAGCGCGTTGTCGGGAGCGCAGTTCTCCAGGAGCACGCCGAATTCGTCGCCGCCCAGCCGCGCAAGGGTATCGCCCTCACGGAGCCGGCGCTGCAATGCCTCACTGACCTGGCGCATGAGTTGGTCTCCGGCGGCGTGGCCACATGTGTCATTGACGACCTTGAACTGGTCGAGGTCGAGATACATAACGGCATGGTGCCGCCTCAGTTGCGCGGCACTTTTCAGCGCCAGGCTCAGACGGTGCTCGAATTCGGTGCGGTTGATGAGCCCGGTGAGCGAATCGTGGCTCGTCTGATAGGAAAGCTTGGCAGCGTACTGGCGCTCGCGGCTTACGTCGTGCAGGACCAGCACCACGCCGGTTATGCGGCCGGATCGGTCGCGGATCGGCGCAGCCGACTGCACGATCGGGACTTCGCCGCCGTCGTTGCGCACCAGCAGCATGGTCGCAGCCACCTCGATGGTGCGCTCCTCGCGCAGCACCATCTCGATGGGATTGGGCGCCAGCTTGCGGCTGGTTTCATCGATCATGCGAAAAACAGCCTGCAGCGGCAGGCCGCGCGCCGCGGCCGTGGTCCAGCCAGTCAGAACCTCCGCAACCGGGTTGAGGTATTCCACCCAGCCCTCGGTGTCGGTGGTAATCACGCCGTCGGCAATGGAGGCGAGCGTCACCTGGGCCCGTTCTTTTTCGGAAAACAGCTCTACCGCCGCCAGCTTGCGGTCGGTGACGTCGGTGATGGCTCCGGCCATGCGTATCGCCGCACCTTCGGCATTGCGCACCGACCGGCCGCGTGAGCGGAACCAGCGATGGTCTCCCGCTTTGGTCAGCAGGCGCATCTCGATGTCGAACGGCACGGCACGCTGGAGATGTTCCTTGAAGGCCTGCTCAGTGGCCTCTTTGTCCTCCGGATGCAGGCGCGTCATGAGCGCGGAAACGGTGCCTTCCATCTCGCGCTCGGATAGTCCCAGAAGTTGCTTGAAGCGTGGCGAGTAGTACACCTCGCCGGTGAGGATGTCCCAGTCCCACAGGCCGTCGTTGCTGCCGGAGACGGCAAGATTGAAGCGCTCCTGGCTGAGTTTGAGCGCCTCCTCGGCCTCTTCGCCGCGCCTGACCATGCGCTGGGAGAGAAAAATGCCGATCGGGACCAACATCCCCACGGCCGCGAGGTTCGCAATCAGCAGCAGGGCCTGGGTCGCGCGCGCCGCGTCTCCAAGCTTCTTGGTGAACGCATCCTCAAGAGGCGTCAGGCGCGCGTTGATGTCGAAGATCCGCTTAATGATCGGACGCAGGGATTCGGGGGCATGGATCCCCGAGGTTATGTGCGCGCGCAAATCCTCGGCAGCTTCGGTGAGTTCGGCGATGAGATGGTCGCCCTGCTCCCAGACGGAGATGACCTCGGCCATGAAGCTCACCGACCTGAAGCGGCGGTAGAGCTTGATGACGTGTGGGATGTCATCGGGATGCGTGCGCCCTTCGATCAGGCCCTGCCATGCCACCGAGTAATCGGGATCCGGTTTGTTCAGTTCCTCGCGCGCCTTGCGGTCGCCCAGCGGCACCGCGATGGCAGTCCGGTACTTCAGGTAATCAATGTCGGCGTGAGTCTCCGAGTAACTCAGAAGATGGAACACGGCCTGCTTCTGCCCCTTGGACCAAAGGCTCTCACCCTCAGAATAGGAACGCACCGCGACCAGGATGCTCATGGTCTCGGTCGCCAGCCACACGAGGACGATGACGATGACCAGGAATGGCCAGACGATCATCAGCAGCCGCCTGCTGATCGGTATGAAGTTGCCGATTTTCCCCAGCGTTGCCATTTCCCGGAGACCGCGTTTGGACCTCTGAAAGTGGACTGGCAAGCCCGCATTTCTGGGCGAGTCGTATCCAAATCCAGAATTTGCCTGGCGAGCCGTAGTTCCGGCGAGCACCGTCACTACGCCACCAGCCCCCTTTGCAAAACGGAAGCATACCGCTACGAAGCGGGAAATACCAGTAGATAAAAGACTTTAAGTCATGAATTTGCGGTCTTTTCTTAAGAAATTTGATATCGCAACGACGGCAACGGGCGGGGGCAATGGCAGGGATGGGGGAAATCATGCGAGGACTTGCCAGTGACAGGCTGAGTACCGGGCCAAATTCGGGGAAGCGTTGAGCTCAATCAAGTCTTTGCTTCCCCTCGGTCACGCTTCCAGCAAGGGACTTCGGCTGAGCGGGAAGCGCCACCGATCGCCGGCCCCTCCGAAATGTATGTCGACGAATAGAACCCCCCCCTCGCTCCCTGTTATCCTGCGCGGACTTTGAACCCGCACTTGATCGTCCGCCCCAGCGGCCGATGGCATCAAATTAAGAGAATTGATTGCGCCAACATTCCCGAAAACCTGGCACTCGCAGGTCCCCGGGGGCCTCGCTGATGAACGGATCACGATGCACCCGCTTGTAATCCGCTCGCTGCGCAACTTGGCCTGGGCCGCCCTTGCCGCTCTGTGCGCGTGCACGTGGACGGCGCACGCCGACGTGTTCGCCGAAGGCGATCATGTGATGTTGCAGTTTGGTCCCTACGTATATCACCGTACCGAGGACCCCGATCACAACAACGAGCCGCTGCTCGTTGGCGCGGAGTGGGAATCGGCTTTGCACTGGGAGATCGGGGCAAGTTATTTCGATAACTCCTTCCATCAGCCGTCAATGTATATCTATGCGGGCAGGCGCTGGTTTTTAAGGCCGGGAGACGAGGGGTTCTTCGCCAAGCTGACCGGGGGCCTGCTGTACGGTTACAAGGAACCGTATGAGGACAAGATCCCCGTGAACTACAACGGGTTCGGGCTCGCGATCATCCCCGCAATTGGTTACCAATATCAGCGGGCAAACGCCCAGTTGGTTTTTCTCGGCACGAACGGAGTGATGCTGATGTTCGGCTACGACTTCTGGAAGTAACGGGAAATTCCGGGGCGGCAAGGCACGGCGTGGTCGCGCTCGCCGGAGGATGCCCCAGCTGGGTAACGAATTGTCACGTGGTAAACGTTGGCCAACTCCGGCCGTTTGTGGAGGCGTGTCTTTCGCAAATCAAGGAGGGTTGACGTGGACAAGAGAATCGCTGTTCCCCTGCTCCTCGCTGCATGCACCGCCCCTAGCTATGCCTACGACTACACAGACACTGCCGAGGTGGTTTCCACGGTTCCCGTTTACGAGACGGTCAACGAACCGCGGCAGCAATGCTGGACCGAATCGGTGACCTACTACGAAGAGTCCAGTCGTTCCAACGGCGGCGCCATTATCGGTGGCATCACCGGCGGATTGCTCGGCGCCCAGGTCGGCAAGGGCAACGGCAGGATTGCCGCTGCCGCTACTGCCGCCGCAATAGGCGCATTGGTCGGTGACCGTCTTGACAATCGCTACAGCTACTCCTCGCCGGTCACCCGGCCTGTGCAGCGCTGCAATGTGGTGGACAACTACCGCAAGACGATCAGCGGCTACCAGGTCACGTACCACTACAACGACCGCAACGCGACTGTGATCCTGCCCTACGATCCAGGTCCCCGCGTGCGAATCGGCGTCGGCATTACCGACAACGCCGGCTCAAACACCTACATCGTGCCGCAATCGCACAGGGTCCGTCCCTCGGTGACGCACGTCACCTACATCGGCGACCGTGATGTGCCGATATGGAATAGGAAGCCATATAAACGGTCGAAGCACGATCGCGGCTGGGACGAATGAGAAGAGGGGTGAGGGGTGAGGGGTGAGGGGTGAGGGGTGAGGGGGTGAGGGGTGAGGGGTGAGGGGTGAGGGGTGG
>CAZYTR010000036.1:0-3011 GCA_964650365.1 uncultured Alcaligenaceae bacterium | reverse complement strand
AATGGATAAGTCGCAACGTGCGCAGCGCCTCGAGCAGTTGAAGCTCACGGCGGTCGAATTCGAAGAAGTCGTCGTAGCCGGAGAGGACATCGGAAAACTGGCGGGTCATCGCCGCGCGGTCTCCGGAGAGCAGCATCCACAAGTCCTGCAGAGCGGGCCCCATGCGCGCATCGTCGAAATCCACGAAATGCGGCCCGTCTTCTGTCCACAAGATATTGCCTGGATGGCAATCGCCGTGCAGCCGGATCGATCGCACCGCACCGGCACGCTCGAAGCAGTCGCGCACACCGGCCAGCGCCTGGTCGATGACGCTCGCGTACGCTGCACGCAGGTCAGCGGGAACGAAATCGTTATCCAGCAGGTATTCGCGCGGCTCTTCGCCGAAAGTGGCGATATCCAGTGCCGGACGATGCGCGAACGGCGTCAGCGCCCCTACCGCATGGATGCGGCCGATGAAGCGGCCGAGCCACTCGAGCGTGTCGGGATCGTCCAATTCCGGGGCGCGACCGCCGCGGCGCGGATACAGCGCGAAACGAAATCCCTGAAAAGCGTGCAATGTGCGCGTGTCCACTGTAATCGGGGGCACTGAAGGGATTTCTCGTTCAGCCAGTTCCGCGGTGAACGCGTGCTCCTCGAGAATCTGCGCATCGCTCCAGCGTGCCGGCCGGTAAAACTTCGCGACCAGGGGTTTGTCGTCTTCGATGCCGATCTGATAGACACGGTTCTCATAGCTGTTAAGCGCCAGCAGCCTGCCGTCGCAGAGAAAGCCCAGGGATTCGACCGCGTTGAGCATCAGGTCGGGCGTCAACCCGGCATACGGTGGTGTGGTTTCGCTCATGGCCTCGACGATACGCGAAAACTTCATTACTGAAGCAAGGCAGGAGCCGCCAAGACGCCAAGAGCGCCAAGAAAACCTGAATAGATTATCTCTGTACTAACCTGTGATACCCGCGATTCAGAACGGTTTGAGGTTCTTCCTATTCAGCAGCTCTTCTCTTGGCGCTCTTGGCGTCTTGGCGGCGAGGTGGTCTTAACTACTGAGGTGACGAGCGTAGCCGCTTTCGCTACAGTGGCAGCCGGCGCCGATCGAGCGCGTTCAAGGAGATCAAGTTGACTTCCGTTACCTGGAAATTCTTGCTGACTGCAGCGCTGGCATGTCTGTTGGCCGCAGCCGCGATCGCCAACGACGAAAACATCAGGGCGAAAATACCGGCGCTCGTCACCGAGAACATCACCATCCCTTCCGACACGCCGGGAATACAGCTCTATGTCCGCAACAAGCGGCCGAAAGAACTGACCGTGTCCCCGGACCGGATCCTGCTTTACGTGCACGGGGCCACCTATCCCTCCGAAACCGCGTTCGATCTGCAGCTCGACGACATGTCGTGGATGGATTTCATCGCCGCGCACGGCTGGGATGTCTACCTCGTGGATCTGCGCGGCTATGGACTTTCGACGCGCCCGCCGGAGATGAATCGGCCGGCGCAGGACAACCCGCCAATCGTTACCACCGACGTGGCAGTGCGCGACGTGGCATCCGCGGTGGAGTTCATCCGCAAGCGCCGCGGAGTGGCGAAAATCAATCTGCTCGGCTGGTCGTGGGGCACGTCGATCATGGGGGCGTATGCCGCGGCCAACAACGAAAAGGTCAACAAGCTGGTGCTGTACGCGCCGCTGTGGCTGCGCAACACACCGAGCCTGATCGGCGGGGACGGGCCGCTGGGGGCGTATCGCACAGTAATCCGGGAAAACGCCCGGAAACGCTGGCTCACCGGCGTCCCGGAGGACAAACAGGCGGACCTGATCCCGTCAGGCTGGTTCGAAGCCTGGGCCGATGCCACCTGGGCCACCGATCCGAATTCGCGGGAAGCGGGCCTGCTGCGCGCACCCAACGGCGTCATCCAGGATCTGCGCAACTACTGGATGGCCGGCAAGCCATATTACGATCCCGCGAACATTCGCGCGCCTACTCTGCTGATCAAGGCGGAGTGGGACCAGGACACCCCGGCCTACATGTCACAGGCGCTGTTCCCGCTGCTGAAAAACGCGCCGGCGAAGCGTTACGTGGAAATTGGCGAGGGCACGCACACGGTCATCATGGAAAAGAACCGCCTGCAACTGTTCCGCGAAGTGCAGTTGTTCCTCGATGAACCGCTGAAGTAAGAAAATCTCAACGCCGAGGCGCAGAGAACGCAAAGTACGCAGAGAAATACGAGACGTAAACTCGGAAAGACCCGATTCCACGGTCTCGGCCATCGAGAGGATTCCGCGCTCCTCTGCAGCCATCGTTCCGTCACGAATTCCTCTGCGACCTTTCTTGTTTTTTGGCTCCCACGTAACCTGAAGGTTAGTGTCCGCCGAAACAAATCGCTTCGCGCTGTGTTTTCTCTGCGACCTTAAGGTGAAACACTTACGGCCGGAGCTGCTGCGTCTACGCCTTTGAATTTGGTTTAGTGCGAAGCAACCTTGGCGAGCCGGTCGGCGAGGGCCTGCGCGATCCCGGCGGCGTGGTCCGCATCCAGCGTTTCTCGAAGGCAGCTCAAGAGCATCCCCCAAGTACCCTCTTGCTGCAACGCAGAACCCGCTTTAACCCTACGTTCGGCAGCCACGATCAGCGGATTTGACGAGAATCGCGTGTAAGCCCGTGGATCAGGAAGGGTTTTCATCACTCGAAACTTCGATGGCGACCCTTGTAATGACCGGTGTGCGGACAACCTTGCGGTGGCGCAGCGACGCCCGTCCTTGACTCCGTGTAATTTGCGAGTAAAAGGAAGGCAGGTGGCCGAAATGGTGCAATAAGTGGAAACACGCCGAGTGGCTGCCATCCTGAACGTTCAGATAAATCAGCCTTCAGAAGGGGGAGTCCTGTATGTGGTTAAGTGAAGAAGAACGTAAACGCACTTCGACAGCCGACGATGCCGCGTTTCCATCGCCGGTGCCGACGCAGATTGTTTCCAACGGCGAATACAACCCGATGACGCAGACGGAGAAGCAGCGTCAGGTGGAAGGTC
>CAZYTR010000035.1:0-3050 GCA_964650365.1 uncultured Alcaligenaceae bacterium | reverse complement strand
TATACGCAGCGACAAAAATAGCGCCGGATACATTCCCTCCCCCTTGAAGGGGGAGGGCTAGGGTGGGGGTGAGGCGTGTATCGTGTGGCTGGCATTTCACCCCCATCCCAACCTTCCCCCATCAAGGGGGAAGGAGTATTTAATGCGGCACTATTTATGTCGCAATGTATAGAAGTCTCGCGATGTTACCAAACAACGCAGGAAACGCGCCGAAGGCGGTGCGACCTGCTCCGGCTTTGCTTTCCTGTGGATGGTAACGGGAGCATGAAGAAATGACCATCTTTGCGCCTTTGCGTCGAAGATTGTCGACTTAAAGAACGGATAGTGAGCGAGAGATGCGCTCGAGCGCCTGCTCGAGCAGCGCGCGCGGGCAGGCGAAGTTGAGACGCAGAAAGCCCGGCGAGCCGAACGGTGCGCCATCGTAAAGCCCGACGCCGGCCTCTTCGAGAAACGCCGCCGCGTTGTCGATCGGCAGCGCGCGCGCATCGATCCACGACAAATAAGTGGCTTCGGAGTGCCAGATGCGCAGTGCCGGAATGCGGCCGATCTCGCGCTCCACCAGGTCGCGGTTGCCGCGCAGGTAGTCGAGCAGGGCGAGTTGCCATTGCCTGCCATCGCGGTAAGCCGCGAGCGTCGCGATGTACCCCATCATGCCGATGTGGTGGACGATTCCAGCCATTGCAATCCCGATCCTTGCGCGCACCTCCGGGTTCGACGCGATCGCATAGGCGCAGCCTAGCGCGGGCACGTTGAAGGTCTTGCTCGCCGACATCAGCGTCACCGTGCGCTGCGCGATGTTTTCACTCAGCGACGCAACCGGAACATGGGCTTTGTCCGGATCGAGGATGAGGCCACAGTGGATTTCGTCGGAACAGAGCATGAGGTCATGGCGTTCGCAAACCTCGGCAATTGCCCGCAATTCGTCGCGCGTGAATACACGGCCGACCGGATTGTGCGGATTGCACAGCAGCAGCAGGCGCGACTGCGCCGTGATGGCGTGCTCGAGCGCTGCGATATCCCAGCGCCAAATGCCGTTCTTTTCCACCATGGGCACGCGCACTGCGTTGCGCCTGGAATGGATCGGCGCAGAGAGGAAGGGTGGATAGACCGGCGTGGCGGTGAGGACGTCGTCGCCCGGCTCGCCGAATGCGCGGCACACCACATTGATGCTGACCACCAGTCCCGGCATCCAGATGATCCAGTCCGGTTCGATCTTCCAGCCGTATTCGCGCTGCAGGAAGGCAACGACGGTGCCGGCGAGTTCGGCGGGCGGATCGGAATACCCGTAAATCGGATGATCGACACGGCGATGCAATGCTTCGACCACTGCCGGCGCGCAGGCGAAGTCCATGTCCGCAACCCACAGCGGAATGACATCCCCGCCTTTGTACTTGTCCCACTTGATGCTGCCCGTGCCGCGGCGATCTATCGGTGTGTCGAAGTCGAATTGATTTTGATTCATGAGAAAGCAGAACCGCGTTTAACACGAAGGGCACGAAGGAAAAACGAAGGTACACGAAGGACAAGCAAAAGCAAGGTTAACAAGGAACCCTGAAAAGGGTCGATAAAAGGAGGTGGCTGATATCTTGAATAGCTCGCGAAGGGACCAGCCGTCATTCGAAACGGCTGTTCCTCTCGTTTCTTTTTTGTCTTGGTTTTCCTTCGTGATCCTTCGTTTTTCCTTCGTGCCCTTCGTGATGAAAGAGGTTGCTCTGGATTCAGTGGAAATCGCGAGAGTGAGTGACGAGGTTGCCGAGCAGAGCCGAGTAGTCCAGGAGTTTTCCGGCGATCAGGTGGGTGACTGCGCCTTCGCGCTCCAGCACTCCGTGCACGCCGAGCAGGCTGGCGGCCAGCAGCGGGCGGCGCTGTTTTTCCGACACGCCTCTCCACACCACCACGTTGATCTGGCCGGTCTCGTCCTCGAGGGTAATGAAAATGACCCCGCTTGCGGTGCCGGGCCGCTGCCGGCAGGTGACCAGTCCGGCGACGCGCACCAGTTTTCCCGTCGGCGTGTGCAACAGTTCCTGCGCGGTGATCATGCGCAGGCGCGCCAGTTGCGGGCGCAGCAACGCCAGCGGATGCCGGCCCAGCGTCAACCCCAGGCTGGCGTAATCGGCGACGATATCCTGGCCTTCGGTGGGTGCAGGCAGATCGACCGCGGATTCGACGATCGTAGTGTGAGCGAGCACCGGCGGACGTTCCTCGATCCCGGCGACCAGCCACGCCGCGTTGCGGCGATGTCCGGCCAGCGACGCCAGCGCGCCGGCTTCGGCGAGGAGCCGCAGGTCGCGGCGGTTGAGTTTCGCGCGCAGCGCGAGCTCTTCGAGATCGGGTAAGGCGTGAGGGGTGAGGGGTGAGAGGGGTGAGGGGGGAGGCGTGAGGCGTGAGGCGAGAGGCGTGAGGGAGGGCAGAAATGGCGTACCCCTCAAGGGGGTATTGAAAAGAATCCTTGCGGCGATCAGGCGCTGCGCTGTGGCTTCGGGAAATCCACTGATCATTCGGAATCCCAACCTGATGGCCGGTTGGGAAGGGCAAGGATGAGGGATGAAGGCGGAAGGATGAGAGAGGGGCGACTGGTGACTGGTAAAACCAGGATCAATCCCGTTTTCTCTCGCCTCTCGCCTCACGCCTCTCGCCTCACGCTCTTCGAGTGAGCAATCCCAACTGCTCACGAGAGCATCCACCGGCCGCACTTCGATGCCGTGGCGCTGCGCGTCCTGCACCAGTTGCGAGGGCGAGTAGAAGCCCATCGGCTGGCTGTTGAGCAGCGCACAGGTGAACGCCGCGTGCTCACGGCACTTGAGCCACGCGGAGACATAGACCAGCAGCGCAAAGCTCGCCGAGTGCGATTCGGGAAAACCATATTCGCCGAAACCCAGGATCTGCTGGAAGATCTGCCGGGCGAACTCCTCGCTGTAGCCGCGTTCGCGCATTCCGGAAATCAGCTTCTCCTCGAATTGATGCAGCCCGCCTTTCCTGCGCCACGCCGCCATCGAGCGGCGCAGATGATCGGCTTCGCCCGGCGTGAATCCGGCGGCGACCACGGCAAG
>CAZYTR010000034.1:0-19043 GCA_964650365.1 uncultured Alcaligenaceae bacterium | reverse complement strand
GTGGGTCGGCCCGCAACGAATAGGACCGCGAAATCGCCAGCCGCGGTTCCAGCCGGGATCGCCGGGGTAATGGTGGCCCCGGTCGTTTCGGAAACCACTTGGGCCCCCGCGCCGATGAAACTGATGCTACCGATTGAATCCGAGGCCGAACTGGCGGGGGTACGGGCCACGATCTGGGCGTGGGCGACGGTGCCGAGCGTCATGCCGGCGAACGCGCCCGCGAGCAGCAAGGCGCGCGCGATCCCGCGCTGCCAGCGCCACAGCTTTTCCCTCCTGGTCGTCGGTGTGGCGTTCGCCATCGTCTTCAGTGATCCCAAGCCTTCCGCAAGGCCAAAACAACTCTCAGCCATCTCGCTCAAGTATTACCTGCAATTTCCGTTCCACGTAGAAGAGGCTTCCGAGGGTGCCTTTCGAGGCGGTTACCGTGAGGCGATAGATCCGGACGTTCACGCCTGCCTCGGTGGTGGTGGCGCTGCCGCACTGCACGTCCACCGCGAAGCCGCTCAGGGTACCGGCCAGTCCGGCGAGCGCCTGGCTGGTTGGTATCGCGTACGTCGCAGCGTCGCACGCAGTCCGAAACGCATTGACGGGCGCTTGCAGAAGTTCGAACGCCCCCCAATCGACACCGGCACGGGCAGCCTGATACGCGCGTGCGCCCTCGACGTCGAGCGCTTCCGCGGTGTGCTGGCTGGTCGAGAGGGTGACGACGTAGGCCCCCAGCAGGGCCACGACGACCAGCAGGAAGATCGCCGATATCAGTGAAAAACCCCCTGTTCGCTTACGGAACATTGCTGACTTGGACCTGTTGAACCAGATTGACCGTCTCACCGCTCTTGGTGATCGCGAGCGCCAAGCTCACCAGGCTGTTCTGCGCAGTCACTCCCGCCTCGTAAGTGAAGCGGCAGCTCGAGACGTTGCTGGCCAGTACCCCGCTGTTCCCGGCGGGCGGCGTGACACCGTAGGCGTAATTCCAGTAGCGGGTGAGCACGCCGCCGGCGCAGATGTAGCTCACCGGGGTGGCTACGACATGGAAGCGCGCTGCCGGGGAAGAAAGCGGAAATTGCGATCCCGTGCCGGTAAATGTTACTGCGGACAAATTCGTGCCAAGGGATGTTGCGGCACGTCGATTCAACCCCGGCGGGTAGGCATCCGCGCCGGCGATGCCCAGGTTGTAGATGACAATCGAGTCGCTGGCCTGGATGTCCACGCCCGGGCCAATAACGTCGAACGAGATATCGCCGGCACTGGAAAAGTCGAGAAAATTTCCAGGACCATCGGCGCGGTACCGGCCGGCCGACTTGACCGGAATGAATTCGATGGCCGTATTGCCTGCCGTTACTCGAATGCTGTTCGGGAGTGCCAGGCGCAGATCGCGGCCAATGCGCCGCAGCGCGGTATCAGCGATGTCGGTGAGTTCGGCGCGCCGGGCCACATCCAGATAGCCTTTCACGGGACCGACCAGGAACACGGCAACAGCGCCCGCCAGTACGCCGGTAAGCACGATTACGACGATCGCTTCGACCAGCGTGAAGCCGCCGTTGCGCGCCGACAAGGTAGCGCGGTGTGATCTCATGGCACGGCGTTGGGCGCGTAACGGGTTCGATAACCCTGCAGCACGAGCGACTTGCTTCCCGGTCCGGTCACGGTCACGGTGATCAGCAACGAATCGGCCGCGGCAATGACGTCCAGCGCCGAGCCCGCCACAGCAATGGTCGCGGAGTACGCACCGAGGCCACCGATGGTCGTTCCAGTAATGTCAGTGATCGGGTTGATGGTCAGGCTGGCGCCGTAGTCGTTGACGTTGTCGAACGGCCGGACGGCTCCGGTGCGGGTTTCGAGCGGGCCCGTGGGGGGCTGGTCCACTGCTTCCGGACCGAGGGCCTCAACGGTCGCCTGACACCCGCTCGCACCGACCGTCGCGGATGTCGCGGTGGTCGCCTGCGCATCGTCCGGATCGCAGTAGGTGAACGGCTTCGCCTGCACTTCCTCCATCAATGCTTCGGCGATTGCCAGCATCTGTTTCTGGATCAACGGGTCGGCGCTGGCCTTGGTCGTGACGTTGAATACCAGCAGTATGCCGGCAACCCCGACGCCAACGATGATGATGAAAAGAACGAGTTCGACCAGCGAGAGGCCGCGCTGGCCACGGTACGGAGGGGGGCTTTGACAGTGCGCCAGCCAGGGTCGTCCGCGTGAAAACTTAAGAGGTGCGGACATAGCCGGTTTCCGGCTCCACGGTGAGTGTCCTGATCCCGTCGCCGGTGATGCTGATCGTCTGCGCGGTTGACGGCCGACCTAGCGCGTCAAAGCTGAAATTCGCCGGCGTCGCGGTGAACGCTACGCCACTGCCCTGGGGAACGAGCGTATAGGGACTTTGCCCGTTCGGTCCCGCGAGATTCGAGGTGCATCCCCCCCCGGCCGTGGGCTCAAAGGTAAAGCTGACGGATGCCGCGGCGAAAGTCACGCAAACAATGCGGCGTTTTGCGATCGCCTGTTTCTGCGCGTAGCGCAACCCGGAGGCCACTCGGTCGTAGAAACCGAGCGTGTCGTAACTGCCAATCCCCACCAGCCGCGGAATCGCTACCACAGCAAGGATGCCGACCAGGATGACAACGACCACCAGTTCGACCAGCGTAAAACCCGCCTTCAAGGCGATCGATCGATGAGGTCGCGCAGACATAAGCTGTGACAGCGCGCCCAGGACAGCAGGAACGATCACTGGCGCAGCCGATGCCAGCTGCGTCAGTGATGGCTGAACGCGTCGATTACGGGCTGACGCAGACAATAACCGCACTTGCGGTCCGATTGGGGGTCACGCCGGTGTTGGTAACCGTGCAAGATGCGGAGTTGCCGTCCGTGCAGGTGGCCGCACCGCTGAGTGTGTAACCGGGAGGCAGGCCGCCGGCCAATAGCGTAGCGGCATTGGTATTGGCGTTGGCACAGCTAAGAATCGGCCCCACGCCCATGGTGGAACTCACCTTGCGCGCAGCATAATTGATAGCGGTCGCAGATGAAACGGCACCCGCCACTCCTGCGGTGGCCGATTGCGCGGCCTCACCCGCAAGGTCGATGAATCGCGGCAACGCCACGGCAGCGAGAATGCCGAGAATCACGATCACGACCACCAGTTCGATGAGTGTGAATCCATTTTGATGCGACTTCATTTGCCTCTCCTTTTGTGAAAATGAAACATGCTCAATAATCGTTACATTCCTTGCATTCGAACGCCGTTTCCAGGGAATCGCATCAGCAGCCCGTGGTCGCAACGCTGATGACCGGCGAGGCATTGGCGGCCGCGGCTTCCGTGTAGGTGACACGGCAATTCGGTGCAGTACCGCCGATGGTGTCCACGGTCAACGTTGGCGGGCCCGGCGTGATGGTTACCTGGTCGCCGGCCGCGTCCAATTGCAGCGCGGTAACGATACCGGCGTTGGTGGCCGCGGGGTAACCGAAGACTTGATCGACATTGACCCCCTCCATCGAGACCGTCGCCAAGGCCACGCCGTTGGTGGCGACCGCCTGTGCGTGCGCAAGAGCGGCCGCCGAACGCACGCCACCGAATATCGCCTGCGTCTTCGCGGCGCGGGCCTGCGTTTGCAGAGTGATGTAACGCGGCAGGGCCACCGCCGCCAGAATGGCGATGATGCTGATCGTGATCACCAGCTCGATCAGGGTAAAGCCGCCGCCGCGGCGCCGGTTTTCGCGTTGAACTGACCTCATCGTTAATGCCTCCTCGTCTTGACAAACACCTACACCAAAAAAATCATCTCTGATGAAATTATGCACGATCCATGCCCGCGCTATTGAAACCAAGCATACTCGGAGACCAGCACCAAGCTCACCCATGTGCCTGCCACATTGGGCGAACTGTCAGTGACCGCGCCCGCACTCACCCGCATCGCCCGGTAGCGGACGCTGAAATCCTGATAAGCAGACGGCGAAAAGTGCCGCCGATTGTTCACCGTATACACCAACTCCCGGTTGCGTTTGTCGAAATACCACTGGCCTTTCGGTTCGTCCAAGGGTACGGAATCCAGTTCGCCAAGATAATTTGGCGGCCTGTCCACAAGCCAGTTCAGCGGATTCTCGTCGGCCAATGTCTGAATTTCCGACACCCGGTCGCCGAGAATCAGGTCCGCCACCTTGAAGCGCAAACCGGTGCGGATGTTTTCCGCAGTCGATACCATCGCGGTCATTTCCGCATACTCCTGGTAGTAAAACGCCCGCTCGAGCAACACGGACACGAAGATTCCCATGAGCGCCATGCACACCACCAACTCCAGGAAGCTTACGCCGCGCTGGCGACCACGCACGAGGAGGGCACGCATGGGTCATTTCTTCAGCGCCGCCTGGCCAAGGTCCCAGATCGGCAGGAATACGCCCAGCGCAAGGATCAGCACCAGCACGCCGAGGCACAGGATCAGTATCGGCTCGATCTGCGCACCGAGGGTCTTCAGTTCGTACTCGACCTCGCGCTGATACATGTCGGCGATTTCCTGCATCATGTCGTCGAGCGCCCCGGACTCCTCGCCAACCATCATCATCTGCAGCACCACCGGCGTGAATACTCCGGCGTTGACTGCGGTGCGCATCACGCTTTCGCCGCGCTCTACGCCTTCGCGCATCTTTTCTATTCTTTCCGCGACGAAGCTGTTCTCGACCGTCTGTGCCACCAGCGTGAGTCCCTGCACCACCGGAACGCCGCTGCGCATCGACAGGGCGAAGCTGCGCGAGAAACGGGCCAGCGTCGCCTTGAGGATGATCTTGCCCGCGATCGGGATGCGCAGCTTGGATCGATCCCACGCGTACTTTCCCGCCTTGGTGCGGGTGTAGCCGCGAAACGCGAACGCCGCTCCTACCAGAGCGGCCAGCAGGAACGGCCAGGTCAAAACCATCAAGTCGGAAAATGCAATCAGCACTTTCGTGATCATCGGCAGTTCGGCGTTGAAACCCTTGTACACCTTGGCAAACGCCGGGATGACGAAAAGGTTGATGATGACGATTGCGATCGCCATCGCGACAAGCACGAATGACGGGTAGCGCAATGCCGACTTGACCTGGCCTCGCATGAATTCCTGGAACTCGAGGTGATTGAACAATCTCAGGAAAATTTCCTCGAGCATGCCAGTGGTTTCGCCAACGTACACCATGGCCACGTAGAACGGCGAAAACACGCCGCCCTGCCGCTGCAGCGACACGGACAGCGGATTGCCGCTATCCAGGTTCTCGCGAATGCTCTGCAGCACCCGCCCGAAAGTAGGATTGTCAGTGGACTCCTGCAGGCCTCCGAGCGAGCGCATGATCGGCACGCCAGCCTTGAGCAGCGTGTACATCTGCCGGCTGAACAGCAACAGGTCCTGGTGGGCGACCGGGCGCTGCGCAAGCCGCTGCAACAGGCCGATCGATTCACCCGCCTGCCGACTCTGCGTCTCGCCGATGTCCACGGGCGTGACTCCGGTGGCGAACAACTGGGTCGCCACCGCGGCGCTGTCGGCGCCCTCGACCACGCCCTGCACCAATTCGCCGGCGGTGTTTCTACCCTTGTAGGCGAAATGAGCCATCAGTCTTCCATTTGCGTGCCGATGCGCATCGCCTCTTCGACCGTGGTACGTCCGCTGATCACCAACTGCACCGCGTGATCGTTCAGCATCCGTCCTTCCATCTGCGCCCGTGCGGCCTCGATGAAGCGCGCCGGTTCCGGCTGGTTGGCCGCCTCGACCACCGGCCGCGTCATCTCCAGCATTTCGTACACCCCGGTGCGGCCCAGGTAGCCGGTGCCGTTGCACTGCGAGCAGCCGCGCCCCTTAAGGTAAGTATGTTCGTCCGCCGCGGCGCCGATGTGGTTGCGCATCCACTCGTGCTCGTTCGCCAACAGCGAAGTGGATTCCGCGCAGCTTTCGCAAACAATGCGCACCAGGCGCTGGGCCACCACCACTTGCAGCGACATTGCGACCATGTACCGGGGCGCCCCCATGTCGAGCAGCCGGATGGGCGTGCTGACCGCGTCGTTGGTGTGCAAGGTGGACAACACCAGGTGACCGGTCATCGCCGCGCGCAGCCCGGTTTCCACGGTGCCCTGGTCACGCATTTCGCCGACCAGGACCACGTCCGGATCCTGGCGCAGCGCGGTTCGCAGCACCCGCGCGAAAGTCAGATCGATCTTCTCGTGGATCTGCACCTGGTTGATTCCAGGCAGCCGGTACTCGACCGGGTCCTCGACGGTGATGATCTTGCGTTCCGGCGTATTGAGTTCATCCAGCGCGGCGTACAGCGTGGTGGTCTTACCGCTGCCGGTGGGACCAGTGACCAGCACCATGCCGCTGGGCCGGTTGATGATCTGGCGAAGCTTTTCCAGCATCGCTTCCGGCATGCCGATGCGCTCCAGTCCGAGCAGGCCGCTGCTCTGGTTGAGCAGACGCATGACCGCGGATTCCCCGTGCTGGGTGGGCATGGTCGAAATGCGCACGTCGACCTGGGCGTTGCGGACCCTGACGTTGAAGCGTCCGTCCTGCGGTAGGCGCTTTTCCGAAATGTCCAGTCTCGACATCAGTTTCAGACGCAGCACCAGCGCCGGCGCGATCTTCGGGTCGGACTCCGCCTGCACGTGCAGCACCCCGTCGATGCGGAAGCGGATCAACAGCTTCTTTTCCTGCGGTTCGATGTGAATGTCCGAGGCGCGCACTTGCACCGCGTCCTCGAACACCGACTGAAGCAGCTTGACCACCGGCGCGTCCTCTGCCCCCGCGGTCATGCCGAGCGCGGCGAAATCGATCGAATCGCCCAGTTCCTGGCCGAGCTCCTGCGCCAGCCCGCTGATCTCCTCGGTGCGCCGGTAGGTGCGATCGATCGTGCGCAGCAACTCCGATCCCAGGACCACGACGATGTCGATGTCGCGCCTGAGGATCCTCTGGATCTCGTCGTAAGCCGTGAGGTCGGTGGGGTCCGCCATGCCGACCTTGTAGGTCGCGCCGGAGTCCTCGAGCACCAACGCGCGGAAGCGGCGCGCCGCCGACTCGGGCAGCTTGAGCATCACCTCGCGCTTGCCGTTGTAGAACTTGAGGTTCACGTAGGGGATCTTGAGCTGGAGAGCGAGGGCTCCCGCGATCTGCTCCTCGGTTACAAGCCCCTTGTCGATCAACACGCGGCCGAGTTTGCGCCCGCTGCGCTTCTGCTCCTCGAGCGCGGCGTTGAGCTGGTCCTCCGCAAGCAATTTCTCCTGAAGAAGAATTTCTCCCAGCCTGATTTTGTGCGGCTTAGCCATTCCTGTAGGCGGTTTCTCTGATCCGTACTTTCAAGGTAACATGAGGTTTTATTTGCAGCCTCTTGAATTAGCAGATTAAACTGTAAACGTTACCAAGCGCAAGCAAAATGTTCGATATCGTCCTGTACCAGCCCAAAATCCCGCCCAACACCGGAAACGTGATCCGGCTGTGCGCTAATACCGGGTGCCGGCTGCACTTGATCGAGCCGCTGGGATTCCGGCTGGAGGATCGCCAGCTGAAACGCGCCGGGCTGGATTACCACGAATACGCGCGGGTCCAGGTACACCCGGGCTGGGAGGCCTTTCTGGCCACTGTTCCCTCGAGCCGCCGCTTTGCCTTTAGCACCAAGGCCGCCAACCGCTATGACCAGGTCGCATTTCAAGCGGGGGATGTTCTGGTCTTCGGACCGGAGACGAGCGGCCTGCCGGAAGAGGTCGGCGCAAGCTTCGAGCCGCAACGGCGGCTGCGGCTGCCGATGCTACCCGCCAGCCGCAGTCTGAATCTGTCCAATGCGGTGGCGGCGGTGGTCTACGAAGCGTGGCGGCAGAACGGCTTCATGGGCTCCAACAGTTAGTGCACACTTTCTTGTTTGGGCTCGCGCTGAAGCAGTTCTTCTACCGCATCACGGGCAGAAGCCTGGCCACCCAGGACGTGGCAGACCGCGCGGGTTATGGGCATATCGACATCCAGCTCCTGCGCCAGCCGCTGCACTTCGCGAGCGCTGAAAACGCCTTCGGCGACGTGTCCGAGATCGCCCAGGATGGTTGCCACGCTCCGTCCGCTTGCGAGTCCCAAGCCGACCCGACGGTTGCGCGACAGGTCGGAGGTCGCGGTTAACACCAGGTCGCCGGCACCCGCCAATCCCATGAAGGTCTCCAGCCGCCCGCCGAGGCGCATGCCGAGGCGGGTCATTTCCGCCAGCCCGCGGGTAATCAGCGCCGCGCGCGCGCTGGAACCGAGCTGGAGTCCGTCGCAAACCCCGGCCGCAATGGCAATCACGTTCTTGACCGCCCCGCCGGTCTCCACGCCGACAAGATCATCGCTGGAGTACACGCGCAGGCGGCCGGTATGCAACTCGCGCGCGGCCACCGCGGCAAATGCAGCATCGTGCGAAGCCAGCGTGACTGCCGCCGGCAGCCCACGGGCCACTTCATCTGCGAAACTCGGTCCCGACAGCGCTCCGCAGCGAAAGCTCTCGCCCAACTCCTCGCCGATGACTTGGTGCGGAAACTTGGCGCTGCCGCTCTCGAAACCCTTGCACAGCCAGACCACATCCAGCGTGCGTCGCGCGCGTGCGATGCGTACTGCCGTTTCGCGCAGCGCGGCGGCGGGAACGGCAACGATGCCCAGTTCGCAGGATTGCAGTGCGGCGGCGGCATCGGCGGTAATTCGAACAGCGCCGGGAATAGCCACACCCGGAAGATAGCGGGCATTGACCCGCGCGGCGCCAATTTGGCCGCTCTGTTCCGGATCGCGGCACCACAACGTGATTTCGTGGCGCAGCGAAAGCGCGATCCCGAGCGCCGTGCCCCACGCGCCGGCGCCTAATATCGCAATCTTCATGCAGAGTGGTGAGTATTGAGTGTTGAGTGTTGAATGTTGAGTGATGAGTGCTTAGTGTTGACTTAAACACGGTTTCCAGATGTTCACTTAACACTCAAAACTCAAAACTCAACACTCAAAACTCAACACTAAGCACTCGTCACTCAACACTGTGTCATACGCCCCAGAGCTGGCTGACCTTGATGAAACCGACCGCGCCGTCCGGGTGGCGTACCTTGACCCAGCCGGCGGCGAGTTGGAGAAACTCGAGCACCACGCCTTTTTCGGCGGTGAACGCCAGCGCGGCGGCATCGCTGGCTGACTGGCGCGCCTCCGCACCCGAGGACTTCACCAGCACCGTGCGGCGTTCGGACAACTGGTGGTTCTCGATCCAGGCAAATTCCCCGGTGTCGTCGCGCACCTTGGTCCACCCCTCGACCTTGACCACGACCTCCACCGGATAGTCGCGCGACAGCACAAAAAGTTTCTGTGCCTTTGCTGACGGCGCGTCGTAAAGGATTGCCCCCGCCTCCGCCACCGAGCGGAATTCCAGCGCAACCGCAGCCCCCGAACAGAGCAGCAGCCCCGCCAGAAAACCGCATCGCAGCAGCGCGCGCGCCATGTCGGGAAGCCTGGCGCTAATGCGTGGCGCCCTCGGGCGCCTGCGCCTGGCCTTGTTGACGAGCCTGGAAGATCGCTTCGAAATTCACCGGGCTCAACACCACCGGCGGGAAGCCGGCGCGCACCACCGCTTCGGAAATCACTTCGCGCACATAGGGGTAAAGAATGTTCGGACAGGTGATGCCGAGCACCGGCTCGAGCTCCGCCTGCGCTACGTTGCGGATCTGGAACACCCCGCCCTGGCTCACCTCCACCAGGAACATGGTCTTGTCGCCGACCTTGGCGGTGACGGTCACCTTCAACACGACCTCGTAGTAGCCTTCATCTATCGGGCTGGCGCTGTTGTTCATCTGGATCTCCACCTGCGGCGCCTCCCGCTGCAGATATATGCGCGGCGCATCGGGCACCTCCAGCGACAGATCCTTGACGAACAGCTTCTCGATCGAAAAAACCGGCTGGGTGGGTTGTTGGCTCATGACTTGTGTTCTCTTGGTTGACGGGTCAGTCGGCGTGCCCGCGTGCTTCGGCGGTCTCTCTGCCAAGAATAGCTTCGAGCTTCCCGGCGTGGTCCAGCGCAGACAGCTCCTCGAATCCCCCGACATGGAAGTCGCCGATGTAGATCTGCGGTACGGTGCGGCGCCCGCTTCGCTGCATCATTTCCGCGCGCCGCACTGGCTCCAGGTCGACGCGGACTTTTTCAATTTCCACCACGCCTTTGGTGGCGAGCAGCCGTTCCGCGGCAACGCAGTATGGACACCAGGCCGTGCAGTACATCCTGACCCGCGACATCTACTTTTCCACCGGAAGATTAGCCTGCTGCCAGGCTCCGAAGCCGCCCGACAATACCACCACCTCGCCAAAGCCGGCTTTCTTGAGCGCGGCCGTGGCGGCATGCGAGCGGCTGCCGGTCTGGCAGGTCACGACCACTGGCCTGGCTTTGAATTTCGCGATCTCGCCAAGGCGTTTTTCGAGCTGGCCCAGCGGCACGTTCTTCGCGTTGGGCGCATGTCCGGAGCTGAATTCGCCCGGCTCGCGCACGTCCAGCATCACCGCGTCCTTGCGGTTGATCAACTGCACCGCCTCGAGGGGACCGACCTCGGGAGCCCCGCTCAGGCGCCGGTTGATCCATGGCCAGACGAGAACCCCGCCGCTCGCCAGCGCGGTCAGCACCAGCCAGATATTGTCCAGAATGAACTTCACTTCGATTCCTTTGCGCTTCCTGCCGTTGTGTATTGGATCAGATCCGCAATGCCCTTTTCACCATTCGCCGCCATGGTTTCCATGACCCCGATCACGCCGTCACGGTCGAACGGATAATTCGCCACTGCAAGATCCCACTGGTCGCGCGCCGCTTCCTGTTCGCCTCGGAGCGCAAGCAGGACGGCCTGCCGGTAAACCACGTCCGCCGACGGCGCAAAGCGCATGACCTTTCCGTTGAAGGCCACCTTGTCGTCGATTTGCTCTCGGTTAAGCACCATCAGACGCGACAGCGCCAATTCCACGAAGGGAGCGAACAGAGAATGCTGTTGCAAATCCAGCAGAACCGCTGCCGTGCCCTTGCGACCCTGCGCCACGGTGGCGGACGCTTGCGGCTGGATCTGGCGCATCGACTGGAGGGTGCGATAGTCCTGATAAACGTTGGCTGCCGCCATGCAGCCCAGGAGCAACATCGGCACCATCAGCAAACGACCGCGATTGCGATCGCCGACCTTCACCACAAAAGTCTCGGACACGCCGAGCGCCACCGCCGCAATGCCGAGGAAATAGGCGTACCAGAGCGGGTACTCTAGCATACTGTGGATGCCCAATATCGCCAGCACCGCGCACGACCACCATAGATGCGCGCTCGGTTCCTGACGACGCAATCCGAGCAGCAGGGATACCACCCCGGCACCCAGGACCGCGACGCCGGCGATGCCGAACTCGGCCATGGTCTGCAGAAGCAGATTGTGCGCGTGATCCGCGATCAAATCGACTATGCGGGGAGGGGGCAACTGCGCATTGAGCAGGAAATGCTGCCACGCAAACTGCCTGAATCCTGCGCCCATGAGCGGCGCGTCCAGAAACATCAGCCAAGCCTCGTACCACGCGCGCGCCCGGAATCCGGAGTCCAGGCCCTCGGTGCCCATACGCGCCCGTATGGTTTCGACCGGAAGTGCCGCGCCCGTCAGAAGAAATTCTGCAAACCACTGCATTGCCAGGAATCCGCAGACGCAGGCAAAGCCGAAGCCGACGATGCGCGAGGCCGCAGGCTGGGGCCGCAACCGGTGCAACACTGCGCTAAGAACGACCAGCGCAGCCAGATAGATCCAGACGGTGCGCGAACCGGACACCGTCAATACCAGCAGCAACGGCGCCGCTGCGGCAAGGGCGAGTGGCAGCAGCAAACGCCGCACGCCATACAGGTAGGCCAGCGATGCCAGCCCGAGGCAAAGGTAGTTGGCAAGATGATTGGGCTGCCCGGTATTGGCGTAGATGCGGCCGTAGATCTGCGGCAGCACATAAGGCGAAAGCGGCGACTGCACCCCCCAGAACTGCATCAGTCCGATGGACGCGTTTATCAGCGTGCCGGCGACCACGAACCAGGAAAGCACCACGACTACGGACTGCATCCCGAACACCTGCTTGAGCCTCCACGCCAGCATTGCCAGTGCGGTGGCCCACAACAGATACATGATCGCCAGCAGGTTTTGCTGCAGGTAGACCGAGCGCCCGAGCGGGATGTGCAAGAGAATCAGACCGGCGAAGCCGAGAAACACCAGGCTCGAACGCGGCAATTCTATTCCCGCCCACAGCGAACGGCTGAGCAAGCAGGCGAATGCGGCAAGTCCGAAGACCGCCGCGGTTGCCTCGCCGTAGAAACTCGAGATCGGCTCGCGGAAATTGGGGCTGAGGAAGGGCAACACCCAAGCCAGTCCGACGAGCGCCAGGGCAAGCCTCGCAGCGAACGGAGGAGCCGCGCCGGTGTACGAATTGCTCAGGTCTGGCGCCCCCCAAAAAAAGTTTCGTTAAAAAAGGCATGGTTTCGCGCAATGCGCGGCGACGAATGCCACAAGCGGCGCGACACGCGCCCAAGCCGATACTACAATTCTATCTTCGAAGCGCAGGCTTCCGTGCGCGGATATTTCATGTTCAATTGCGCCCGATGAAAAAAATCGTTCTGCTCCGCCACGGCGAAAGCGTGTGGAACAAGGAGAACCGCTTCACCGGCTGGACCGATGTGGACCTGTCGGACCAGGGCCTGGTCGAGGCGCGCGAGGCCGGCCGCTTGCTCAAGGAGGCCGGGTACGGATTCGACTTGGCGCTGGGTTCCGTGCTCAAGCGCGCAGTCCGTACCATGTGGATTGTCCTCGATGAACTGGACCTGATGTGGATCCCGCAGCAGCTCTCGTGGCGACTCAATGAGCGCCACTATGGCTCGCTGCAGGGGCTGAACAAGGCCGAGATGGCGGCGCGATACGGCGAAGACCAGATCCTCCTATGGCGCCGCAGTTACGACGTTGCGCCGCCGCCGCTTGCGCGAAGCGATCCGCGCTACCCGGGGAACGACCCGCGCTACCGCGACATGAAGGAAAGCGACGTCCCGCTCGGCGAATGCCTCAAGGACACGGTGGCGCGTTTCCTACCGTACTGGAACGATGTGATCGCCCCGCAGGTCCAAGCCGGCAAGCGCGTGATCGTGGTTGCGCATGGCAACAGCCTCCGCGCTCTGGTGAAATATCTCGACAACGTGTCGGAGAAGGACATCGTGGCGCTGAACATTCCGACCGGTATCCCGCTGGTGTACGAGCTTGACGAGAACCTGAAGCCGCTCTCCAGTTACTACCTCGGCGACCAGGAGAAGGCGAAGCGGGCGGCTGCCGCTGTGGCCGCCCAGGCGCGCGCCGGAACCTGAGCCCGGAGCGCGTGCGACGATCCGCATCATTCGCTTCTCTTGCTGCTGAAACTGGCGCGGCGCTGCTGTTCACGCTTGCGGCCCTTGCCGTTCCGGCACATGCCGCGCCCAAGGACGATCTCGAGGAACTGCGCGGTCGCATCGGAGTGCTGCAGAAACAACTCGCGGAGTCCGAAGAATCGAAGGCCGAGGCAGGCGACGCGCTCAGGGAATCCGAGCGGGCAGTCAGCGAAACCAACCGCAAGCTCTATCAACTCGCGGACCAGCGGCGCCAAGTCAATGCCGCCCTGACAAAGTTGCGGTCGCGCGCGCGCACGGTCGAGGCCGATATCACCGCTGAGCAAGCCACGCTGAGCAAACTGCTCTACCAGCAGTATGTCACCGGCCAGTCGGAGGCGATCAAGCTGGTGCTCAATCGCGAGGATCCCAACGAAATCGCGCGCCAATTGCACTACCTGGGCTACGTTTCCCGCGCCCGCGCGGAACTCCTGGCTAGTCTCAGGTACAACCTTGCGAACCTCGAAAAGCTCGCCGACGAAACCCACGCCAAGAACGCTGAATTGCGAGCGCTGCAGATCGAAGAGGCAAGCCAGAAGCGCCGGCTGGAGAAGGAGAAGGCCGAGCGCCAGCGTGTTTACGCCCAGGTATCCAGCCAGATCGCCGATAACCGCAAGCAACTGTCAACGCTCAAGCGCGATGAGGAGCGCCTGACGCGCCTGATCGAGCGCCTGGCCAAGGAAGCCGCGCGCAAGAAACCGGGCAAGCGAATCGCCAATCAGGCGTTGCCGAGCGCGGATTCGGGGTCCGGGCCGTTCCGCAAGCTCAAGGGCAAGTTGAGGCTGCCGGTACTCGGGGAACTCACGAACCGTTTCGGCAGCCAAAGACAGGACAGCGGATTGTCGTGGAAGGGTTTGTTCATCTCCGCCGAACCGGGCCGGGAGGTCAAGGCCATAGCCGGCGGCCGGGTGGTCTATGCCGACTGGCTGCGGGGTTTCGGCAATCTCATGATCGTGGATCACGGGGACGGCTACATGAGCCTGTACGGCAACAACGAAGCGTTGCTCAAGCAGGAGGGCGACGAAACCAGGGCCGGCGACACCATCGCGGCCATCGGCAACAGCGGCGGCAACCCCGATTCGGGTTTATACTTCGAACTCAGATATCAGGGAAAACCGTTCGACCCGCTGCCTTGGGTGACATTGAAGTAAGGTCTTCGGCAGGGGCGACTCCCTGAGCTCAAAGGAGCAAGCAAAGATGCATAGCAGATTTCGGCAGGTCGGCCTGATCGTTCTGGGCGCGATCCTGGGCGTGCTGATCAGCCTCAACTTCTCGGCCGTGGCGCAGAAGGGCGCGGGCCCCCTGCCGGTCGAGGATTTACGCGCGTTTACCGAAGTCTTCGGCCGGATCAAGAACGACTACGTCGAGCCGGTGGACGACAAGCGGCTCATTTCCGAGGCGATCAACGGGATGCTCTCCGGCCTCGACCCGCACTCGGCCTACCTGGACGCAGAAGCGTTTCGCGAGCTGCAGGTGGGCACGCAGGGAGAGTTCGGCGGTCTCGGCATCGAAGTCGGCATGGAAGACGGCTTCGTGAAGGTGGTCGCCCCGATCGAGGACACCCCGGCCTGGAAGGCTGGCCTGAAGTCCGGCGACCTGATCATCAAGCTCGACGACGTCAACGTGAAAGGCATGACGCTGAATGATGCGGTGAAGCGCATGCGCGGCAAGCCGGACACCCCCATCACGCTGACCTTCGTTCGCAAGGGCGACACCAAACCGCGCGTGGTGACGCTGATCCGCGCGATCATCCAGATCCAGAGCGTCAAATCAAAACTGCTCGAGCCCGGCTACGCCTACTTCCGCGTCACCCAGTTCCAGGAGCACAGCGCCGAGACGCTGGCCAAGGCGATCGACAAGCATTTCAAGGAAAACCAGGGGCCGATGAAGGGCATTATCCTGGACCTGCGCAACGACCCGGGCGGCTTGCTCAACGGCGCGGTGGCGGTTGCCGCGGCGTTTCTGCCCAGCGATGCGCTGGTGGTGTACACCGAAGGTCGCACCGAGGACGCCAAGATGAAGCTGTACGCGCGGCCCGAGTATTACCTGCGCGGCAGCAAGGACGACTATCTGAAGAAGCTGCCCAAGGAATTGAAAACGCTGCCGATGGTGGTGCTGGTCAACAACGGCTCGGCTTCCGCTTCCGAGATCGTGGCGGGGGCGTTGCAGGACCATAAACGCGCGGTGGTGATGGGCACGCAGACCTTCGGCAAGGGTTCGGTGCAGACCATTCTGCCGCTCGGTAACGGCACCGCTATCAAGCTCACCACGGCGCGATACTTCACGCCGAACGGACGCTCGATCCAGGCCAAGGGCATCACGCCCGACATCGTGGTGGAAGAGGCAACCGTGACCGAGGGTGAGGCCGCCATCAAGGTGCGTGAATCCGATCTGCAGCGCCACTTGTCCAACCCGGACGGCAGCGCCATCGAGACCAAGCAACCGGCGCCGCAGCCGCAGTCGGCTGCGCCGGTGCCGGCACCCAAGGCCGCTGAGAAGGCCGTCGACGACAGCCCGCCGGATATCGTGTCGAAGAGCGACTACCAGCTCAATCAGGCGCTCAACCTGCTGAAGGGCCTGCAGATCCTCAGCAAGAAATAAGTTTCCCTCCCGATCCGACGATCGAATGGCAAGGCCCGCCCAGCGCGGGCCTTGCCGCGTTAAGATGGCCGAAAACTACTTGCCCGCCATGGACGACAACCAGTTACTGCGTTACAGCCGCCACATTCTCCTGCCCGAGATCGGCATCGACGGGCAGGAGAAGCTACTCGGCGCGCACGCGCTGCTGATCGGGGCCGGCGGACTGGGTGCGCCGGTGTCGCTCTACCTTGCCGCCAGCGGAGTGGGCCGCATCACCGTCTGCGATCACGACGCGGTGGACCTCACCAACCTGCAGCGGCAGATCGTGCATTTCACCGAATCGATCGGCAGGAAAAAAGTCGATTCCGTCCGCGCTACGCTGGCCCGCATCAATCCCGAAGTCTCGATAGAGGCGATCGCCGAACGCGTCGCCGGCCTGCGGCTCGAGCAACTGGTGCAGTCCGCCGACGTGGTGATCGACGCGACCGACAATTTTGCCACCCGCCATGCGGTCAATCGTGCCTGCGTGAAATTCGCCAAGCCGTTGGTGTCAGGCGCCGGCGTACGCTTCGACGGGCAGATCGCGGTGTTCGATTTGCGCCGCCAGGATAGCCCCTGTTATCACTGCCTGTTCCCGGAAAACGGCGACGTAGAGGAAATGCGTTGCGCGGTGATGGGCGTATTCGCACCGCTCGTGGGCATAATCGGTTCCATGCAGGCGGCGGAAGCGCTGAAACTGCTGATGGGAATCGGCCGCGATCTGACCGGGCGGCTGCTGCTGCTCGATGCGCTGACGATGGAATGGCGCAGCGTCAGGCTGAAGAAGGATTCGCAGTGCGCGGTCTGCGGCTAAGATTCGGTGATTCGGTGATTCGGTGATTGAGTGATTCGGTGATTCAGCGATTCAATTACTCAATCACTGAATCACCGAATCACTCAATCACCGAATCACCGAATCACCGAATCACTGAATCCCTCAATCACTCAATCACTCAATCACTCCTTGCGAAACTCGACCCGTGTCCGCCCATTGGTGGCGGAGACGTAGATCATCTCCCGGTTGGTGACTTCCTTGAGCTTCCACGCGGCCGCGAAACCGACCGGCATCAGGCTGGGCAACGTGGAGGATTCGATCCTGGTGTGCAGGTAGCCTTCGCGCACCGCCCAGTTGCCGCTCGCAGTGAAGTAGTAAATCAGCCTGCCGTTCTTCACTTCAAAATTGGGCCGGTTCGGCAAGTAGAACGTCGGCGGAACGAGCAAACGCACCTGCCCCTGCCAATTGACCCGCCCTCCGGGCAGCAGGGTGAATTGGGTCTCGACGATCACGTCGTCCGGCGCTACGTCCCGCGAACCCCAGGTGCCCACCACGACTTTCGCGTACTGGTCGTCCGACGCACCGCAACCGGACAGCGCAAAACCCGCGCACACCAGCACGAAAACGGCGGCGACGGTCCGCGCGGTGCGGTGACGCCGGGTGCAACCGTCCATCACACAATGCTTGGCCACTGTGCCGACCAGTACTCGGTCGGATCGCGCCTGAAACCGCTCTTCGCGAACTGGTGCCAGCGGCCCACCACGAACGCCAGCATCAGATTCGCCTGCGCAGCGGGATCCACGCCTTCGGGAATCTCCTTTTCCGAAAGCGCAAAGCGCATTGCCTGCTTGAGCGTGGCTTCGAGCCGGTCATGCAACTGGTTGATGCGCGCCTGTAGGCGCTCGTCCTCGTTTACCAGCGCATCGCCGATCAGCACCCGCGTCATTCCGGGGTTTTTCTTGGCGAAACCGAGCAACATGATCAGCACGGCCTCAATCTGCTTCAGACCGCTCTTTTCTTCCGCGCCAATCTTGTTGACCAGCCCGAACAGGGTCTGTTCGATGAACTCGATCAGGCCCTCGAACATCTGCGCCTTGCTGGCGAAATGCCGGTACAGCGCCGCCTCGGAAACGTCCAATCGCTTGGCCAGGGCGGCGGTGGTGATTCTCTCCGCCTTGGGATCCTCGAGCATGGCCGCGAGGGTCTGCAGGATCTGGCGCTTGCGTTCGCCCGGCTTGGTCGGCATGTTGCGGTGGAATGGCTTGGGGTGAGTAAAGCAAAGGTTACCCGAACGGCCGGGAATTTAACACGATCGGCCGGCGTTTGTTTGCGTTCAGGACAAACACTAAACGCCGAGGACGCAAAGGACGCGGAGGAAAAACAAAAACGAGGAAAAGTAAGCTGGGGTTCAAAGCAGAGTGGCTGTTCGCGAACACTTGGCGCCAATCATCACTGCCGTGGATCATCAGACAATGAAAGATTTTACCCCGCCATACTGTTTTTCCTCTTGTCGTTCCTCTGCGTCCTCCGCGTCCTCTGCGGTGAGAGTGAATATTTGAGAATTCACAGCAGGTGCAGCAACCGCGGCAGCCGCGCGATGTGACGGACATTCGCGTCCACCCAGGCGGGCGCGCGGCTCGACTGATCCACCCAGACGGTCTTCATTCCCAGGCGCTTGGCGGTCCGCAGGTTCTCCAGGCTGTCCTCCACCATGATGCAGCGCGACGCCTGCAGCCGGTGAGTGCGCAGCAGCCTGCGGAATCCATGCGCGTCGGGCTTGGGCCGAAAGCGTGTGCGTTCGATCGAGAACACGTCGTCGAACAGGTCTTCCACGCCCAGTGCCGCCAGGATCGTCCGCGAGTAATGCGCCGGTGCGTTGGAAAAAACGATCTTGCGTCCGGGCAGGCGCCGCAATACCGATCGCAGTTCGCGGCGGCCCACCACCAAGTTCCCGATTTCAGGCAAGCGGTGGGTTTCGCTCAAGAAATGATGCGGATCGATGCCGTGATGGCGAATCAGCCCCACCAGAGTGGCGCCATAGCGGCGCCAGTAGAACTGGCGCAGTTCGTTGGCCGCATCGGCGCCGAGATCAAGGTGCTCGGCAAGATAAGCCGTCATCGACCTATCGATGTGCGGAAAGATGTGCGGGCGGGCGTCGTGCAGCGTGTTATCCAGATCGAAAATCCACGTTCTGCCGCTGAAACGGGATTGCACTGCGGCTACCGGTTGCGGATCAGCGTGCCCACGCCCTGATCGGTGAGCACCTCCAGCA